>JABMPE010000150.1 GCA_013203845.1 Rhodopirellula sp. | reverse complement strand
GCAGTTCCCAGATCGCTCAGCTGGACGTTGTCCAGTTTGATGCCCAGGTCTTCGAAGATTGCCTGGCCACCGCACATGATGGCGATGTCCTGCAGCATGGCTTTGCGACGGTCGCCGTAGCCAGGAGCTTTGACAGCAGCGATCTTGAAGGTGCCACGCAGCTTGTTGATCACCAGCGTTGCCAGAGCTTCGCCTTCCACGTCTTCCGCAATGATCAGCAGTGCCTTGCCACTTTGAACGACCTTTTCCAGAACAGGAACGAGGTCCTTAATGTTGGAAACTTTCTTTTCGTGGATCAGCACATAGGCGTCTTCGAAGACGGTTTCCATGCTGGTTGAATCTGTCACGAAGTAGGGCGACAGGTATCCGCGATCGAACTGCAGACCTTCCTTCTTGTCGTAGTCCGTGTTGAGGCTCTTGCCCTCTTCCACAGTGATGACGCCGTCTTTGCCGACTTCTTCCATTGCTTTCGCAAGGATGTCACCAATTTCGGTGTCGCCGTTAGAAGCAACGGTTCCAACCTGAGCGATGGCTTTTTTATTACGGCATTCGGTCGACATACCGTGCAGGTTAGCAACGATGTCGACAACGGCTTTGTCCATGCCCCGCTTCATTTCGATCGGGCTGACACCTGCAACAACTGCCTTGAGGCCTTCGTTGAAGATTGCTTCGGCCATCACCGTCGCGGTGGTTGTTCCATCGCCTGCGTTGTCCGAAGTTTTACTGGCAACTTCTTTGACCAGCATTGCGCCCATGTTTTCGAACTTGTCGCTCAACTCGATTTCGCGAGCGACCGTCACGCCGTCTTTGGTAACGGTTGGCGAGCCAAAGCTTTTTTCAAGAATGACGTTTCGACCGCGGGGCCCAAGCGTCACTTTAACGGCACGAGCGAGTTTACTGACGCCGCGCCGCATGGCTTCCTGAGCGTCCTGGTCGAAGGCAATAATCTTTGCCATGAGTTGAATTCTCCTGTGAACGGTTTGAATGATGAGCGGTCGAATTCCCGAAAACCCGGTCCGGAAGTCATACGACTTCCACTCGGCCAGAATGCCTAGACGGTGGCGAGAATGTCGCTTTCGCGGAGCAGCAGAAACTCGTCGTCGCCAACACTGATTTCTTCGCCAGCGTACGAGCTGAACAGAACCTTGTCGCCTGCTTTAACAGTCAGCTCAATCTTCGTTCCATCGCTCTTTACGTGGCCATCGCCAACGGCCACGACTGTGCCTCGCTGCGGCTTGTCCCTGGCCGAATCAGGCAGCACGATTCCTCCAGCGGTTGTGTCTTCAGCGACATCCCGCTGTAGAACAACCCGGTCACCCAGTGGAATCAGGTTTGTCTTCTTTGCCTTTTCTTTCGCCTTCGCCATTCGATTCTCCCTTGTCGCTATTTCACTGTTATTTTATTGACTTGCGTTTGCCTGACAGTCCGTCGCAGGCCGCTCCGCAGGATCCGGCTGCCTTCCCGGCAGCCAATGTCCGTCATCCGTGTCGGAAAATCACGACATACCGGCAGCCCGAGAAAGGGCTGTTTCCCTGTAAGCGAACGACGTGCCACTTGACAGAGTACGCTGCAAATTACACCGTCAGAACCAGTTACGGCTTTTGGCGACTTACAGGCTCTGCTGCCAGAACGCGGTTTTCGGCTTGCTGGAGAGCCGGCTTCTGCCAGGATGGCAGGAACCTGGATTAAGGAAACTCACCGCGTATGCCGGCTGAATCAGATTTCGGCGGCAGCAGGAGCGACGGGATTTGTCTCGACTTCGACGGTCGAGACGCCGTTTCACGAAACGTCGCGTACTATTACCGAAACCGTTCAGCCATTCGCCAACTCCCGCCAGAGACCGGATTTTGAACATCTTGTGTTCCACGCAGACCACACTTTCACGACGAAGCGATCGACCGAACGCGGCGCGAATGTTCGTCGGGCCGCTGATTGTTGCCGTGCTGACGTTGGCAGCGGTGCTGGTCACGCTGGATCCAGCAGATTCCCGTCCGAATTTGCCACCCGGGCCAGGAATCACGCTGGACGAATCGTTCAATGTGCAGATGGGTGTCTATCTGGTTGAGAGCCTCAAGAACTACGGCCTCGGGATTCTTGATCTGCGTAGTGTTGAAGAAGTCTTTGGAGATGCTGGCTACAACCCGGACCACCCTCCACTGGGGAGGCTGTGGCTGGGCGTTTTCCATGAAATTTCGAGAGAGGTCGCACCGGTCGAAAGTGGCGACAATCCGTTCGTCACAATCCACGCGCGAGCAGGTTCTGCAGTTGCCTTCGCTCTGACCGTCCTGCTTGTGGGAGTGTTTGCGGGAACGCGTTGGGGAACGGTGGCCGGTATCACGTCTTCCGTCAGCCTGGCGGTGATGCCTCGACTGTTCGGGCACGCACATCTGGCTTCGCTGGAAACGTTCCTGGGACTGGTCTGGACGACCGCGATTCTCGGTACTGTTTCCCTGTGGAATCGGCCTCAAGGGGCGGCTTCAATTGACGTCTCCGAATTGAATTCGAAAGCGGACGAGTTGCTCGATCCTCGCCGAGTCTCCAAGCCTCCCGGAGACAAGGCCGCCATCGTATGCGGATTTCTGACGGGGCTCGCCTTACTGACGAAGATGCAGGCGGTGCTGCTGCCTCCATTGATCGCCGCGTGGGCACTCTGGCACTGGCGATTTGCTGCGGTTCGGCCATTGCTGGTGAGCTGCCTTTCGACAACCGTCATTTTCGTCGTCGGATGGCCGTGGCTGTGGCTGTGGCTCGATCTGCCAGGCCATCTCGCAGAATACTTTGGACGCACGACCGGGCGTGTTTCGTTGAACGTCTGGTATCTCAACCAGGTTTTCAAAGACGTTGACGTCCCGTGGCATTATCCCTGGCTGATGACATTCGTGACAGTTCCGACCGGAATTCTTCTGCTGGCGGCGGCAGGATTGTGGCAGACGCGGCGGGAACTCTTTACTGATCAAGCAACAAGTCTTGTCTGCGGATCGGTGATTGCTCCGCTGGTTTTATTTTCGCTGCCCGGTGTTGCCGTCTATGACGGGGTGCGGTTGTTTCTGATTGTATTTCCGGGCATTGCCGTGCTGGCAGGTCTGGGGGCTGTCCGCATCAGTAATCTACTGATGAATTGCAAATTGCCTCACAAGACCGTCCTGGGATGTTTCCTGGCAATGCAACTGACGGGGCTTGCAACGACAACTCCATACTTCCTCAGCTATTACAACCTAGTGATCGGCGGCCTGCCAGGCGCCGAAAGGCTGGGTTTCGAGGTGACCTACTGGGGCGACAGTTTCTCCCGCAGTTTTTTATCTGAACTGGTGGAACGCGTCCCTGACAACGCCGTCATTCAAGTTGCGCCTGTGCTGCACCAGTTTCAGCTGGAAGAACTGGAGCGGCAGGTCCCGATGCTGTCGCGTGGCGCCGTAGAATCAGGTCGTCGACTCAGACTGGCGCCAGCTCAGCAGCATCTCACGCTGGCTCTTAGTCCGTTCCCGGCGGTTGAGGCCAACGACCACAAGCTGAATAAATCGACGCAGTATCTGGCAGTGTTCCATCGTCGAGCGGATGCGCCTTCGGCGGCCCGTCTTGAACTGGCGGGGTGGAAGCTCGTCGCCTCGGAAGCCTGTCAGGGCGTGATTGTTGCGTCACTCTGGCAACGTTCGAGTGCTGCCACCGGGCGGTGATGTTTGCGGTTTGCTGTTGCTGTTCGATGCGGGTCTTGGTGTAACTGTTGCCGCTGGCGAGCGTGGTCGTGTCAGTTCGCGTGAAGTCGCCGGCGCGGTCGAAGTTTCCCCAACAGTCAATTTCTTTTCGGCGAACAACGGAAGTTCGGACAGGTCCGCACCTGCGTCGCTACCATCGGTTGCCCCCTGGATCGCAGGGTTAAGCTCGGTCAGGCCAGGACCCAGTTGCCAGATCGACGGCGTCAGCCGGCCAATGGCCTCGTTGCCGTCGAATGGTTTTTCGACGAGCCAGTCGATCGGAAGATTCTTCGACCCTTTGCCATCCGGTTGCCAGAGGTCCTGCCAATCCTGCCAGGTTAAAATGTCGTCTGACGATTCGATCGACCAGAAGACGGAGAACTCGTCAAAGAAGTTTCGCTCACCCCGCCAGACAAGCATTCTTCGAGATTCATCTGCGGTGATAGTCATTTCGGACACGATTAATGGAGACGCTTCATTGGCGGATATAATGCTGTTTCTAACGCGACATCCGATCGCTGGGACATCAACCGAGACCGGCCCGACAAGTCGCAGCATTGAACCCGATAAGCGTGCTGAGAGATGCTCGATGTTGAGATCCAGTACAGGTTGCCCGGAGGTGGGCATCGTCAGCGGTCGAATCTGCAGAAAATCTCCGTCGAGACCTACGACGCAATTGTTCAACGCAAAGGCAGCCTGCCCCGGCCAGGCAATCGAGGCAAAACTGGATTGGCCACGAAATACGCAATCGATTGCCTGCAACCCCAGCTCTTCCCGCTGAATCGCCACGGGAGTGGTGGGCATGTCTGCCGGCATCCGACTAAAGTCAGCCGCGACGTCCAGGATGGCGGCCGGTGCTCGCCCAGGATTTACGACGGTAATCGCCACCCGGTCCATGGCGAGCAGTCCTGGGCGTGACGTGCCGAACAGTGAATATCGATCGGCGGATGGTCGGTCCGGGATCGTCATCTGAAGATTCACGTTTACCAGTCGCAATGGCCCCGATTGAAGTGTGATCATCCTCGCGGTGGAGTCTGTCGAGTCGATTTCAGACGGAACAAACTCAATCGTTGGAGTGTGTCCCCGTGCCGCACGAATCGTGAGATTCCTGCGCGTCACTCGAAACGATTTTTCGACCAGTTTGTCAGAGAACTGCAATTCGATCGTGCTACCGTCTTCTGCCGCGGCACACGCTGCTTCGAGTGTCCGATAATGGCGATCGAGCGAAGCATCTCCTGTAAACAGGGCCACCGGTAATTTCGCATCTGCGGGTGTCACCACTGCCGGAAGTGTCTCCGTCGGAGGAGATGACCGAGCGGGCTCAGTTTCCAACGGCGGGTTTATCCGAGGTGGCCTGGGTGCTGCCGCTTCAGTGTCGGTACTCTTTCCGGTAAGGATCTTTGTCATCTCAGGAATCAGCTCGCCAGCATTGGAACCAACAAAATCTGGTCCGACCAGTGGCGAAATCGGGGGGGCGGCGCCGTTCTTCGGTGGTTTCGAAATAGCCGCCACCAGAGTTTCGGTCGGTTCGATCGCCGCTGTCGGACCTGTATCCCGAGAGTTTTCTGAGGGAGTGACGACGGAGTCGACGTTGATCGATGCCCCTGCCACTGTGTCGCCACTTACCAAAGCGGTATCTGCCGATTTCAGAGCACCAGCTGCGGCACCGTCGAGTCCTGGATTTTCAGACAATCGATCAGCTGGCGAATGGAGTTCCGGAGGCACTCCGGCAAGCCGCAGACCAATTTCGGGAAACTGATGCAGCACTCCCACGACGCTCAATAGTACTGCGACCGTTGCCAGCCAGCCTGCATTACCGGCCAGCCAGCTTGTGGTGGCCGACTTCGAAGCAACCCAGACCAACCCTTCAGGATTGACTCCCCGCAGTCCGAGATGACCGGCGGCATGGGTGAGGTCACGGATCAGCTGATCGGCATTCTGATGTCGGTTGTTGCGATCGCTGTTCATCATGCGTCGCACAATTGCCGAGACGAAGTCAGGAATGCGTCGATTGATGGAAGCGGGATCGGGAGCATCTTTTCCCTGGTGATCCAGTAGCTTCTGCAGCACCGTGCCTTCCGGGTAGGGAGGCTGACCGGTCAGCATGTGATACAGCGTACAACCCAGCGAGTAGATATCCGATCGCACGTCGACAGACCGCGGATCTTTGGCCTGTTCCGGCGAGATGTAGTCGAACGTTCCAAGGGTTGTCCCCGGCAACGTCAGATCACCCTGAGATTCCGATGTGTCGTTTCGAGCCAGCCCGAGGTCTACAAGCTTTGCTCGACCGCTCGGCGTGATGATGATGTTGGATGGCTTGATATCGCGATGTACGACTCCCATCGCAGACGTGTGTTTTAATGCCGCCGCAATCTGCAGAGCGTAGTTGATCGAATCGGCAACGGAGATGTGGTGTTGTCTGCGGATCAGTTCTCGAATCGTCGACCCGGTGACGTACTCAAACGCGATGAAGTGCAGACCGCGTTCTTCTCCAATGTAGTGAACCCGGGCGACGTTCTCGTGATCGAGTCGTGCTGCAGCGCGCGCTTCGTTCTGGAAGCGTTTAACAGATCCCTCGTCGTAAGCCTGGGTGGGAGCCAGTAACTTCAAAGCAACCATTCGTTGGAGTCGAGTATCGACCGCTCGAAAGACGGCTCCCATTCCGCCCATACCAATCCGCTCCTCAATGCGGAAATGGTCCAGTTCAATTCCATTCGGGCTGTTGGTACCAATGCTCGACCCGGATTCCTGGCTTGGCGGGAACAGTCGCTCCAGAATCACTCTGGATGGCGATTCGCCGTCCCGTGGCAACGACATGCCTTGAGGGCCGCTTTTATTGATAACCGTCTCTGAGCCGGAAAGGTGAGGCAGACGTGCGTCACTGTCGTCTGCCGACAACGGCGGCAGCGGTCGGGATTCCCGATCCAGATCCGGGGCAAAAAGGCCGCTTCCGGAAACCATGGATGATTGTTCTCTGGCAGACATCAGGACCGCCGAAAATTCGCGAATGCGATGGGTGAAGTGTTTTGCCGCGAGCAGGTGCTGATTAACGAGAACCTGCAGTTTAACCAGGACCTGCGGTGAATGGTTCGAATTAAAGAATTAAAACTGAGATCGGTACGTCGTTACGAAGAATCGAGACAAAGTGCCGGCGATTTTTACAGGTAATAATTATCCGCGTCCGGAATCCGACGGCCACCGGCATGCAAAAGTAACGTGCGCCTCACAACAGGACAGTGAGGAATCATTCGTCCGCGATACCGCCAGCGATTGATTGATTGATTGATTGATCGATCTTCTCCAGATGCTGACGTGTTTTAATAAAAAGCTGTTCGGTAAATTCCTGGCTTTCCAGCAGTTTCGCAACCTGGCTTCGAACAGTGACGTCCAGCACGCCAGTTCCGTCAGCGCTGAACGGCGAATCAGGCTTTACGAGTTCGTGAACGTCACGAGTCCGTGGCACAAGATTCTGTTCAAAGTGATCAATCAGTTCGTGTGTGAGCCGCTCCGCTTCCCTGCAAACGCTGTGCAGAGGAACGTCTTTCAATGGATCGCTCATAAGTTTCAGTTTCTCTGTGCCGTGTCTGCAAATGCTTTGCATTGATGTAGTTAATGGTTGTTTCTGAAAATCGCTCCGGCGGCGTAACCAGCAATTAAATCGCCATTTACAGCGAATCGTCAAGCGCGGATTTCCGGTTTGACGAAACATGGTCGGGTTTGTCGGCTTTGTCACGATCAATGTCACAGGCGTACACAATTTGAGCTGTTGAATTTGTCAATTCGTGAGCAAACTTTCGTTCGACCAGCCATCTGCATTGAGGGCTTCCTTTCAGACTTCCGAAATGAACAGTCCTGACTACTGTCACGCTTATGACGCACACGTCACGCACGTCATCTCTTCTGATCAGTCAGGACACGACGACCGATAGATTGACAGGGACGCCCCCTCTGGCTGCATTTCTGAATCAAGCAGTCGGTCGAAACACGTCCTGTCCGGGTCGGGAACTCCTGCGACCGGTCAGGACCGAGGTGAATAATCATGCAGAATCCGCTGCGAAACCTCGCCATCCGAACAAGATTGATCCTGCTGGCGACCGGTTCCAGCTGTGTTGCTATTGCCATCGCCAGTGCCGGGTTCAGCTATTTTGACACGCAAGCCCTTCAGGACGCCCTGGTTTCGCAAACGGCATCCGATGCCGAAATGCTTGCGTTCAATGGTTCGGCTGCAGTTCTGGCTGGCGATGAGGCCGCCGCTGAAGAATTGCTGAGGTCCCTCAGCCGGCAGCCTGATATCCGGGTTGGAATCATTATTGATCCGCAGGGCAGGATACTCGCAACATTTCCACCCATTCCGGAGGGTGATCGGTCATCCGTCATCGAGGCCGTTCGAAAGCAATCGCTGAGTTCTTCTGAAGACTTTACCAGTTTCCGCACAGCGCATTACCGGTTTGCCAGTGACGGCAGTCTCGAACTGATTCAGCCGGTCATCGTGTCAGATGAACTCATCGGTACCGTCTATCTGCAGGCAAGTCGTGACAGACTTCATCGCGAAATCGCCAACTATCGCTCGATTGTCGCGCTGGTCGTACTGATGTCATTGTTTTCGGCAGTCCTGTTTGCAGTTCTGGTTCAGCGTCGAGTTTCTGATCCTCTGCTTTCGCTGGCTGAAATGGCGCGTCGAATTTCTCACGAAGATAACTACACACTTCGAATGCGAGGACACACTGGCGGAGAAATCGGAATTCTCTTTGAGGCCTTCAATCGAATGCTCGACCAGATTCAGCATTCAAAGGACGAACTCGCAGGCGCCAACGATGAACTTGAAGAACGAGTCGCCCGCCGGACAGCACAACTCGCAAAAGCACGAGACCTGGCCGAAGCAGCCAATCTGGCGAAGAGCGAATTCCTCGCCAATATGAGCCACGAAATTCGAACACCATTGAATGCTGTCCTTGGATTCGCCGAGTTGCTGCGACATGGGGCGAGCGACGTCACTGACAGCGAACGCGACGAGTACCTCGACATAATTCACACCAGCGGCGCACACCTGCTGCAATTGATCAATGACATACTCGACCTCTCCCGCGTGGAAGCTGGGTACCTTCAAGTCGAGTTACGGGAATGTTCGCCAGAACCTCTACTGGCTGAAGTCGTGGCACTGCTGAGTGTCCGAGCGAAACAACGCGGTCTCGAATTGAACTATCACTGGATCGGCCCAAAGCCGGAAACAATCCTGACCGACGAATATCGGTTGCGGCAGTTAGTGATGAACCTGGTTGGCAACGCCATCAAGTTTACGCCTGACGGTCGAATCGACATCCTCGCTGAGCTTGAACCCGTCGACGCCGTACAGAGCGACGCGGAGAAAAAACTCAGCAGATTGAGCGAAGCCAACGAGACTGAGGTCACGGATTTCTATCTACGAATTGACGTTGTTGACACGGGTATCGGCATTGCCCCCGACCGGCTGGGGCATATTTTTGAACCGTTCAGTCAGGCGGATACTTCGATCACTCGCTGTTACGGTGGGACGGGGCTTGGCCTGGCGATCTCGCGACGTGTTGCAAATGCACTGGGAGGCCGTCTGGAAGTTCGCAGCACACCGGACGTAGGGAGCACGTTCACGGCTCGAGTTTCAGCGGCAGCGGTGCAGTGGCGGAATGATCGTGACGAGCCATTGGATGAGCCGGACAGCGACGAACATCAGAACGACATACTGAATGCGGAACTTCCACGCTGCGTGCTGATCATCGACGATGGCGAAGCCAACTCCAGGCTCGTCTGTCTGTTGCTCGAAAAACGCGGGATCGCCACGACGGTCGCCGTTGATCGTCATGAAGGCATGGACGCGATCTATACGGGTAAATTCGATCTGGTGCTTATGGATTTACAAATGCCTGTGCTGGATTGCTTCGCTGCGATTCGAGAACTTCGGGATCGAAAGTTCTTCATCCCGGTCATTGCCGTGACAGCCAATGCAATGCGGCTCGATCGACAGCAGTGTCTCGACGCAGGTTTCGATGGCTATCTCACAAAGCCGATTCAGTCGCAACAGCTTTTCGACACCATGAGTGAAGTGCTGACGAAGCATCGGAGTGAAGTGCTGATGAGGCATCGACCTGATCCGCTGGCACCGGTCAGGGAAAACTCGGAGTAGCTTCGGGGAAGTACCTCCCGCGAATTCGTTTGATTGACGACCGCGCGTCTAGAGTTCACCTCCCCTTCTGGATTTATCCCGCTCGAAGGCTCCACTGCCGTCTGCGTGGTCTACGTTCAATCTGGGTTCGGATTTTCTGCACCACGTCATATTGACACATCAGTGGATTCTCTGATGAGTAGAAGTGCGTCCGAAGTTCCACCAGTTCGTGGCTCCATTGGAACATCGCATGATTGTGGAAGCGACTGACACTGTATGGCCCCGGAGTCACGACTCTGTGCGCCTTATCCGGGCTGATCACCTGCATTCGGCCGTTGCTGATGGTCGTATTGCATTCGGTACTGATCTTGCAGACGGGCATTTGCTTGACACGGCGCTGCCGCATCCAGGCCTGGTGACAGCGCATGAGCTGTTGACTTCGAAAGTCATGATTGTTGACGACGAGGAAGTCAATGTCCGAGTTGTACGCAAGCAACTGCAACGGTTGGGATACCGGAATCTCTCAAGCATGACAGATCCTGCCGAAGTCATTTCAGAACTCCACCGTCAGCAACCCGACGTTGTGCTGCTCGACGTAATGATGCCTGAAGTCAGTGGCTTCGAAATTCTTGAAGCGATGCAGGCGGACAATTCACTGCGAGCCATTCCGGTACTCATCCTGACGGCAATGTCCGACCGCAAAACTCGCTTATCCGCGCTGGAACTCGGTGCGAACGACTTTCTGGAAAAGCCGATCGACCAGGCAGAACTCGCTCCGCGCGTTCGCAACGCACTGATGATTCGAGCTTGCCAGAAGCAGCTGCGATCCTATGCCGAGGATCTTCGAACGGCCGTTCTGCAGCGAACACGACAATTGTCCCGTTCCCGTCTGGAAGTCGTTCACTGTCTGGCTCGGGCTGCGGAATTTCGAGACGATGACACCGGACAGCACGTCATTCGTGTTGGCCACTTCGCAAAATTGATCGCCCATCACGCTGGAATGCCGCGAGCATTCGTCGACATGATCGGGTTCGCCGCTCAGCTGCACGATGTCGGCAAGATTGGTATTCCGGATGCCATCCTGCAGAAACCCGGTCCTTTGACTGAGAAAGAATTCGATTTCATGCGCCGTCACTGCGACATGGGAAATCGCGTTCTTTCAGCTTCACATGTGGGTGAAAACGTTCTGTTCGGCATCGATCGATCAGAACACAGCGACGATGACACAATGATGGAACCGGAAGAAATGTGGGTGTCTCCCGTGTCCGGAATGGCGGCCACGATCGCCATGACGCATCACGAAAAGTGGGATGGCTCCGGTTATCCCAATGGTCTTTCCGGAGAAGACATTCCGATCGAGGGACGTATCACAGCCATTGCCGATGTCTTCGATGCCTTGAGCTCAAAGCGTCCCTACAAGGAAGCGTTCCCCATCGAGCGCTGCTTCGAAATTCTGCGTGAGGGCCGGGGAAGTCATTTCGATCCGGAATTGCTCGACGTATTCCTTTCGTGCCGGCCCGAGATCGAGCAGATTCAGCGCGAGAATCGAGAAGAATCCTGAAGTTATTCAGCGCCGAATTGACCGTCAGCGCAGAAGAACTCGACTCGTCCTTTACTATTGTCAGGTACATCACGGTCTGACGTTGTCGAAAGGGCAAAGCTGTTCGAAGTACCGTGGATGCTCGTTCGGGACAGAAATCACCGAGTTGCTCGAAAGCCCCTCGTTCGCAGAGATTCTCGACTGGGAATTACGACGCAACCTGCGCGAACGCGAACGATGGCTGGGAATGTCGGTAGATCCTGTGATGCTGCCGATCCACGACCTCTGCACGTGACAACCCACTGATGTTTCTCGCTTCACGCTGCAGTTGAAAACAACAATTGAAAACAGCAATTGAATGCTCGCCGATCTGCGATCACGAGAAGCACCAGCGCTCTGGTGGCAACTTCGTTAACTCTTCCGACGTCGCAAATCGCTGAACAGCCGCCCGAACGGTTTTTCAACGGGTGTCGACTCAGGTTCCAAGGCCGAAGAAGAATTGACGTTGCCATTCGTATCCGATTCCGGAATTCGAACGTCCCGTTGATAACCTGAGGCTTCGTCACGGCACGGCGGCTCCGGCTGCACGATATCAAACGGCTCGATGTGCAACTCACCGATCGTATCGTCCGGTTCCTGGATGTTTTCCAGTTCGGCTGCTTCGGCATTTCTGATGGCCGAAGCCGAGTCCTGAAGCGCCGACTGAGTGTCCAGGCAGATGTCGAGCATTATTGCTCCGATCTGATCTTCCAGATCGCGATTGCCGTGCTCAATGGTCTGAATCAATTCCGCCTCAATGTCCAGCACGGAACGCGCGGCCCAGGCTGGTCGGACAACAGAGTCGAGATCGTTGTCCAGCTCATTCAACAACGGCAACACGGAATCCACCAGGCGGTCTGGCATCAGGGATCGCGTCTCGACCGGTTGAACGACGTCATGCTCATTATGCACCACATGGTGATTTCCATCTGCGTCGTCTTCACAAGCAGCGTCTGAAAATTCGGATTCAGTCTGTTCAACGACGAACTCCGGTGCGTTTGACTCTGGTTCCGACTGTTCTTCGTCCCGGTTCAGAATGAGTTCATCGTTCGCGATAGAAGGATTTTCTTCATCACAGCATTCAACGTCATCGCTGATTTCTTCAGACACGACGTCAACCGTCTCTACTTCGGCGACAACGGAATCCGTGACTTCCTGAGTGTCGTCGCTGTACTCCTCGGCTCCGAGTTCTTCCGTCACGACGTTCACCGTCGGAACGAATTCCACGGCCTGATCGTCTTCCACGGTCTGATCGTCTTCCACGGTCTGATCGGCGTCGGCGTCGAGAATTGATCCACCATCAAACTGGATCTCCAACTCATCGACGGATGACTCCGGGAAAATTCCGACCGTCTCAGAAGTCTTTGCAACAGACTCAGCATCGACCGAAGTTTCTTCGACAATTTCTTCGTCGTTGGGCGTCGCGTCATCTGCGACCAGTGCATGTAAGTCTTCAGTCAACGGTTCTTCCGCCGTGGCTGTTGGCACAGGCTCGATGTGTTTCGAAAAGCTGGCGACATCCCAGACAATCCCCGCTCCATCGGGCTCCTGCAAAGCGGCGTACGGGTCGAAGACCAGTTCTTCCTCATAACCAGAGCCGACTTTGATCACTGCGTTTGTCACGTCCGGCTCCTCAACCCTGGAAGGCACAAGTTTCATTTCATCCGCGTGCATCTCAATGTCTTGTTGCTCGCGTGGCTCATTGCCTAAAGCGGGCTCTTCACGTTCGACGTCACTGTTCGTAGCGACGACAAAATCGGATTTGTGTTCTGGCAGTACCGAATCCTGTCCAAACAATGCCTGAGAAATCTCTGCCGCGGAAATCGTGTGGCGAGTCGGTTCTCCGAAATCGTCTTCTTGATCCGACGGTCCCGAAGTCACTGGCATCAATTCAGTGGAGGACTCTTCGCTGAACGAAAACTCGATCACACCGGAATTATGTTCCTTGTCGTCGACCGCGAATGATCCGTCCGCCTCTGCGTCGGCCGCTGGTTCCGCAGTCCCCATTGAAACGTTGGAAGGTTGTGCATCCAATTCTTCAGGAGGACCGAAGTCATCCAGTTCAAGCCCGCTGGACCTGATCGTGAAGCTGATTCCGGCGTCACTCGACGCATGCGATTCGTCATGCAGCGTATCGTTGGTCGCTGGTCGGTCTGACCTTGCTGCTGCTGCAAAAATCGTTTCCTGTGCAGCCGTTTCCTGTGCCGCTGGGCGTAGTACTTGAATCAGCGTCTCGTCCAAATCGACCGGCTCGAACTCTTTGGCTTCTTCGACGCGATGCGCGTCGTCAGTTTCGTTACTTCCGAATTCGAAAACGGAAGTTTCAGGCGTTGAATTTTCATCCTCCAGGGAACTACTGTCAGCATCCGGTCCGTGAATGACTTCACTGTTGGAGTTGCTCGAAAAGTCGAATTCAAATCCGCCAAGTAACGGTGGCACGATTGGTCGATGTGATTCTGCTTCTTTCGGCGGTTCTGTAGACAGGATGCCAGCCCGCAGAGATTCCTCAATTCCTAACGGATCATCGGCCTCGACGTCACTTTCATCGGAAAAAGTTTCGGAAGTGGGCGTGCTGTGACTTTCAACGAGACCCTGCGAGGCAACTTTGTTCAGCTTCGTCTCAAGTTCCGCGTCGATCGACGAATCGTCAATTTCGGCGTTGAGTTCCTCAGACGGCTCGTCGTCGTCTGCCAGGTAGCCGACAATGGCGGTGCCGTCGCTGACATCGTTCCAGTGAAGTGGCAACTGCTTGAGATCTTCCAGAGCTTCCCGCACCGTGCTTTCGGAAACCGGATTCTGGTCGGACGCAAAGGCCAGCAGCAGGCTGTGATCGCACAACTGATTAAGGCACCGCGGTACTCCACCACTGGCTCTGGTAATGATGGCGATCGCTTTTTCGGTGAAGACAGGCTCGACGCCGCACCCGGCCCACGCGAGTCGATGCGCGATGTACTCGACGGATTCTGAAATCGTCAGCGATTCAACAATCACGTGGTTGCTGAGCCTTTGATTCAACGCGTCGAATGACCGGTCTGTCAGCCTCTCTTCCAGATCGTGTTGCCCGGAAAGGATGATGCGTACCAGCGATGACCCGTTATCCGCGATGTCCGACAGCGTACGGAGTTCTTCAAGCAGCTCATCGGCAAAGAGATGAGCTTCATCAACGATCAGCACCAGTGCTTCCCGCCGAGGTCGCAAACTAAGTAATCGTGATCGCAGGTCGATCCGCAGTTCAGGCTCGTCGCGGCGGCTATATTCGTCGCCCATTTCGAACAGGATCGCCTGGAGCAACGACCGCCTGGTCGGGAAGTTCGAATTGCTCAGGTACACACATTCGAACCGGCTGCCGGACTCATCTCGCTGGCGAAAATTGGCCGCGAGCCGCTGGCACAGCAGCGTTTTCCCAATGCCGGCAGCGGCAGTCAGGATGCCGATTCCCTGACCTCTTTCGACGCAAACGGTGAGTTCATCAAGAACCGCCTGCAACTCACTGCTGCAATAGAAACATCCCGGATCCGGAGCTGCCGAAAACGGGCGTCGTTCCATGCCGAAAAACGGCTCGTACATCTTGCAGCCTTTCCCAGATTCCGTGCGACTCAGTCAGAACCGAACGCACCGACGACAGATTGCGAGTCCCAAAACCGTCAGCGCAATCCAGCCCTCCGGACTTCCGACTCTTCACATCCATGATCGAACCGTCATAACCAGGAACTTGAGAGTAACCGTTAAAGTCGATCGCCCGACCGGCAATGGCGGTCACCGCGTGTGAAAATGGGAAGCTTGGAGATTTTGCAGGTATCGGCGCCGAGAGGTTCTGTAATCACTTGCCGGCTGCTGCCAGTCGTTGGTTGAGTTCCGCAACCTGCCGCTGCAGCTGCGCATGAACTATCTGCATGGATTCAAACTCCTGGCCTTTTGGGCGAGCTTCGTCTACGTTGTCATCGCTCGCTGGCTTGTCATTCAGCTTGAAGCTTGCAGAAGGCCTAAACGGACCAAATGGAGACGACCATGACCGATCGACAGTCTCAACGAGTGCGACTCCTGGTGGCGATGGCTCTGGCAGCAGGGTTACTGACAGGAAGTTCTGCTCAGGCAGAAGCTCCCGCGGCCATTGTTGAGTCCATCAAGACGATCAGCTTTCAGCCGAATTTCTACGCCGGATGGCCAACGCTGACGCGACGAGCCAATGACGAACTGCTGCTGGTCTGGTCGGGAGGACGCGAGGCTCACGTCTGCCCGTTCGGCCAGGTTCAATTGATGCGGTCCAGCGACGGAGGCCGAACATGGACGTTCCCGCGAGTTCTGATCGACAGCGCAATCGACGATCGCGACGCAGGCATTCTTGTGACCGACCGCGGAACTCTGCTCGCCACGACGTTCACCTCGCTGGCTTATGAGCCCGGGCTCGCCAAAGCCGAAGAAAGTGCCTCGTGGGAACCGGAAAAGCTGAAACGCTGGATCGCTGCACGAGACCGACTGACAGCCGAGCAACGTCAGCAACAACTCGGAACATGGATGATCCGCTCAACCGACGGAGGGAGGGAATGGTCCGCCCTGTATCGAGTTCCCGTTAACAGTCCGCACGGTCCCATCCAACTTTCGGATGGACGACAACTCTATGCCGGTAAAGAGTTGTGGAACGAACAAAACCGAATTGGTGTCTGCCAGTCGCTCGACGATGGAATGAGTTGGGAGTGGCTCGCCACGATTCCAACCCGAGCTGGGGACGATCACCACAACTATCATGAACTTCACGCCGCCGAGGCAGCAGACGGTCGACTGCTTGTTCACATCCGGAATCACAACTCGAAAAACAGTGGGGAAACACTGCAATCGGAATCAGGCGATGGCGGCAAAACCTGGTCGGAACCACATTCAATTGGTATCTGGGGACTGCCGTCTCACCTGCTGCGACTTCGCGATGGACGTCTGCTGATGAGCTACGGCCACCGTCGTCAACCTTTTGGCAATCAAGCCAGAATCAGTTCAGACAACGGTCAGACCTGGTCGGAAGCAATGACGATTTCGTCAGACGGAGTCACCGGCGATCTGGGTTACCCGTCCACGGTTGAGCTTGACGACAACGGTCTCGTCACCGTCTGGTACGAAGTTCGACCGGGCAACTCAAACGCAGTCCTGCGACAGGCTCGGTGGAAAATTGGTGAGTGACAGATGGCGTCGAATCGTCGGTCACGAAGCGATGCCTCACACGGCCCTGAATGAGATATTTCCGGCGAAGCTCCCTGACGTGCAGGCGTCGCGTTCTGGTCAGAAACAATACCGTTGCATGTTGTGACTGCCTGGTGCGGCAATACTCCAACGATCGCTCTGAAGCATTACCTGATGACGACCAACGACCATTTCGAGCTGGCATCGTCTCTCGACGTGGCTTTTGAACCTGCCGGAGAAAAAGCGGCACGCGGCACGGTCGACAGAAGACTCAAACCCCAGCGCGGCACGAAATCCGGCACGGTACCTGTCGGAATTGGGTGGAATGGGCGGTCATCAAAAGAAAGAACCCCTCGAAATTCCTTTGAATTCCGAAGGGTTCCAACTTGTTCTATCAGCCGAGTACCCAAGAGAGGACTTGAACCTCCACGGGGAGTAATACCCCACTAGGACCTGAACCTAGCGCGTCTGCCAATTCCGCCACTTG
>JABMPE010000149.1 GCA_013203845.1 Rhodopirellula sp. | reverse complement strand
GTTCCGCAGTAGTACATCGGCGTCGCACCACGAACGATCGCCGTCACGTTGTCCTTGCAGATGCGTCGGATCTCTTCGATCTGCTCGGGCTGATAGTTCAAACGCAGAGCCAAATACTTGTCCGCGTCGCCGTTCAACAGGTTTCCCCTGATACAGTTGCCTTCAAAACGGAACAGGATCGTGTCAGGTTCTTTCCACGCCGTCGGTGGCAGTCCCGCTTTGATGCAGACGTTGTCGAGGAATTCTTTCGAGTTCCAGCCGTTGTCCGTCGCGACGCCCGGCAACAACAGCCCCCGCTGATTGCCTCGAACAATCTGTAGTCCGTGCGTGCCGATCGTCACTTCGCCGACGCGAGCTTCGCCTTTCACATTGACCGGCTCGGGCGCAAACAACAGCCAGACTTCCAGTTCAAGATACGGCACTTCGATGGAGGAAATCGGTGGAAACCTGGGATCAGCCGTCGTCGTTCGTCGAGCGGCATCGACCAGCGTTTTCAGCAGCGGCATCGTCGCACCGAACGAGCCCATGCACGAACGCAACCGACCCTGGCGTTTCAAACTGACAAAGATTCCCGAGACGACCGCGTTGCCCACTCCCAGCGCATTCAGATCGGGAATGTTCGCGTTTCGATCGTCGATGCACGCTTTCACGACTTCCGCCGCGGCAACTCGAATCGCCTCCCGCTGCTCATTAGTTAGCGGCATTCGCGTGGGAATCGGCTGCGTGGCCGGAGCCGGAGTCTGCGGCTGCATCGGAACTGCCGCCGCTGGGGCCGCGTTCTGCTGACCGTCCTGACCGGCGAGCCATTGGAGCGCCGAGTCGTTGATCTTCACGCTGCCGTCCGCATGGCCGCCTGACTGCTCGTTCTTTCCAGCGTTCATCGTGTCTCCATGCGAAGCGAGGCCGCTCGGCGAACCCGCACTGAGCCCATCAATGTGAAATTGTCTCATGTCGACCGGCTGACGTTTTCGTCCCCAGCTTCCCGGTCGCTCTGCAAACTTTCCTGAAATCGTTTCTCCGCAATGCCGACACTGGTTGCCTTCCAGAGCGTACACACCCAGTGCGTACCAGTTTCGTTCGATCACCAGGTTTTTGCAGCCGGGACAGTACGTGCTCTGCCGCTCGACGTCGTTAACGTTTCCGACGTAAACATGCTTGAGTCCCGTCTGCATGGCCAGATCACGAGCAAGGATCAACGTTTCATGCGGCGTGCTCGGGCGATCGGTCATCCGGAAGTCCGGATGAAACGCCGAGAAGTGAACCGGCACGTCGTCACCGACGGCATCGAGCACCCATTCGGCCATCTTCCGAATTTCGTCCGGCTTGTCGTTGGCATCGGGGATGATCAGGTTGGTGATTTCAAACCAGACGTCCGTTTCGTGACGCAACCACTTCAGCGTGTCGAGGATCGGCTCCAGATGCGCGTAGGTGATTTTGTAGTAGAACTCTTCGGTGAACGCTTTCAGGTCAACATTCGCCGCGTCCATGAATTCAAAGAACGGCCCACGAGCCTCTTCCGTAATGTACCCAGCCGTCACCGCGACCGACTTCACACCGTGTTGACGGCAGGCCTTCGCCGTTTCAATGGCATACTCGGCCCAGACAACGGGATCATTGTACGTATAGGCCACGCTGTGACAATCGAGCGACTTCGCCGCCAGAGCGATCTCTTCCGGAAACGCCCGATGACTGAGCCGCTCCACCTCGCGAGCTTTCGAGATATCCCAGTTCTGGCAGAACTTGCAGCCCAGATTGCAACCAGCCGTTCCGAACGACAGCACGCTGGTTCCAGGATAGAAATGGTTAAGCGGCTTCTTCTCGATCGGATCAATACAGAACCCCGTGCTGCGACCGTACGTCGTCAGCATCATCTTGCCACCGACATTCTGCCGCACGAAACAGAACCCGCGGTCGCCGTCTTTCATCGCGCATTCGCGAGGACACAGATCGCAGATCACTCGATCGGAATCGCCGTCCCTGTGCCACCACTTGCCCGGCAGCATTCCATCAGTCGAAGCTGCGGTCGCGTCGCGGAGCGTTGGCAGTTCGAAATTCATCCGGTGAAACCTTCCAGAAAACGACCGTCACCAGCAATTTACAACGCAACACATTTAAACGACATAACACAGAAACCAGCAGACCGCTGGTGTCGGCGACGCACCTGATCACGCCAACCACTCACCGGCACTGCCTGCGACGCGCACGGCGACTAATTACTGGTCCCACGAATAAAGAAGGAAGACGGGGGGCTGGTGGTCGAGCCCTGGCGAGCCCCCAGTTCACAGT
>JABMPE010000148.1 GCA_013203845.1 Rhodopirellula sp. | reverse complement strand
TTCAGTTCGTCCGGAATTTCGTCGCCCGTCAGATCGCCAAACTGATTGTCATCAACAGTGTCCGCGGCGTCGGCCTGAGTCAGCAGCGCGTCAATTTCCTGCTGCAGTCGCTCGGCTTCGGGACCCATGCGATCGTAACTCATGGCCGACATTCGCCGGTTTGTTACGAGCTAACGCTCGGGCGTGTGATGTCAGTGGAGCGGCAGCTCCGAACGAACCGGCGATGCCGGGCCTTGTTCCGCGACGCGATCGCCTTGATCGCGAGTACTACGTTCGTGGTTGCCCGCAACCGCCCTGCCTGGCTACAAGGAAGCCTCAGAGGCGGACAAGCAGGCCAGCGACTCGTCGAGCAGATCGAGCGATTCGAGTTCCAGCAAGAGCGACAGTGGCTCAATGGCTTCCAGTTCGCCGTCCAAAGACCGAACGTCAACGCCGCCGGTCGCCGTGACATAGAGAGAATCGTGAAGACGTTCGGCGTTGCGCTGAGATTCTGGTGAGTTTCGCAATTGAGTAGCCGTGAGGATTCCCGTTGATGGAGCACGCTGAACGGATACTGCTGGGCCTGTCAAGCATCTTAGTTCTCGGCATCGGAGCGCAATGGATCGCCTGGCGACTCAAGCTGCCATCGATTTTGTTACTGCTGGCGTTCGGCTTTCTGGCCGGTCCGGTTTCCGGCTGGCTCGATCCTCACGCGATGTTCGGCGAGTTGCTGTTTCCGCTGATTTCGCTGTGTGTCGGGCTGATTCTGTTTGAAGGCAGTCTCGGCCTGAAGTTCGAGGACGTGCGCGGTGTCGGCGGCTCGCTGCAGAGCCTGCTGACGGTCGGCGTGCTCGTTACCTGGTGCGTCGTCGCGCTGGCAGCACGCTGGATTCTCGGCGTCGAGTGGCCGATCGCGATCCTGCTCGGCTCAATGTTGACGGTCACCGGTCCAACCGTCGTCGGCCCTCTGCTCCGCCACATTCGGCCAACCGGTCGCACCGGACCGATTGCCCGCTGGGAAGGGATCGTCATTGATCCGGTCGGTGCGATTCTGGCCGTGCTGACATTCGAGGCTGTGGAACTCGGCAGCGGCGGTCTGAGTTCCGCTTTCACCGCCGGACTGCTGGGGCTGATCAAGACGGCGATCGCCAGTGGAATCATCGGCTGGGGCGCGGCCCAGTTCCTCGCATACAGTCTGAAGCGGCACGCCGTTCCCGATCATCTCGAAAGTCCAGTCGCTCTGATGATCGTGGTGGCGGTGTTTGTCGCTTCGAATCATCTGCAGCACGAGGCCGGCCTGCTGACGGTCACGGTCATGGGCATTGTTCTGGCCAATCGGCGCGACGTCGACGTGCGGCACATTCTGGAGTTCAAAGAGAACCTCTCGGTCCTGCTGATATCGAGCCTGTTTATTCTGCTGGCGGCACGTGTCGATCTACACGCCTTCGAGGAACTCGGCTGGCGAGGTCCACTATTTCTGGCGGCGGTCATCCTGATCGCTCGACCGCTGAGCGTCTTCGCGGCGACGCTGCGGTCACGCCTGCGTCTTTCCGAGAAGCTCTTTCTGGCCTGGCTCGCGCCGCGCGGCATTGTTGCCGCGGCCGTCGCTTCGGTATTCGCCCTCCGACTGGGCGATGACGGAGCGGCACTTGTGCCAGCCACGTTTCTGGTGATTGTCGGCACGGTCGTCGTTTACGGGCTGACGGCGTTTCCACTCGCCAGACGACTGGGTCTGGCGGTGGCGAATCCACAGGGCGTTCTGATCGCCAGTGCTCATCCGGGCGCGCGAGCGATCGCGGCGGCATTGAAGGCGGAGGGAATTCAGATCGCCTTGATCGACAGCAACCGCGATCACGTCCACGCGGCGAATCTGGAAGGACTCGATGCCGCCTACGCCAACGTGCTGTCTGACGAGGCGCTGGATCGAATCGAACTCGGCGGACTGGGCTACTTCCTGGCACTGACGCCGAATTCAGAAGTCAACTCGCTGGCAGCCTTGCGGTTTTCCGAGTTATTCGGCCGGTCGAACGTCTTCCGATTGTCCGCGCCGCCGAGGGTCTCCAGTCGGCAGACTGCGTCCGGGCATCACCACCGCGGGAACGTGCTGTTTGACAACGCTCTGACGTTCGAGGAACTCGACCATCGCTTTGAGGCCGGTGCGACCATCAAAGCCACACACTTGACGGACGAATTCACTTGGGACGACTTTCAGCGGGAGCACGGCGAGTCAGCAACGCCGCTCTTTGTCACTGACGCCGCGCACAAACTGACGATCGTCACACCGGACAATCCCACGCTGCCGAAATCCGGTGAGCGTGTCATCGCTCTCGTCGATGCGGCAGCTCAGGTTGCCTCTGCCTGAGATGCCGATTGCTTTTCAGGATTGCGTTGCGAGCGTCGCTTCGGGCAGCGACGTTGAGCGAAGTAGCGAATGTCTTGAAGTTCCAGCGATCTTGAGATTCTGCGGCAGGTCGCGCCGGCCGTGCTACTGGAACTGGCGGATCGCATGCAGGCGATTTCCGCCGGAGGGATTGGAGTCGTGCAGCAGCTGGTCCGACAACTGGACGTCGCGGAGAGCGTCCACCAGCAATATTCGATCTTTCGGTTTCCTCTGCCATAAAGTGCCGACTGCCACACAGGTGAGTTTGCAACATGACACGCTTGACGAAGTCGGCCGCGTGCAGTTAAACATGCATAGTACATACCGCTTTAGCATGTTTTAGATTCAGACTGACGACATGGCACTGACGACACATACTGATTTTGCTCTGCGGACGCTGATGTTTCTGGCGACAAGGGGCGAACGGACAACCGCTGCGCAGGTCGCTCAGCTTTATGGAATTTCAGCGAATCACCTGGCCAAAGTGATCAATCAGCTTTCGCGAGCGGGTTACATTCGCAGTATTCGAGGCATCGGTGGTGGCATCGAACTGGCTCGACCGGCCGAAGACATTGTGCTGGGCGAGGTTGTCGAGTCGCTGGAAGGAAATCTGCATCTGCTTGAATGCGTAACCACCGACAACGTCTGCGCGATTCAGTCCTTCTGCAAGCTGAAAGGCGTCCTCGCTGAAGCCGAACGCGTGCAGCTGGAGTACCTCAACAGTGTCACTCTTGCCGATGTCATTCCCACTAGACGCCAACTGAACAGCGTCGATTCCACTCCCAGGTGAATGTGACACTCGTCACTTCGCCCCTGTTTGGTCACCACACTCCCCGTTTTTTCTGTTTCGAAAGAGAGGACTTGAAATGAAGAAGTTGTTTGCGCTCACACTTCTGACCGCTGGAACTGCGGTTGCCGCAGGACTCCTGATGACCGCCCCTGGCAATCCAGTGTCGGGTGCTGAGGAGAATGCCGCCAAGGCACCGAAGAAGGCTGCTGTGGAGAGATCACGGAAGACCGTTCAACTGCTCGACAACATTTTCAAGCAGACCGTCGTCCTGGTGACGGACAAGTACGTGCATGACGAAGATGATTTCGCGGCTGGCAGTGCGGCTGTGTTGCTGTTCAAGAATGTTTCCGATTCCGGTCCACTCAAGGTGCGTCTACTTGACGCCACAGGCGAGCCGTATGAACCGAAAAACGTTGCGAAGGATGACTTCGAGCGCGAAGGCCTGAAGCAGCTGCTCGCCGGTGCAAAGACGTATGACAAAGTCGTGCAACTGGACGGCAAGCCGTTTCTGCGAGCGATCACACCGGTCCCCGTCGTTATGAAGAAATGCATCATGTGCCACGCGAACTACGCCGACGCGAAGAAAGGCGAGCCGATCGGAGCGATCAGCTATTCCGTCCCGATCGAGTAATCGTAGCGTCAGAAGGTGCGTTCCAGATGAGCCTTTCCATAGACCTCGCCACGTTCATTGAGGCTGCAGGTGATGCCATTATTGCCGCAAATCGGAGTGGAGCGATCGTGCTCTGGAATCCAGCGGCGGAACGCCTCTTCGGCCATTCCATTGACGAAGCGATCGGGCAATCGCTCGACCTGATTATTCCCGATCGCTTCCGTCAACGGCACTGGGATGCGTGGCAGAAAACTGTCTTGACTGGTGTGACGCAGTACGGTGACGACATCCTGCGAGTGCCAGCGGTTAACAAGGATGGCCAGCGGATTTCTATTGCCTTCACGGTTGCTCTGTTGCCGGCTGCAGAGGGAATCGTCGATGTCATCGCTGCAATCGTGCGGGACGAAACGGAACGCTGGAACGAAGAACAGAAATTACGGCGATGTCTGACCGAGTGTGAAAAAAGGTCGGCGGCAGCCAGTGAGACTTCAGAAAAGTGATCAACGGAATGGCTCAGACGAACTTTGGGGAAGTTGCCACAAGGTCTGGATGATGTCAGGGCGAGAATCATGGAATCGCATTCAATCGCTATTGCAGGGCAACTTCTGAACCCCGGCATTTAAGAGTAAGTAACCACAATGAAGCACCGAATCACATCGTTGATCCTCGCGGTCTCTGGGATCGCTGCCATCTTGATACTCGACTCAGGAATCAACTTTCGATCACCGAATCAATCCGTCCGCGCCGAAGAAGACGAGGCTCCCGCTGTGAAGCAACGTGATGACTCTGCGCAGTCGGAAACGGAAGCACGCGGACGGGCTCGTTTGCTGCACGAAACGATTCACGGTGCTTTGCAGGTAATGCATCGGGATTTCTTTCGTGAAGACGAAGGGCTGAAGATTCCATCACGGTCGCTGGACGATGTATTCGCCGAACTGGATCGCACTCACGGCGTGAAGGTGCGATGGCTGGCGGTCAACGCGGAGCCGATGAACGTCGATCACCAACCGAAAGACGATTTCGAAAGAGATGCTGTTAAAGCACTGGCGTCGGGAAAGCAGGAATTCGATGCGATCGAAGGCGACGCTTTCCGGTTCGCTGGCCTGATTCGCCTGCCGTCGCAGTGCCTGAAATGTCACGTCCCGCGTCGCACAAGCAACAACGAGCGTGCCGCCGGAGTCGTCATCACCATGCCGCTTGGAAAGAAGCAATGATGTTTGCCGGGGCTTGTAGCCCGCTGACCAGACTCCTCGGCGAACGCTCAAACCAGTGGACTTGCATTGGGCGGACAATCCCCGCTTGCATTGGGTGGGCAATCACCCGGAAGACGGGCTGATGACGTTCAATACACCGATCCGCCGAATACCTTCTCACGCGGGATGCTCGGAAAGATTCACTGAAAGCGGGGCTCAATGGAATGTGATCAGTTCACCACGATCCCCGACTGGATCATCGAGCACCCTGAATGCGCAGCGGTGTTCGACGAGTTCCGGCTCGACACCAGCTGCGGTGGAAAGTCACTTGCATACGTGTGCGTTCAGCAGTCTCTCAGTCTGACCGAGGTGCTGTCGCGGTTGCAGCAGGTGATTCATCGCTCGGCCAAAGAACTCGAATCAAACGTCAAGCGATCAGGAAACTCGTGAGACATTATTCATAGCGTTGTGTGCATTCAGTGCGATGTCGCTTCGATTGTGCCAGCCTCGCGCCTCGCCTGTCTGTTGATGTGGTTGGTTATTCATCAATGCTCTCTGGCTTGTCGACGCCAGTGTGGATTGGGACGCTGATCACGAGCCCGGCATACTTCGGCTTCTCCGATGGCTGTCGAAAGAGGCCGCCGTGACAACTGAGACACCCGCCCCGCAACGGGATTGGCGTCGCACGGCGGTAGTAGCCATCCTGAACGACCTCGAATTCTTCTTTGCCGGTGGACAGTGTCTTTGCGGCCTGCTTTTCGAAAGCGGTTTCCGGT
>JABMPE010000147.1 GCA_013203845.1 Rhodopirellula sp. | reverse complement strand
TTCGGGACGCAGCAAACGTTCTTGCCCACAGCAACTTCCACTCGCTGCCCGTTGTTGACGGAAAAAAACTTGTCGGGCTTGTCACTTCCACCGATCTGATTCGATATCTGGTGGACCAGTACTAACCGCGACTTTTGCCATCGTTGTAAAGTTTCAGGCAAAGAACGAAGCCAGAGAAGCATCTCTGTTCGGTGGATGGAGCGTTGTCACGACGACTCATTCTCCGGGCAGAGATGCTCCTATATTCAGGACTCCCGATGCCATGCAGACTTTGTGATATCTCTCGCGGGTAACCGGGTAACGTTGAGCCATTGGCAGACCACGGCTCTCTCCAAGCGAGCGGTAGCCGCCAGACTGCCGCCAATTCAACGCTTCAACGTTCGACATGATTGATCACTTCGGCGTGATCAGACACCAGTAGCCCGGCGAGAATTCGGTCGACCCGACGCTGAATCGACTCGTCGCGAGCGTCAGGAACTTTCGACCACAACTTGGTCGTCGTTGCCGATTGAAGCTGGTGACGATGCGGCTCTAACGGTCGATCGTGATTTTGACAAAGAGCACCTTGTTGGTTTCTGCTTTGCGTTTCCCCAGTCCCAGCAGGCCCTCGCCGCAGGTGATCCAGGATTCGTTGTCACTGACCCGGCAAACTCCGGAATTTCCCAGCGTCGCGTGGTTTTCTGGAATGAGAACCCGCTCGGTCGATCGCACAACCTGCAACGTCGATGGGTTGACCTGGCCAATGAACAGCGGCGCTCGATGCCGCATAATGTGGTCGTTTTCTGCTCCTTTTCGGGTGTAGACAAGAAACAGACCATCGCCAATCGTCACCCAGTGTTGCTGAGTGTTGTAACTGCCGAGCGGTGTTCCGTCGTCAAAGCACCATTCACGAATCGGTTCAAAGTGGAGGCCGTCTTTTCCGCGAGTGACAAAACCCGAATCGTCCCCTCGCAACGTTAAATAGTACGTCCCCTTGAATTCGGTCAACGACGGTTCGTAAAGCCCGCGGCCTTTGGCGATCGTCAGTTCTGTTCCGTGCTCCTGGTACGTCAGCAATTCACCGTCGAAAGAGCATCTCGCCACAGTGCTGGTGTAGTTGTGCTTTTTCGCGTCTCGCCAGTATCGGACGGGTAAAAGAATATCACCGTTCGGCAGATCGACTCGCTGAGTACACCCGGCGTTGACGACGACGATTGGATTTCCCGCGTGATCCTTTTCAGGCAGCGCAAGGAATCGCATCGGCCCCCATTCCCCTAACGCTGTTTGCATCACCGCATAGGAAACTTTTTCTCGCAGACGGTTTTCCCGCTTGCCGTCTTCGAAGTTAAACGTCTTGCCCGTGACCAGTACCTTGCCAGTCTTTGCATGAAAGGTCGGCCAGAGGTCGCCTGGTGCAACCTCGTAGCCGTCAGTCTGCCGGGTCCGTTTCAGCGAAGAAATCGGATTCGGTTCGCTCCACGTTTTCCCATCGTCGCGGCTGATGGACTGGTAGATGTCGTGGAAGTTGTGAGTTCCCGCGCGTCCTGTCTCGGACATCGTTGTGATCAGCAACGGCGGGTCGAGCGGCACGAAAGCCGTCCGAGCCTGCCACCAGTCCCATTCCTTCGAACCATCAATCGAAGTCCGCGACTCAAACTTCAACGCGGCCGGCTGAAACTTCTCAGCCGCCGGAGCAAACGCCTGCCACAAACAGACGAGGATGATCATCACGATGTTTCGGACCATGCGTTTCCTGCTTCCGGCACTCTGAACTCAGTTACCGGATTTCGACGAAACAAAGCGAACGCGATCACTTCGCACAGTTCCTACCCGAACAGCTCGTGCAGCACGCGCCCGTTGGGAATCAGACTGACCGGACGACCGGTTCTGGTGTAGTACTCTTTGTGATGGTCGATCCCCAGCGCACTGAAGATTGATGCTCCCAGATCGTCGGGATGAATGTCGGTGTCTGCCGTGGGACCTTCACCCTTCTCATCGGTGGCTCCGATGAGCTGACCGGGCTTTACGCCGCCGCCCGCCATCATACACCAGTTCGCTCGTGGGTAGTGGTCGCGTCCGACGTTCTGATTGATCTTCGGAGTCCGACCGAACTCGCCCATCACAATCACCAGCGTCCGATCCAATAGTCCCTTCTCTCGCAATGCAGTCAGAGCGGCAGTAAAGCCAGCATCCAGCGGTGGCATCAGACGTTTGTGCCCTTCGAAGTTATCCAGGTGAGTATCCCAGCCCTGACTGGTCACCGTCACAAAACGCACTCCTGATTCGATCAATCGAGTTGCCAGCAGCAGACTCTGACTCACTTCATCAGCACCAAAGAGCTTCCGGATACTCTCTGGTTCGAGACTGACGTCGAATGCTTTCTGTGTACGCTCCGAAGTGATCATGCTATAGGCCTGCTGACCGAACGTGTCGAGCGCATCGAGCAACTGGCTGTTGGTATCGACTTCCCGCAGGCGAGTGTCGAGATCCTTCAGCAGCTTTTCGCGACGATTGACTTTGTCGACCGTAACGCCCTCGGCCAGCGAAATCCCTCGCACCGAAAACCGTTCGCCCGGCCTCGGGACAGCGTTCGTCTTAAAAGGAGCGAATGAGTCACCCATGTAGCCGGCGGACCATTCTGTTTGAGGAATCGCCACGTAGGGCGGCAGGTCGGGATCGCCGGGCAGTTCTTTCATGACGACCGAGCCGAACGACGGATACTGCACGGCAGGATTCGGTCGATTTCCCGCTGCAATATAAGCCTGTCCCTGAGGATGATCGCCGGTCGTGTGACTGATCCCGCGAATCAGCGTGAACTGGTCGGCAGCGGCGGCGATCTTTGGAAGATGCTCACACACGGAAAGACCAGGCAGCTTCGACGAGATCGACTTGAACTCGCTGCGGGTTTCTTCCGGCAGATTCTCTTTCATATCCAGCGTGTCGAGATGCGCTGGCCCTCCAGCCAGATTCAGGAAGAGCACCGCATCCGCGGTCGCCTTGCCACTCGATTCGCCGTTGGCAAACCGCAAAGCATCGACCAGCGACAGCCCCGTTGCCCCCAGAACGCCAGCCTGAAGTACGCCACGTCTCGAAATGAATTTGCCTTTGCGTTGTGCCATCACTCAATCCCGATGGTTAGATTTGAATTCACAGGGCACGTCTTGACGCACCATAGATCTGCAGATCTGCGTAACGCTTGACATACCTTTCTATGAAGCTTTGCTACGGGTCAAGTGAGAATCGTCGTGCGGTTTGAGTTTCTGACAGATTGACGGCCGCGTTTCTCCATCCACGAAGAATCCGGGATAACGCAGGCAGATCCGGCAACGACGAACCAGTCGCTATTGTTTCTACCAATCAGATACAGTGGCATACTTCACGTTCGAGGGCTTGCCGCTGGACCAATGAGATTTTCGCAACGCCTGTCACATTCGCTGAATCTGAATCCCTGGAAAGCTCGACCGCAAGATGAGCGACACTCTGGAACACAATCTCGGCGAGCAGCCGATTACAGGCCTGATGGATGCGCTCAAGCTCAAGCCTCACGATATTGTGGCGGCATCGAGCGTCCAGATGACTCATAAGATGGTGGCCCGAGCGATGAAAGGCCGTCGCCTGACGCCCAGAGTGAAATGTAAAGTTCGGGATGCTCTGAATGCGGCTGGCGGAACGTCGTACGTGATTGGTGACCTGTTTAACTACTGATTGCGAGGCTCGTGTGATTGCGAGGCTCGCGGTCGGAAGGCTGAATGCCTGCTATGACAGTTACCAGGCGTCGTCAGTTCTGATGACAGACCACCAGACGCCACACCGCCATCAGTTCTGCAAATCCCATTGCGGCAAGGACAGAGATCTTTGAGTTGCTGTGGGCTGCTGCTGGTTTCTCAAACGGCCAGCATTGGCTAGACTCGCAGATTCTTCTGATTGTCCGAATCGTTGTGAGGCGAAACTGTGAAACAGCGACTGATTAACTCTGTTGGAGCCGTGCTGGCTGTTCTTGTTCTGGCGGGCGCTAGTTCGAATGCGGCTGACGAATGGCCGCAGTTTCGGGGTCCCTGGTCAAACGGCCATTCTGACACGGTACATCTTCCGTTGACATGGAGCGAAACCGAAAACGTCAGCTGGAAAACCGCGATTCCAGGGAACGGCCATTCGTCGCCGGTGATTTCCGGCGATCAGATCTGGGTAACGACCGCCGTTGAAGCAAAGCTGACTGAAGAGGAAGAGAAACGCCGCCTGGCCGCCATTCAGAATTCCCGCGGCCTGGAAGTCGCTGGTTCGATCTCGCTGCGAGCGATCTGCGTGAGCCGTGAGACCGGAAAACTGCTTCACGATATCGAGCTGGTCAAAGTCGACAAGCCCGAACCAATTCATTCCCTCAACAGTTACGCGTCTCCAACCCCGATTCTGGAAAGCAACCACCTGTACTGCCACTTTGGACCTTACGGCACTTACGCGATCGACACGAAGTCCGGCAAGGTTGTCTGGAGCAACGCCGAGCATCATGTTGATTATCAGAATGGTCCGGGAGCATCGCCGGTCCTGTGGGAAAACCACCTCATTATCAACTTCGACGGGATCGACACGCAGTACGTGGCGGCAATCGACAAGCGAGATGGCAGGACCGCCTGGCAGACAAAACGCTCGGGCAAAATGAACGAAAAGCTCGAGTTTCAAAAAGCGTACTGCACATCGACGATCATTCAGGACGAAGAGCACGGCACGCAGGTGATCTCGCCCGGCGCCGACTGGGTGTACTCTTACGATCCCGCCAGCGGTAAAGAACTCTGGAAGGCCAGTTACGGGATGCTGGGTTTCTCGACCGTTCCGCAGCCTGTTTTCGGGAACGGACTCGTTTTCATTTCGACGAGTTACATGCGACCCCGATTGCTGGCTGTCCGCTACGACGGCTCCAGGGCGAGTGATGACTCGCTCGTCGAATGGAAACAGGACGGTTCCGCTCCGCAGAAACCGTCGATGTTGTTGATCGGGGACGAGCTGTACTTCATCAACGACAAGGGCATTGGCATGTGTCTGGATGCCCGCACCGGCAAGGAATACTGGAAGGAACGCATCGAAGGCAATTATTCCGCGTCTCCGTTGTTCGCGAACGGTCGGATTTACTTCTTCAGTCAGGAAGGAAAGACGGTCGTGATCGAAGCGGGCCGGCAATTCAAACGGCCGGCGGAGAATTCTCTCGACAGCGTCTTCATGGCGTCGCCTGCGGTGGCGGACAACTCTTTGTTTCTGCGGTCCGCTACGCACCTCTACCGCATTGATTCGAACTGAGTCGATCCAGACTGACGTTATTCACTTTCAACACACGCGAATCAGGAAGATCGCATGGCAGCACGAGACTACTCGAGGCATCAGCAGGGCATCATCAAGCGGTATTACGATAACCGTGAGAGTATCGACGGCGAGAAGCTCAGCGAACTCGTCACGAATCTGTACCTTGCTGAAGGCAAGAAGAAAGAAAAGTTCTGGAAGACGGCTGAGGACATCATGACTCGGCTGAAAGTTCCGCCCGAGCGGGTTCGACATGTCATGGCTTCCGCTGACCCGGCAATCCTCGCCGAAGTGGTGAAAGACCTGCAGTCCGGAGCGTTGCCTTAGGTCACGTACTGCCTGCAAAAACCTCTCCTGAATCCCGAACCTGCTTCATCAGGCACAGCCTGACCTACAGAAGAAACCAGGCGTGACTCACAAGATTCGCTACATCATGGTTGGCGGGTTCCTCGGAGCCGGCAAAACAACAACACTGGCTCGCCTCGCCCGGCACTACATAGGACAAGGCAAGCGGGTTGGCATTGTCACCAACGACCAGGCAGCAGACCTGGTGGATACGAATTCGTTGAGGTCACAAGGTTTCGATGTGGGCGAAGTTGCCGGAGCGTGTTTCTGCTGCAACTTTGACGAGCTGATGTCCACGATGGACGGTCTCAGCGAAGGCGAACGTCCAGACGTGATTCTTGCCGAGCCCGTTGGCAGTTGCACAGATCTTGTGGCAACAGTCATTCAGCCCATCAAACGGCTGTACAACGCGACGTTTCAGATCGCGCCTTACTCGGTAATTCTCAAGCCGAGTCACGGCGGGCGTGTCCTCCGAAACGATCAGAAGGCCGGCTTCTCGCCCAAGGCCGCTTACATTCTGAAGAAGCAAATCGAAGAAGCTGATGCGATCCTGATCAACCGCATTGATGAGCTGAGTCAGGAACAGGCGGATGAGCTGACGTCGCTGATCAGCGAGCATTGCCCAGGCATTCCGGTGTTGCGAGTTTCCGCAAAGACGGGCGAAGGGTACGACGCTTTGACCGAACTGCTCGATCAGGATGGGGACTTCGGACGTCGCGTTCTCGACATCGATTACGACACCTACGCGGATGGCGAAGCCGAACTCGGCTGGCTCAACAGCAGCGTTCACGTTTCGGCGAATCAGAAGTTCTCGTTAGACCAGTTGCTGCTCGACGTCATCGCCAGATTGCAGGCGGCCCTGGCTGAGTCCGGGGCGGAAACGGCTCACCTGAAAACGATCGGTTTGTGGGAAGGTTTCTTCGGAGTGGCCAACCTCGTCAGTAGCACAACTGAACCGGAACTTTCACTGCCATCGAACTGCAACGTGCAGGAAGTTGATTTGATCGTCAACGCACGAGTTGCCTGCGATCCTGAGCACCTTGAAAAAATGGTTCGCCACTGTGTTGAACTGGCCGGGCAGCAATTGGAAGCCAGTGTTGAATTTCGGCAGACGCAAAGTTTCCGTCCCGGTCGCCCGGTTCCGACGCACCGTTTTGCCGATTCGGAATGAAGGCACGATTTTGTGACATCGCCAATCCGCGACAGACTCTTTTCCGTGAAATTCCCATTTTGATTGATTGGCAAAGCGATCATGACTACTCAGGTTCGATTTGGATCGCCGATCTCGGGACTCCTTCAGAATGCTGGCAACGACTTTCTGGGCACTGTTTTGTGGCGAGCTTCAGAAACCGCGAATTATGGAAATGCCGATTCTGAATTCAGTCTGCGAACGATTGGGATGTGCTGGAAGCAGCAGTGTCTCGACCGTTCCCTGCCAAAGTTAACGACTGGCGATGTTCGATTTCTGACGCTGGATCGAGCCATCGAAGCTGCCGATTCCGGTTCGATTCTGGCAGTGCTCGGTCAAGTCCGGCGTGAGACCAGCCCGAGTCGACGTCGGCCAAAAGGGAATCTGAAGCAGCAGACAAAAGAGACTTTGCGACTGAGTCGCGAAGCCACCGAGTTGCTGCGTCTGTGGCTGGCTGATCGTGCGGGCGAAGCGGAAGAATCGCCGCTGGCGTTGCTCGCCTGCTGCGAACTTCTGGTTCTATACGGTGGCCAGTTTCCGGCAGAAGTGATCGGCGGATTGTGGCGAGCGGCACTGGCGGGAGCGTTGACGCAATCTGAAAGTTTCGTCCAGGCCGCGGCAACAGATGACTGGCAGAACGAGTTGTCAAATGACTCCGCGTCGCCCGAGTCGTGGCTTCAGGCGGGACTGTTACCGTTTGTTTGTGGCCTGCTCTTTGACGATGTTAAAGGAGCCCCCAGCATTGCTCGAACGGGACGTTCAACGCTGAACGCTCAACTGCTACAGGTAACGGCGGGTGATGGGACTCCGGTCGGAAAAGTGTTCGATGCACTGCCGGATTTTCTCGCATTGTGGGCTGATGGTTTGCTGGTCGCCCGCCTGTTCGACCAGACACTCTGGAAAACGTCTGCCGCCAAACGATTCGACAAAATGCTGCGTCGACTGGCGGCGTCGGTTCGTTCAAACGAAGCGGTGACATGCACCCCGAACGGTGATTCTTCCGCGAGCATTCTCCGAACGGCTACAGAACTGAATAACTCATCCGCTACGCCAACCTGGGCACACGTGATCGGGCTTGCGGGATCTGCCAGGCGGAAAGGGCGGTCTGCCACGAAGGCCAGATCGAAGAAGAAAAACAGCGGCAGAGCGAAGACGAAAATCTCGAAAGCCGACATCCCGTCGTGGCAATCCGATGATTCCGATGCGGCCTGCCTGCGGACATCCTGGGCAACTGATGCCAGCGTGGTGACGGTCCGCACGGACAGCGAACCAGTCAAGCTGGAACTGGCTGTCGACGGCGTGCCATTGTTTGCCGGAGCGTGGCGGTTGGAGCTGGCCGAAGCTGGCGACGTACTGGAACTTGCAAACGCGTGGGAATGCATTTGCTGGAATTCAGATTCCGATGGCGACTACCTGGAGCTTCAACTGGAGTTCGAAGGTGGACCGCTGATTAATCGGTACATCTACCTGTCCCGCTCGGAACAGTTCGCAATTATCTCGGACATCGTTTCTGGTTCTGAGCCGAATCGGATCGACGTGGCGACCCTGTTACCGCTGGCGGAAGGTGTCACTCTGGAAGATTCGCCGAACGGTCGCGACCAGATTCTGAAAGCGGGCTCGAAGAGCATCCGGGTTTTCCCGCTGTCGCTGCCACAGGACCCAGGTATCGGCACCGCCGCGAAGATCGGGCTCGATTATCACGATCAGGTTCCCTGCCTGGCATTGTCACACGCGTCTGAGTCGGGAACGATGTTCGCGCCGATCGTGCTCGACTGGGCTCCCGAACGGCAAGCGGCAGCGACCGAGTGGAGAAAGTTGACGGTAACTCGCGCGGGAGAAATCGATCCCACCGGTGCCGTTGCGTTTCGGCTCCACGTCGGGAAGCTGCACCTTGTTCTGTATCGCTCACTCGCCGGGCTGGAGCGATACCGGACATTTCTCGGATATCAGGCGGAATGCGAAACGGTGATTGGCAAGTTCACAAAGTCCGGAATCATTCAGGAACTTCTGATCGTGGAGTAGCGATTCGGCACTTAACTAATTCCAGACAGGCGTGCGGGCCGGATCGAAACAGGGCCAGCATGCCGTGGCGGCAAAGGAGGCACGCTGATGACTCGACGAATGAGAAACACCGCAAACTGTGTTTTGATGGCGACCGTGGTCGCGTGGCTTTGGTGTTCACAGACCGCAGCAGCTGAGAAGACGCTGCCGAATACGCAGCCGTTGACGATCGAGCAACCGCTGGACGAGTTCATGATCGATGGCATCGATCGATTCTGCCTGAGAGAACTCGCCGCCTCGCCAGCCCGTCGCGCAGAGTTGTGGAACCGCGACTTCAGCAGCCCGGAAGCGTATCAGAAAAGCATCGCTGCCAACCGTGAACGATTCCGCGAATACATCGGCGCGGTGGATTCGCGTGTCACGCAATCTGCACCTGAAACGTTTCGTTTCGAACTGCTGGATTCACTCGAACAGTCATCGGTCGTCGCGCGATCCAGCGATGTGACCGTCCATGCCGTGCGCTGGCAGGTGCTTGACGGCGTGACTGTTGAAGGCCTGCTGCTGCAACCGAAAAACATCAGTGCTGCCGTTGTCGCTGTACCAGATGCGGACTGGACACCGGAAGAGTTCGTCGGTCTTGACGGCAGTATTCCCGAATCCGCCAGACTCCCCTGGCGACTGGCGAAAGAAGGCTGCCTGGTCGTGGTCCCCATGCTGATCAGTCGCAGCGACGAATTCTCCGGGAGTCCCTATGTCGCCTATACGAATCAAACGCATCGCGAATTCATTTACCGTCAGGCGTTCGAGATGGGGCGGCACGTGATCGGTTACGAAGTCCAAAAAATCCTCGCGGCGGTTGACCTGCTCGAACAGTTCGCTGGACAGGCAAAGCATGAATGGCCGATCGGCGTTGCTGGCATTGGCGAAGGTGGCCTGCTGGCGCTTTACTCGGCAGCGCTTGATCCGCGGATCGATGCCACACTGGTCTCCGGTTATTTTTCGACGCGCGAGAGCGTCTGGGAAGAACCGATTTATCGCAACGTCTGGGGACTGCTGACGGAATTTGGTGACGCGGAACTGGCCGGGCTGATCGCCCCGCGGTCACTGACGATTGAAGCCTGTGCTGTTCCGGAATCAGCAGGTCCGCCCGCAGTTCGTTCCGGTCGACGAGGAGGAGCGGCTCCCGGCCGCATTGAGACCGCGACGCTCGGAGCGGTGCGAGCGGAATTCGATCGGGCTGCCGAAATCTTCCACAAGCTCGACAGCGCAGATCAACTGACACTGGTGGCCAGTGGCGAAGGAGATGGCCCCGCTGGAACCACCGAAGCGTTGACGGCGTTTCTTTCCGGGATCGGCATTGAAGCGAAGTCATTGGCCGACAAAACGGCGTTGAAAGCGGTGGCGCCGGAAGCCGATGCGGTGGCGTACGCGCTGGTCAATGATGCTGTTGCCAGACAGAAACGGCAGCTCGACGAACTGCAGCGCCATGTTCAGGATTTAATGCGGCTCAGTTCGAAAGTGCGGGATCAGAAATGGGCGACCGGTGATCGGTCGTCAGTCGAGAAGTGGATCGAAACTTCCGTTCCACTCCGCGACTGGGTTTACGACGAACTGATTGGTCGACTGCCGGAACCGACAATGCCGATGAATGCGAAGAGCCGACTGGTGCTCGATGAGCCGGAGTATCTGGGTTACGAGATCACGCTGGATTGTTACCGCGACGTCGTGGCGGGAGGAAGTCTGCTGCTGCCGAAAGATCTGAAGCCCGGTGAGAAACGACCGGTTGTCGTCTGCCAGCACGGGTTGGAAGGCGTGCCGATGGACACGATCACCGAAGATCACAGCCAGCGTGCCTGGAATTACTATAAGGGGTTCGCTGCGGTCCTCTGTAAACGCGGCTTCATTACTTACGCACCGCAGAATCCGTATCGCGGTCAGGATCGCTTTCGCACGCTTCAGCGAAAGTCCAATCCGCTGAAGCGGTCGCTGTTCAGCTACATCATCCCGCAGCACCAGCGAACTCTGGACTGGCTGGCGACGCTGCCCAATGTCGACTCAAACCGCATCGGGTTTTACGGATTGTCTTACGGCGGCAAAACCGCAGTGAGAGTTCCGCCGATGCTGACTCAGGGCAAAGACCGAGTCGGCTACTGCCTGTCGATCTGCTCGGCCGACTTCAACGAGTGGGTTAAGAAGAACGTCAGCAACGAAGACCGCTACAGCTATCTCTTCACCGGAGAGTACGAAATCTTCGAATGGAACATGGGCCATGTAGCCAACTATGCCGAGCTGTCATCGCTGATGGCACCGCGTCCGTTCATGGTCGAACGAGGTCACGATGACGGCGTCGCTCCCGATGAATGGGTGGCCTGGGAATTCGCCAAGGTCCGACGTCATTTCGACAAGTTGGGTATTGGTGAGAACACCGAAATCGAATTCTTTAACGGCCCGCACTCGATCAACGGACAGGGCACTTACCGGTTTCTGCATCGTCACCTGCACTGGCCGGAGCCTTCGACAAACTAATCTTAAAGGAAAAGCAGTACGCAGAGTTCGCTGAGGACTCGCGGAGGGAAAGGAGAGCCCTCTCCGTATCTCTGTGTTTTCTTTCTCAGCGACCTCTGCGTTCAAAAACTCATCCAGGAAAATATCAGGGAGTTGTGATGCCGTTTCGATTCCTGCTTTCACTGATCGCTGTCTTCAGCTTTTCGAACGTTGAGCTCGCAGCCAAAGCGGACTCTCCCAACATTGTCGTGATCTTCTGTGACGACCTTGGATACGGGGATCTCGGCTGCTTCGGGCATCCCACGATCAAGACTCCGAATCTCAACCGGATGGCGACAGAAGGCGTGCGTCTCACGCAGTTTTATGTGGGCGCGCCGGTCTGCACTCCCAGTCGAGCGGCGTTGATGACCGGACGACTTCCAATTCGCAGCGGCATGTGCAGCGACAAACGCCGCGTGCTGTTTCCGGATTCCGGCGGTGGAATTCCCGCCAGTGAAGTGACTCTGGCCGAAGGTCTCAAGCAGCAGGGCTACGCGACGGCCTGCGTCGGGAAGTGGCATCTCGGGCACCTGCCACAGTTTCTGCCAACCAGTAACGGATTTGATTCCTACTTCGGGATTCCCTATTCGAATGACATGGATCGAGTGAACGATGCCCCGCGTGGACGCGAGCCGTTCTGGAATCCCAAAGTCGAATACTGGAACGTCCCGTTGATGCGGAATCTCGAAATCGCCGAGCGGCCTGCCGACCAGACAACGATCACTCGACGTTACACCGAAGAAGCGATCTCGTTCATTACGAAGAACAAAGACGAGAAGTTTTTCCTCTATCTTCCTCACAGTCTGCCGCACGTTCCGCTGTTCCGGTCGAAGGAATTCGAAGGCCGCAGCCTGCGAGGCCTCTACGGTGACGTCATCGAAGAAATCGACTGGAGCGTCGGGCAGGTGCCGCAGACACTTCGCGATTTGAAGCTCGACCAGAACACGATCGTCTGGTTCACCAGTGACAACGGTCCCTGGTTGACATTCAACGATCATGGTGGCTCAGCCGGCTTGCTGCGTGAAGGGAAGGGCACAACATGGGACGGCGGAATGCGTGAACCCAGCATCTGCTGGTGGCCGGGAACGATTCCGGCCGGCCAGGTGAGCGCAGAACTCGGCACCACAATGGACATTTACTCGACCAGTCTGGCTCTTGCCGGAGCGAAACTTGAGAAGGATCGTATCGTCGATGGGTACGACCTGACGGAGTCGCTTAAAGGTAAGTCGAAAAGTCCTCGTGAAATCGTTTACTACTATCGCGGGACGAAGCTGATGGCTCTGCGAAAAGGACCGTGGAAAGCACACTTCGCGACTCAGGAATCGTACACCGGCAATAACAAGCTGACAGAGCACGATCCGCCGGTTCTCTACAATCTGGAAGTCGATCCGTCTGAAAAGTGGGACGTCGCGGATCAGCATGCGGACGTCATTGCGGAGATCAAAGTGGCTGCCGAGGCTCACAAGGCGACCGTTGTCGCGGTGCCGTCTCAGCTGGAAATTCCGCTGTCGAAATGAGTTCAGAGCTGAAGCAACGTTGCCAGTTTCGCGGTCGGAGTCCTGTCGATAGACTGGCCGTTTGCCGTTTTTTCCCAGGCCCACCGCGCAGGTATGACTGACTCGACTGATCCCTCATCGCCAGAACCACGCCCGGCCTCCGAACGTCGTCGGGCTGGTGGTGCTGCGCGGAAAGCGGCTGGAAGGCGGCCAGCAACTGATCGTCGAACGGCTGGTGTGCGGAAAAGACCACAGGTGGCGTCGCTCATTCAGGTTCCTGACGAAGCCGTTAACCAGCAACTTTCGCCGGTTGAACTGCTGAAAAAGGAAGCCAGGTCCGGTATTCCTGGCGTGGCCATCAGCACGGTGTTTCACGCAGTCGTTCTGCTGGTCATGGCGTTGTTTGTGGTTCGGATTGATCTCGATACGGAGGGCCCACTGACGTTCGGTTGGGACGTTGAGGTCGAGAAAGAAGAAGTGAAGCCGACCGCGATGGCCCCGGTGAAGATTCAGAGCGTTCAGCTGACTCCGCGTCCCGCACCCAGGCCCGTCGAAACGACAGAGCCGAAAGTCGACGCGAAACCAAAGATCGCTCGACCAGTCAAGCCAGCTGAAGTCGCCGAGTCTCTGGCACTGCGAACTCCGAAACGGACGATGGGAAAAGTGGGCGGGACCGGCACGAAGAATTCGGTCGAGCAGGCGATCAAGTCCGGACTGGAGTGGCTGAAACGACAGCAGAAAACTGGAGGCAACTGGCAACTGCACACGGGGTATCCGGATGCGGGATACTCGGTTTTGAGGACGGATACCGGAGCGACGTCGCTCGCGCTGCTGGCGTTCCTTGGTGATGGTCATACTCAGAATGATGGAGATTATCAGGACACTGTTCGCAATGGTCTGAAGTGGCTGCGCGGGATCCAGAAACCGGACGGTGATTATCACGATCACACCGAACTGGGCCGACAGACCGCGTTTTACTCGCATTCTCAAGCGACGATTGCGATCTGCGAAGCGTACGCCCTGACCGGCGATCAGGAACTGGCTGCGTCAGCCGAACGGGCAATTCAGTTCCTGCTCAACTCGCAGCATCCGACGGAAGGTGGCTGGCGATACCAGCCTCAGGAACGGGATTCGATGGGCGATCTGTCGGTGACAGGCTGGGGATTGATGGCCCTGAACACCGCGAGAATGGCAGGTATTGAAGTTCCACCCGAAGCGTTTGGCCGCGTGTCGAACTTTCTCGATCAGGTTGCAACGCGAGACGGTGCTCTTTATCGATACCTGCCCAGTGATCCGACCGGAAAAGCGAGCCGTGCGATGACGGCCTGTGGCCTGCTTGGTCGACAATGGCTGGGCTGGTCGAAGGATGACCCCGCCATGACCGAAGGGGTCGACTGGTTGTTGCGTCCGGAATTTGCGCCACAATGGGAAGACGGGAAACGGAACGTCTACGAGTGGTACTACGTCGCGCAGACGTTGCATAACCTTGGCGGCGATCGATTTAAAGGCTGGTTCGGAACCGTCCAGAACCTGATTGTCGAGCATCAGCAACGCCGCGGCAGCCGCAAAGCTCCCGATGATGTTGCCGGAAGCTGGAGTCCGGTTGAACCGTCAGGATCACTCGACGAATACGCGAATAAGGCGGGGCGGCTTTATATGACCGCGATGTGTTTGCTGGTGCTGGAGACTCCGGTTCGACATGCGCCGATCTATCCTGAGCCTAAGTCTGAGTCCGGCCAGCCCAAACCTGAATTGTGAGAAAGGCAGAACAGAGCCAACCAGCTTTCGAAGTTCGGGAACAGGTGGAGTCCCGTTCCCCACAAATTCCGAGCGAAATTTCAGGATGCCAGGTGGCCGATCCTCAGCGACCCGAATTGTTATAAAACTAATCTCGACGACTCGTTACCCGGAGACTGACTCATGCGACTTTGTCGTTTCGAACACGATGCAAAAATCCAGGTCGGCTTTTATGCTGAAGATTTTGTGATTCCAATTGCAGCCGCCTCGGATCACACGGGAATTGCGATTGAAGATTCATCGGACCTGATCGCGTATCTCCCCGGCGGAGCTTTGCGGGAAACGGTCTCAGCGATTCAGGCTCGACTTGCCAACAACATGGACGAGGAGCTCGGCGAACTTCGCCTTGGCACGGAAACGGTCAAACTTCTGGTGCCGAATCCAACGCCATCGAAGTTACTCTTGCTGGCCGGAAACTACGCCAGGCACATCGAAGAAGGTGGTGGGCGAGCGTCAGAGCAGAATCGAACGTTCCCCTACGTCTTCATGAAGCCACCCACGACGACACTGACGCACCCCGGCGATCCCATTCGAATTCCGGAAGTATCACCGGATCATGTCGACTGGGAACTGGAACTCGGAGTCATTATCGGTCGACAGTGCAAAGGTGTTTCGGAATCCGATGCACTGAACTACGTCGCTGGTTATACCGTGATCAATGACATTTCGGATCGAAAGTTTCAGCCGAATCCAGGTCGTGAGGAACGAGCGAAAGACGGATTCTTCGACTGGCTGCATGGCAAATGGCACGACACGTTCTGTCCGATGGGGCCTTGCGTGCTGCCTGCCGACGAGTGCGACGATCCACAGAACCTGCATCTGACGCTTAAAGTGAACGGCGAAGTCGAGCAGGATGGTTCAACTTCCGAGATGGTCTTCCCTGTCGCGGCGATTATCGAGTTCATCTCCAGCTTCGTGACGCTGGAGCCCGGCGACATTATTTCGACGGGGACGACCGCTGGAGTTGGCTCAGCAAAGAACAAGTTCCTCAAGGCGGGCGACCAGGTTCACGCCGAAATTCAGCACATCGGAGTGCTGCGAAATCCGGTTGTTTAGCTTGTTGATATTCCAGCTTGGGACACGGTTCTTCGGGTTGGCAACAAGCACCGGCGTCAAAAGAAAACGCCCTCTCACCAGAGTGATCCGGTGAGGGGCGTTTTTTATTCAGAGTGCAGATCCGACCGGAGTCGTCAGTCTGGCAGTGAGTTTCTCGCGTGATTCAAGCGGCGTCGAATTCTGAAATTCGATTCCGCAGTGTCATCGGCAGCAGCATGTCGCTGTTTTCTTCCAGACGGTAACGCATCACATAGGCATCTTCCGTGGTGTCGTCGTAGTGACCTCTGAGAATCGACACCGCTCGAAACCCGTGGCTGCTGAAAAACAGCTGAGCCGAAAGGTTCGTTTCCCGCACTTCCAGGATGATTTCGTTTCGACGTTGCTGCGAGAGTTTGTCGACCAGTTTCTGCACCATCTGGGTGCCGACCTGGTTACGTCGAGCTTCGTCACCAACCGCGAAATTCAGGATGTTGAGCTTGGACTTGTGCAGCTCATAGATCATGAATCCGACGATCTTCTGCTCATGCTCGGCGACCATGCCAATGCAGTTTCGCTGACGAAGGCAACTCAGAAAGTCCTCTTCCGTCCAGGGAAACTCAAAGCTCTGGTGCTCGATACGCAGAACATCCGCCATGTCGCGACGAATCAGCCAGCGGATCTGAACCGCCAGTTCTGGCTGCTCCTGATGACGAATGGTCATGATGGCCTCCTTGCCATTTTTTATGACGCCGATATTCCGTACGAATAGGGGTCGGAACGATATCAAAGCCGACTTCGCAGGCCTAGACCTGTTTCAAGCATTTTTAAGGGCGTAAAACACGGCAATGTCGACAACGATTGTCGACAATGTAATCACGAGTCTCGATAACGGACGTGACTCGAACAAGGTGACCATCTCAGTTTAACGAGGCATCCGGTGGTCTCAGAACGAGGCGATTCAGAATGTTCTCGACGCCAGCGACACCGCGAACCAGCCGCTCGATGTCTGGCAGGCCATCGCTGGATTCCAGGAAGCCTTCCAGACAGATGCCGCCTTCAACCTGGTAAATCGACAGCGACGAAATCCTGACTTCAGGATGCGACATCAGCTTCTGCCAAACTACATGCTCCAGCTCGGACGACCGATCTGAAGCGGACTTCACGAGCCCTGCTTCAGAATGTCTGGCTGCCGTGTTTTTCAGCCGCTGCTTATCGTGCGGCTCAGTCGCGAGACCATCGAAAACTGGTTCAGAGAAGGCAGACGTATTGTCTGGCTCGGGCAACCTCATACGAGGATGCGGGATCACGGCGGGTTCAGCCGCGTCCATCCTTAGCTTCCGTTCTGCCATGATTACCCCTCCTGGAACGTCCATGGTTTTCGGGAGTGTAATCAGCCGATCGTAAATGTGTATCGATCGAGACGGTGGACGATGAAATCTTACGGTGAGCCTTCTCGACGGCGTCTGCCCGATCAGGATTTGCCGTAAACTTCCTTCGGATCAAACATGCGTTCTCCAATCACTTCGACATTGCCGGTGGCTGGATCGACCTTGCGGAAGAAGCAGCTTTTATAGCCCTCGTGGCAGGCGGCTCCGCCGATCTGGTTCACTCGAATGAGCAGTGTGTCGGCATCGCAATCGTAGTAGATGCCTTTGACTTCCTGCACGTTGCCGCTCTCTTCGCCCTTTCGCCACAGTTTCGAACGGCTGCGGCTGTAGTAACAGACTCGCCCGGTCCTGATCGTTTCGCCCCATGCTTCCTCGTTCATGTAGGCCAGCATCAGCACATCGCCGGACTCATCGTCCTGAGCGATGACGGGGATGAGTTCCATCTTCTTGAAGTCTGGGCCGCTCATGAGTCGCCATCTTTCTGTTGAATATCAATCTGAAATCGTCGTAAATCCGGGTTCAAAGCGACGTCCCAGCCAACAATTTACGGCGATTGGAATTGAGAGAATCTGTTGTGAACTCGAGCCTGACGGAAGAACGACGCCATTCGGGCAACCCGCCAATAAAAAATGCTCAGACCTGATGACAGGTCCGAGCGTGAATCCGTTCGCGAGTGCGTGGTCAATCGTCGAGAAAACCCAAGCTGCAGATTTCATGTTCTACGGCCATTTTCACGCTCCGAGGGAAGTCTAGCAGTCGATTCTGAACCCGTCCACGACTTCCGATTCCGGCCAGAATTTCTCGGATGGATGCGATTCGCGATTGGGGCAGTGCTGCTACCCGCGTTACCGATTCGTCGCCGATTGACTGCGGCGTTGTTACGAAGACTCAGACACGTACAAGGATGCCGCCTCGCGTCGATCACCGCTCGCTGATGTCCTGCTCAGAGTGAGTGTCTGTCGTGCACAGGTTCAGCGACTTGCGGGCTCGCTCAAAATCTTCTCCCGTCTGAGCCGTCAGTCTCATCGGCGAGTCCGATGTCGGATGCCTGATACGCAGTTCACTGGCAACCAGCAACAGTCGGCGTATGCCGAACTCTCGTTCGATAAGTTGATTGACGTGATTGTCGCCGTGTTTGATGTCGCCGACGATTGGATGCGATGCGTGCTTGAAATGCCGCCTGATCTGATGCCGACGACCGGTGTGCGGAGTTACTCGAACGAACGAGTAGCGGCTCGTCGGATACCTTCCCGCTGACAGCGGCAACTCTGAACGTGACAACGTTCTGTACTCCGTAATCGCTTCCTGAGCCGGCTTGTCCTCTGTCGTTTCTGCTGGCGTCGCAATCCGGTCGTACGGTTCTTTGAGTGGTAGATCGATCGTGCCGGAGTCGTCGGTGTAGCCTCGAACGATCGCCATGTAAGTCTTCTGAACTTCCCGGCGTTCAAACTGCGTTGTCAGCAAATGTGCCGCTTCAGCGTTCAACCCGAAGATCAATACTCCTGATGTCGCCCGGTCGAGCCGGTGAACGGTGAAGACTCTCGTGCCAAGCTGCCGCGTCAGCGTGCGTACCACATTTTCCTTCTCACGAGTGGCCACGAAACTTCGATGCACCAGCAGGTCCGGCGGCTTATTCACCGCAACACACGCTTCGTCGAGATGAAGAATCTCCAGGTCATTAATCATTGTGGCAATTCGGTGCGGTGTGGTGGGACGCTTATCAGCGAGGCTGTGCGGTGGATGAAGATGCCGCTGTAAAGCCGCGGCGACGGAACACGACGTCCGGCTCACGAGACCGAGGTCGTCAGCGGCAGCCAGACGCTGTTGGCTTTGCTGCTGGCGACGGTTTGCTCGATGAAGCGGACACCTTCCAGGCCGTCGTAGACGTTGGGATAAATTGTCGAACGCGGATCGCGGTCGCCACCGCTGCTTCGCCAGACCATGTCGTCGTACGCGGACGAGTACACGTTGGCGAAGGCTTCAAAAAAGGCTTCCGGATGCCCGCCGGGAAGCCGGCACGCGGCATTGCCCGAATCGTTCATGTGAGCCTGTCCCGGAGCGCGGTCGTAGATTCGTTGAGGCTGACCTGTCTGACGCAGCGTCAACGAGTTCGGTTCTTCCTGCCGCCATGACAGCGACGCTTTGTCGCCGTCGATTTCGATCGACAGGTCGTTGAGTCTCCCGTGCGTGACCTGGCTGACCGTCACCATGATCAGCGCGTCGTTCGAACATCTCACCAGCGAGTGTCCATAATCATCGAGCTGTCGACCTGAAAACGTGGTCAGTTTGCCGAGTACTTCGACGGGCTTCAGGCCGGTCATGTAACGCGCGAGGTTATAGGCGTGCGTGCCGACGTCGCCGATGGTTGCTCCCGGTCCATTTTTGAGCGGGTCATCTTTCCAGGTGCCGCGATCAGCTGGCTTGTCGGGGTCAACCACCCGCATCCAGCCCTGGACATAGTTCACTCGTACGGCTCGGATATGGCCCAGTTCGCCAGCCGCGATCATTTCTTTCGCCTGACGAACCATCGGATAGCCCGTGTAATTGTGAGTCAGCGCGAAGACTGCTCCCGTTTCCTCAACGAGTCGAACCAGCGTCTGAGCATCGGCAACGCTGGTCGTCATCGGCTTGTCGCAGATCACATTGAAGCCTGCGACAAGAGCCGCTTGAGCCATTGGAAAATGCAGGAAGTTCGGCGTGGCGATACTGACGAAATCAACGCGTTCGTCCTCAGATCGTGCGGCCTCCGTGACCAGCATTTCTTCCCACGACGCGTACGCTCGCGCCGGGTCGACTCCGAATGCGAGGGCCGTCTCGCGCGAACGATCCAGCGATGACGAAAACGCACCGGCAACCAGTTCTGCTCGACCGTCAAGTTGAGCGGCTGTTCGATGCACTTTCCCAATAAATCCAGCCCCACCGCCGCCGATCAGAGCCATTCTCAGTTTTCGATTGATCGGAGAATTCAACATCATTGCCTGATCCGGATTATCTGAAAGGACGCAAAATTCGCCGAGCCCGTTGCACTCTGAATCGCGAGCGGGAAGACTACAAGTGCAACGTTTCCATGACCACTCGTGCAATCGTCTTTCCGGTTCCCGCCAGGAGTTTCACAATGTCCAACCATCTGACTCGACGTTCCTTCCTGCAGAGCAGTGCTCTGGCAGGTTTTGGCCTTCCGCTGATCCGCACCAACGCGTTCGCCAGCGAAAACGACCAGTTGCACGTTGGCTGTGTGGGAGTCGGCGGGAAGGGCTGGTCCGACATGATGGAAACGGCAAAGAGTCCGCACGTCACGATTCAGGCCATCTGCGATATCGACGACAGTGCCAATCATCTGGGCCGCGCGGCAGAACAGTTTCCGAAAGCGACGCGGTATTCCGACTGGCGAGTTCTGCTCGACAAAGAAAAACTCGACGCCCTGATCGTCTCGACGCCGGACCACATGCACGCTCCGGTTGCCTTGAGTGCGATCGAACGCGGGCTGCACGTTTACTGCCAGAAGCCACTAACGCACACCGTTCACGAGGCTCGCGTTCTCACAAACGCCGCAAAAAAGGCAGGCGTCGTCACGCAAATGGGTAACCAGATTCAAGCGTACGCTGAATATCGATCAGCGGTGCAGCTGGTTCATGACGGAGCCATTGGAAAAGTGAAAGAGGTGTTCTCGTGGCAGGCGGGTAAGCCGAGTTGGCGAAAAGTCAACGATCGACCGGAAGGCAGCGACCCCGTTCCGAAGAGTGTCAAGTGGGACAACTGGCTGGGAGTGGCTCCGGAGCGTCCTTACAAAGCCGAGATTTACCATCCGTTCGCCTGGCGTGACTGGCAGGACTTCAGCAACGGCCAGCTGGGAGACTTTGGCTGCCACATTCTGGATCCGGTGTCGATGGCCATCGGCCTGACCGCTCCGACGTCAATCATGGCCGAAGCTCCGGCGATCAATTCGGAAACCTGGACGCACTCAGCACGCATCAAATACGTCTTCCCCGGCAACGATCGAACCGCCGGCGACACGATCAACGTCACCTGGATCGACGGCGCTGGTCACAAGCCAGTGAAGGAACTCGCCGGAATCATTGAAGAGTCCAGACTGCCGAACGCTGGCTCCGTTTTGATTGGAGAAAAAGGCTCACTACTGATTCCGCACGTTGGTGCTCCGAAGCTGCTGCCTGAGGAAAAGTTCGCGGACTACGAAATGCCGCAACTCGATCGGCTCAGTCATTACG
>JABMPE010000146.1 GCA_013203845.1 Rhodopirellula sp. | reverse complement strand
TGGATGGAGGCCCCAGTCATTTGGACTCGTGCGACTATAAGCCCGCGTTGTAAGAGCACGAGGGCCAGGCCATCGGCAACGCCGCCGTTTCGAAACTGTCGCAAAGCAGCGCCGGTCGAGTCTGGTTCGGCAGTCCCTGGAATTTCGCGCAACGCGGCGAAAGCGGGCTGTGGGTCAGCGATCTGTTTCCACAAATCGCCAGGCAGGCCGACCAGCTGTGCGTCGCCCGCTCGCTCGTTGGAACTCAGCCCCTGCACGGTCAGCAGGCGCTGTTGCTTCACACCGGGCGAGTGACCGGTAGTGCTCCCAGTCTGGGCTCATGGGTGTCGTACGGGCTTGGTTCTGAAAACGCGAACCTGCCTGGGTATGTATTGCTGAACAACGACTGGATTCCGAATGGTGGTTTTGAGAACTTCGGCAGTGCGTATCTGCCTGCCAGTCATGGAGCGACGCTGCTGCGGGCGAAAGGTGAGCCCGTTGACAATATTCGTCCTGCCGACCTGCTTGCCATTCAAAAGCGAAAGCTGCAGCTGATTCGGGAACAGGATCAGCAGTTCGCCGCGTCCGACCCCGGCGGAGTCGCCATCGAAGGAGCCATCCGCAACTACGAAACTGCCTTCCGCATGCAGAGTGCCATTCCCAGCGTTGCCAGTATCAGCGACGAGCCGGAACATATTCAAAAACTGTACGGTCTCGATTCAGCCAACGACTACAAGAAGTATTACTCCATGCAGTGTCTGCGGGCGCGGCGACTGATTGAATCCGGCGTACGGTTTGTCGAGATCACCTGCCCGCTGACTCATTCCAATAATTCACCGTGGGATCAGCATGGCGATCTGAAAAAGTATCACGACGAGAATTCGATGATCACCGATCAGGCCGTCGCCGCGCTGATCATCGATCTGCGACAACGAGGCCTGCTGGACGACACGATCGTTGTCTGGGCCGGCGAGATGGGCCGCACGCCGCACACGCCCAGAATCAGCGCAAACAGCGGTCGTGATCACCACGTTTCCGGTTACAGCATTTTCATGGCGGGTGGCGGATTCCAGGGAGGGATGGCGTTTGGTCGAACTGACGATTTCGGAAATTCCGTGGTCGAGAACCCGCTGACGATTCACGACATCCACGCCACGATTCTGCATCAGCTCGGGTTGGATCACGAACGTCTGACATTCCGCTTCGGCGGTCGCGACGTCAGCCTGACCGACGTCCACGGTCGAGTCGTTACCGAACTGCTGTCGTAGCTCACTTCGGTTCCAGGTTTCGCTGCGGGTTCAAGGGTTACCCGCGACCGCCGATACCTGGCCACGGTCAGGATGTGTGTTCTTCGATCGTGCGATCTTTGTGTGGCCGAACTTTCAGGCGAGCTGTTTACGGAAGCGGACCAGGCTCAGGCCCAGGATCAGGAGCGTGCAGATGGCCAGGCCGGTGACGGACGGCAGCAGGTCGAGCAAAGTCGCGCCGCGCAGGACGACTCCGCGCAGGATTTCGACGTAGTAGGTCACCGGGATGGCAAACGTCAACGCATACACCGGGGCGGGCATCTGATCGCGAGGGAACATAAAGCCGGACAGCAGGACCGACGGCAGCATGATGATAAATGCAAACTGAATGGCCTGGAGCTGCGTCCTGGCGATTGTCGAAACCAGCAGCCCCAGACCCAATGCGCAGAGCAGAAACAAGGTACTCAACAGCAATAGCAGCGTGAGGTCGCCGCGAATCTGAACGCCAAAAAAGAAGGTCATCACGTTGAGCACGATCAACGTTTCCAGTAAACCCAGCAACGCGTAAGGAAACAGCTTGCCGAGCAACAGACCAGCTCGGCTGACAGGAGTGACGAACAATTGTTCGAGCGTGCCGAGTTCTCTTTCGCGAACGATGGCAAACGACGTGAGAAACAGCGTCACGAGCTGCAGGATGATGCCGACCAGTCCGGGTACGAAGAAATGCGAACTCTCCAGATTCGGGTTAAACAACAGCCGCGTCCGGATCTCTAAGGGCAGCGACAGGTCGCCGGTTTCGTCACGGGCCGGAGCCAGACTGAACGATTCAGCGATAGCTCGTGCCTGCCGGGTCGACAACTGAAATCCCAGCAGGTTTGCCGACGTCATCGCGGTCGAGGCGACCTGCGAATCGCTGCCATCAATGAGCAACTGCACGCGTGCTGGCTCTCGGCCCAGCAAACGTTCGCTGTAGTCAGCCGGGATCTTCAGACCGACTTTCGCCTCGCCTGAGATGATTGCGTTTTGAAATGCGTCTTCGCTCAGTACGCGGTTGATGATGTGAAACGTGCGTGAGTTCTCAAACGACTCACCCAGTTTTAACGCGGCCGCTCGACCATCGAGGTCGTAGACAACCGTCGGAATGTCTTCGATCTGCGTGTCGATGGCGATGCCGAAAATGAAGGTCTGCAGCACCGGCACGACAAAGGCAAAAAACAGCGTGCTGCGTTCTCGGCGAATGTGCGACAGCTCCTTCAGAAACACCGCCATGAACCCGGCCAACGGGTTCCGTGATGGAACTGTCCGCTCGCGAGGCTGCCTTCCCGTCGGCTTTGCGGCGGGAATGATTGGTTGTGGACTGACGCCCGGCGATGGCTCATCGACTATCGCGTTATTCCGGCTCAGCGAAACGAACACGTCTTCGAGCGAAGGGGCGATCGGTCGCGTCTGTACGTCGTCGGGTGCGACTTCGGTTGAAGCAACCAGACCGGCCGGCGTGACGGATTCATCGGCCAGAACATGGATCATCTGTCCGAATAACGTGGCATCCTGGATTCCGTCAGCTCGTCGTAGTTTCTGCAGCGATTCGGTCGGCGACGGAACTTCGATCTCCCAGCGTCGCGTGCCAGCGGGAGTGACCTGCGGCAACAGTTTGAGATCAGCCGGTTCTCCGCAGACGATGAGTCTCGACCGGTCGATATAACCAACTCGCGAACAGCGTTCGGCTTCGTCCATGTAATGCGTGGTGACGAAAAGCGTGACGCCACGACTGGCCAGTTCAAACAGCAGATCCCACAACTGCCGCCGAGCCACCGGATCGATGCCGGCGGTGGGCTCGTCCAGAAAGACGACGTCGGGTTCATGAATCAGTGCCGCGGCCAGTGCCAGACGCTGCTTCCAGCCGCCGGACAAGGTGCCAGCCAGCTGGTCCAGGCGGTCGCCGAGCGTGGTCAGTTTAATCACGTCGTTGAATCGACGAGCCAGTCGGTCCGGGGCCAGCCCGTAAATGCGACCGTAGAATTCCAGGTTCTCACGCACGCTCAGATCGGCATACAGGCTGAACTTCTGAGACATGTAACCGATGTGTTGCTTGATGGACTCGGCGTCGTGTTCGGCGTCGAATCCAAGGACCGTCGCGGAACCGGATGTCGGAGTCAGCACGCCGCAGAGCATACGAATGATGGTGGACTTTCCGCTGCCGTTCGGTCCAAGCAGTCCAAAGATGCAACCGGCAGGCACGTCGAAACTGACATTGTCGACGGCTGTCAGTGTTCCAAACTGCCGCGTGAGTTGTTGAATCTGAATCGCCGGAGCGGAAATGTCGGCGTCGCTCATGATCCCGATCCAGACAGTTCGAGGCGGACGTCAGCCGCCATTCCGGGACGCAGTCGATCGAGCCCCGACGTCAGTTGCACGCGAAAGCGAAACACCTGCTTCGATCGCTCTTCCGGAGTCTGCACGTTACCGGGAGTGAACTCAGCCTGCCGCGCGACAAATGTAACTTCGCCAGTGAATCGTTCGCCCGGAAAACTGTCGACACTCAGATCAATCTGCTGACCGACCTGCAGGCCGAGACGATTTTCGGGAACGTAAGCACGAACGTACAACCGCCTGGTATCCAGTAACGACACGACCGGCGCGTTAGGGGGCACCATATCACCGGGGCGGAGATCGATCGCTTCGACGACGCCGTCAAACGGTGCCTTGACCGAAAGCTCTTCCAGTTGCTTTTCGACAATCCGCAACGCCGCCTCAGCTCCGTCGCGGCGCGCACGCACTTCATCGACTTCTTCAGAGCGGTAGCCGCTTTCCCGCAGTTTCAATGCCTGCTCTGCCTGCCGCATTCTGGCTTCGGCGCGGCTGACTTCTTCCTGACGAGTTCCCGCTTTCAGCAGGTTGAGTTTCTCCTGACGATCTTCCGCTGTCGCCTGAGCAACGCTGAGTTTCGTGCCCGCGTCATCAAGGTCACTTTGGTCGATGGCTCCCTTGCCGAACAACGCTTCCGTCCGGTTGTAGACCAGTGTGGCGTTTTTTAACTCGGCCTGAGTCAGTCGCAACTGTGCCTCACTCGCGGCAATTTCCTGAGGTCGTGGTCCGTTGCGAAGTTCTTCCAGCGCCGCCTCGGCTTCGTCACGCAACGCACGCGACTGTTCGACTTCCTCGGACCGAAAACCGGCCTCGGACTGCCGCAACTGTGCCTCAGTCGCGATCAGCGTCTGCTTCGCCTGAGCCAGCCGTTCCTTCAAATCAAACGGCTGCAGCTCGACCAGCGTTTGCCCGGCTTTGACCAGTTGCCCCTCTTCAACATGAACTGCTGCAACCCGACCGCCAATTCGCGAGCCAAGTCGCACGTCGTCCGCTTCGATCGTTCCGGATACAACAAATGGCACTTCGCGCTGCTGGCTGGCGACCAGCAATGCCGTCAGGCCCGACGCAACGACAACGATGGGTAGAATTCGTTTCATATGCCGGTTTCAGTGATTTTAATGTTCGATGGTTGTACCCGACGTGACCGGGCAACTTCGACTGTCCGGAGACTAACCGTCGCGTGCTGCATCGGAACAATGCATCACAAGACGATGGCATGGCAACCGTTGTATCGTAACGCATGCGATTCACGACAGGACACCATGGAACGCCGGTTCGAAAGACGGCATTTCTGAAGTGCTGCAGAAAACACCGTTGCAGTGCTCGATCCAGGCTCCGTCCTGGAGAACAACACGACCGACGATTGTGCTGGTTATTCGGCGGCGGCGTTCGATTCGAATGCGGCTTCTGCCGTCACGATGGTTCGTGCGATGTCAACCAGTTTTTCATTGCGGTCGTTCGACAATTTCCGCAGTCGAAGAAAAGCATCGTTCTCGGAGAGTCTGCCTCTGTCCATGACAATGCCTTTGGCGCGTTCGATGATTTTACGGTCTTCGAGCGTCTGTCGCAGACTGTCGGCCTGCTGCTGCAGTGCCTGGAATTCGCGGAACCGTTGTCGAGCCAGCGCGATGGCAGGAGTGAGATCAGCCGCTCGAATCGGTTTGACGAGGTACGCGAGGATGCAGTCCTGCGTCGCTTGTTCAATGTACTCATCGTCGGTGTAGGCTGAGATAACAATCGCGGCGACTGGATTCTGCGAAGTGATTTCCCGCACAGCGCTCAGTCCGTCAAGTCCCGGCATGCAGATGTCTGTGATGACCAGATCCGGCTTGAGTTGCAGTGTCAGGTCAACAAGCTGCCGGCCATCTTCTGCCGATGCGAGAACGTCATGCCCCAGACTGGTCAACATGGTCTGGTAGAACTCGCGCATGTCGGGTTCGTCGTCCGCGACAACGATTCGCAGGGCACCTGCCATAAGAGCCTCGCCTGAGTTGAAACTGTGCTGCACGCGACCTGCAGACTTTCAGTACACAGATTTATCAAACATTATCGCCGTCAAGGTGAATGCACGGTCAGAATTGCGATGAGAACAGCGAAGCCGATGAAATGCAGGAGTACGATCAGAAATCCGACACCGACAATCGTTCGCACGCCGTCGTCCGTTCGCAGGGCCGTGTCCGGTCGACCTCGTGTGAGCATTCCACACACCCAGCTCCAGTGCAGCATGACATGCAGAATGATTCCGCCAGCCAGCACGCACAGACAGCCGAACTGCAGTGTGATCCATTGGTCAATCGTGCCGCCAAAAACTGTCCACCCCGCGGCGACAGAAGGCGGCGGAAACACAATCTGAACGATGGCGGCGACGGCACAGAGCACCACAAACGACATAGCCAATGCGATGTCGAGGGCGAAGTTCAGTTTCGAGCGAGACACACGGCGACGCGGCTGAGGGTTGCCGTTCACAGATTCCTGGACACCGGGCACATCATTACCACCAGGCAGGGATTTTCGGATGGGATTGGCCATCAGTTTTGCTGACTCAGGAATGGGCATCAGCATCCGATCGTATCCTCAAACGGTTTCAATCAGGACTTCATGAGTTCCAAAAAGAAGATGCGTCCCGACGGAATCGTCATGATGTCCGCCGGGACGTCAACAGCTTCCGAATTTCGTAAGCAAGCGTGAATCGCCACATCAGTTCTTTAACGATGAAAGCAGGATCGTTCGTGCAGGCGGAAGATTCTGAGCCAACTGCTCCGCACTGATCGTGACGGTGATTTCCGTTTCGGCGTCCGCAGAGATCGTCACTTCCAGAGACTTTTCAACCTGCCCTGCTTTTTCGTGCCAGACGCGGAACTTATGAACGCCGACTGGCAATCCTTCGATGCGGAACTTGCCACTCGCATCCGAAACGGCTGCGAACGGGTGATCGACGGGCAAATGCCACGCCTGCATCCACGGGTGAATATCGCATTTCACCTGCACGGGTTCCCGCTCAGCCTTGTCGTAAACCAGCTTCAGACCGTCTCGTTCTTTTGGCTGACAAATCTGGTTGAACGATGCCTGGAACGTCGGGAATGTGTGCACGTTGTGTGGCACTTCGTCTTCGCTCTTGATCAAAATAGTTTGCCCGGTCTGAACAACCAGGGCATGTGGCAGAAACACGCAGCCCTTCTGATCCATAGTCAGTGAATCCGCTGGGGCCCCGGTACTGACATAGCCTTTCGGAGCCTTTGGCAGGTAGACAAAGGCATTGGCGACTCCATTCGCGGCGTCCAGGTTGACGAGCAGCGACTCGTTCAGAACATCATGTTTGGCGCAGATTGATCCATCTTTCACGCCTTCAGCTCCGGCTTTGTGAATCAGCGGCAGCGGTTTGTAGTCTCCGCTGAAAGCAACCGATCCGACCAGGGTTCCGGTCGCACCGGAATCTGCGGCGGGTGTCGCATTGCTTTCGGTCGAGGCTGCTTCTTTGCCAGCAGCAGCTGGTGTTGACGCCGTCATCTCGCCGTCACTGGTTTTGCCGGCTGACGACGTGTCGTTCGACGTTGCTGGAGTTGATGTGGCGGAAGTACCCGAGGTGGATGCCGGTCCCGAATCACCACCGCCGCAACCAACGACAAAAAGTGACAGACAAGCGGTGACTGCAATGGCAACGGCATTCTTCGGTGTGTGACTGACAGGCCTCATGGCAACCTCTACTCCCTCATGTAAATCAGCTGGCGATTGAACGAACCGGACAAGCGGCTTGTGTGAGACAACAAGCCTGGTACCACCTTGCGAGTTCGCGAAAAGTGTGCCAGAGCAGCGTACTGGTTGACTGCGGCTGTTGATCAGCCCTCGCAGATCGATGTCGTGACGGTGATCGGTGCTGAATTCATTGAGCCAACGACTGAAATGTTCGCAAGTACGCAACATCACGAAGTCTGCGATTGTTCAACAGTTGGTCGAAATACAGACCATCACTGTCGCCTGACAGATCAAAGGTGCGTTGGGGCACAGTCAGTGTGACGATAGGGCTCGCTGTGCCTGCGGAAGGTCGTCCGTCTGTGCAAACCAGGCCGTTTGCTGTGTGATTTTTTGCCGAGACTTCGTGTTGACCTGATTGTCGAGGCAGAGATACCGTTCCCTCGCCTGGGTGATCGAGTCTTTACAAACGATCATTCAGGTTGGGTAATGATTGCCCTTCGATGCAGCCTGCACTGCGCCGAAGGGCTTTTTTTGTGTCTGTACGTCAGGGACGACGCAATGAAACGATGGGGCACACATACGGTAATTACGATTTACCTGAGCATTCTCACAATTGGCGTGGCCGCTCACGCGGTACAGTATCACCAGCATTCTCACCCGTTGACGTACTTTGTCGTCTGGGACATGTTCTGCGGATGGACCGCCTGGGAGTCCCGCACGCATATTCTGGCCGAAGGTGAAAGCGGTGAGTTCTACGAACTGGCTCCGGGCCCCTGGGGATCGTTCTCAGCGTATTCAGAGAATGTCAGCCGGCAGCACTACGACCCGTTCGGCGAGCACATGCTGCGACAGGCACAGAATGCTCTGGCTCACACCTCGCACGAACCGATTCGTCAGATTCTGGTTGTCGAAGAGTCCTGGTCGAAGAAATATAATCTGCCTGCTCACCTGGCTGGTCGGCTGACGCCACGGCCTGCCGGGAAGCATTCTTACGTTCATATTCGTGACGTCTTTCTTCCTGACGGCACACCTGTCGAACGCCGTGATGCCTGGCTGAATCTGCAGTCTCAGGCCGCGTTAATGGACAACCCTCGGCTCCAGCAGTTGACCATGGCGCCGTTGCCGATTCTGGCAATGGGCCGATCCGATTGAACGACGAGGTCCGCCTCAAAACACGTTAGACAGTCGAACATCCTCAAGGACCATTCAGCATGGACGCTCAAGTCAGGCAATCGGAAACCAGAAGTCTCAAGACCTCGCTGAACCAATTCTTCTACTCGAAGGAAACGCCCTATGGGCTGGCTCTGGTGCGAATCATTCTGCCACTGGTTCTTCTGATCGTCATTGTTCCACGCTGGTTCTTCGCCCGGGAACTCTATTCATCGGATGGAGCAGCCGCGCCGCTGGCGATGACTTATCACATCGCAAACTTTCCGCCGGAGCCGTCGGGAATTGTTGCTGTTGCCGCAATGAGCCTGTTGATTCTGTCATTGATCAGCTCTTCGATTGGCTGGTTCACGCGTGCTTCACTGCTGCTTTCATTCGGTCTTTACACATATATCAACCTGCTCGACTACCTCACGACGATGACGAAATACTCAGTCATCTCATCGCACCTGTTACTGCTGCTGGCGTTTTCTCACTGCGGATCCGTGTGGTCTGTCGACAGTCGGAGATCGATGACGAAGCAGCGCCCGAAATTCGATGTCTGGCCGCGTCGACTGCTGCAATTGCTGATCGGTCTGATCTATCTGGGAGCGGCCACGACGAAACTGCACACCGGCGCCTACTTCACCAGCGACCAGCTTCGGTTCTGGCTGATGACGAACCTCAATCACCACAACCCGGCCGGAGAGATCCTGTCCTTCTACCCCGAAATCATCATCGTGATGGCCAACGTCGCGATCGTCTGGCAATTGATTTTTGTATTCGTGGTCTGGCGACCGTACGTGCGGTTCATCATTCTGGGGATGGGCGTCTTCTTTCATGTTTCGACGACACCGACACTCGGCCTGTATATCTTCCCATGCGTGATGATCAGCAGCTATCTGGGATTTCTCAGCGAGCGCGACGTGCGACTTGCCATCATCACGGTGCGAAGTCTGTTTCGACGAGCCAAACCTTGGCGTGATTTCAGGACGCAGAAATCCTTTCGCATGATCGCTGAATGCTTCAGGTCCAGGCGGCGTGTCAATGACGTTTCGACCTCGTCAAAGACAGCAGCATGGGCGGGCTCATGCTACGTCTGGGCAACGATTCTGCTTGGCTCAGCAGTTGTGGGAGTGGCTGCCGAATACTCACTCGATCCATATCAGCAGCGAAACGTCGAAGGGCCCTTGCCGTTGCGTCCGGCAGATGCACATTTTGTGGCTCGACTGAATGAACCGTTCGAAATGATTTCAGAGAGCGACCTGATTCTCAGCCTGGACGCGGGTACCACGACACTGGGGGGCGTACTGCAGGATCTGGACGACTTCTTCCGGCGTGATGAGCCATTCATTGTGCAGGCGAGCCTGGTGCCGCCGCATCCTGACATGTGGCTGGAATGCAACCTGCTTGATGCGACCGGCAGAACAATTCAACGTGTCGGCCAGATGGTTCCTCGCGAACAGCTTCGCGCCAACTGGACCTATCAGATTCCCGTCAGTCTGCCGGCTGGCATATACACACTCGAATTGCGCACGGCCAACAGCGTTCTGGCCACGAAGCCCGTCCACATTACCGAATAATGCGCGATCAAAACCGGATCCCGCAGAGGCAACTGCGCGGTGCAGTTGCCCCTGCGGGCAGTGGGAATGGAGTGGTCAGCCGTCGAAGTGATCAGTACACGAACGACAGCGTGGCCGTCAGTCGGTTTTTGAAGATGTCTCCCTTACCGGCCAGCGGAAATTCGTAAGCCGCAGCTGTTTCCCAGTTCGGGTTGAATTTGTAAGTGCCACCGAAGGCCATCGTCAGAAGATAGTTGCCTTCTGCCGTTGTTGAGCCCAGATTCAACAGATCACCACCTTCGATGGGAGCCGCCAGACGACTGCCATCGTTGACGTAGTGCAGGCCGTTCAATTCCATGAGACCATAGAGCTTGTCGGTCAAAGCGTGGTCGGCGTGCAGGCTGTAGAACACCGAAGAGCTGTCTGCATGATCGGATGGGAGGTGAGCACCGATTGTGGTAATAACGTGAGTGTTGCAGTTGAATTCTTTACCCGCCGAAAGGAACGGATTCCAGATACCGTCGCCGTTACCCTGGAAGACGGCGCTGCTTCCGTTGCTCCATTCGTACTGAACACCGGTCGTGAGCAGGAACTGATTTTCGACATCACGCACAAGAACGTATTTCAGTCCGGTTGCGAGGTTCGCCCAGCCATTCTGATGCGGAATGCCGTCAGCCTGCAGATTGATCCAGCCATCTTTCTGGGCAATGATCGCCCAGCGTTCGTTAAGTGCGAAGGTTGCTTCGAGGCCGTACACCTGAAAGTCTCCGCCGCCGAGTACCGGAGTCGAATTCGGAATCGTTTGATTGATGAAGAGAAATCTCAAACGAGTTCGCGATCGTGGGTCTTCGAAGAACACCGAGTTTGTCACCGGCTCAATGAACCGATCAAACGCTCGATCGCTTTTCAGATCCAGGTTAAGCAGCCCGGTCGCCCCACCGAATACATTGTTGAGCATCCCACCGGCGGAGTCGCAACCGCCGCATCCGGCAGTACGCTCGCCGCCTGCTCCGCAATTGCCGGTGGAACTGCACGCGGCTCCGCACGCTGCAGAGCAGGCGGTGTGGCCTACGGTCTGAATGCCGCTGCTGATTGGCGAGTCAGCCTGCGAGACGACGTCAACAAGTTTAGAAGGTGGTGCCGATAGCTCATCCAGCAGGTCGCTGGCCTGAATGGGGATGCCCTGACAGAGCAACGCCATAACGAAAAACTCAATTCTCAGAATCCTCGACATCGCCTCGTGCTCCTAATGCAAGTGCTGCGAATCCACGCGTCGCATCTCAAAATCCGGATACCGTTCGGACGGTTTTGGGGGAAAAGTATTCGCACTATCGGGGATCGCACATGTGCACGTTGGGCCGAAAATCCGGGTTAATGGTCCGGTAGTCTGGAGTGAGTCTGACGGCAGACCGAGGACCGATGAATGGTCGAAGTGTGCGTGAAGAGCACATTTCTGCCGCATCGCGAAGTTGTGGACGCCGCGTTTCAGTTACCGGGCGTCAGTTGCGATCAGCGTATCGAGGCAGTTCAGCAGTTGTGGTGTCACGGGAGGGGATGCGGTCATCGACGTCGCTGGCAAGTCCCAGGAAACGCAGAGCTTTGATCGCCTGCCAGGTAATGTCGAACTCCCACCAGCGGTGTCCGTAGCAGGCGACTCGCGGCCAGGCATGATGATTGTTGTGCCAGCCTTCCCCGTAGGCGAGCAGGCCAGCCCACCAGAGATTCCTCGAATCGTCGGTCGTTTCGTAGGTGCGATAACCCCAAAGGTGCGAGGCCGAATTGATCAGCCATGTCGTGTGATAGGCGACGGTCAGCCGCACACACACTCCCCAGATCAGCATCGGCATGCCGCCGACGGCGTATAGCAACGCGGCGAACCCGACCAGCCACAGGCCGTATGTCTTCTCGAAAAACTGCAGGATCGGATCTTTAACCAGGTCCGGCGCGAAACGCCGATGCAGTTCTGCGACTTCTTCACGATTGCGCCGGACGAAGATCCAGAGTATGTGCGACCAGAAAACGCCGTCGCGTGGGGAATGCGGATCGCCTTTTTTATCAGACCGTGCATGATGCACCCGGTGAGTCGCGGCCCAGGTCAGCGGGCTGCCTTCACCGGAAAGGACTCCGCACAGCGTCGTGCAGAACCGCACCGGAGCAGGCAGTCGGAACGAGGCATGTGACAGATTTCTGTGATAGCCCAGGCACACTCCGATGCTGCACGTCAGCCAGTGCAGTCCGACGGCGACCGCCAGAGCCGTCCACGAAAAGTAAAACGGAGCGGCCAGACATCCCGCATGTACTAACAGCATCCAGCCAAGAACGGGCCAGTCGATTCGGCTCCACGTGAGGTGAGCCTTGTCGAACGGGCCAGCCTTACCGATTTCTTTCTGCTGGAAGTCACTGTCATTGTCCTGAGGATGGTTCGCTGATGTTTCGTTGGTCCTGGCGTCTGTTTCAAGAATTGCGTTGGGCATCGTTCCGCTCCAGAGGGATGAATCTTTGATTTCCATCTCTGGCAACAGCTACAGAATGCGTGCCGGTTGTGTCACCGTCGTTTCAAACTTCTGTCACGGCAATGTCATCTCGATGACGACGCTGGAAGTGCCACGCAAACAGGTACTTGCGAGCGTCCAGCGGCAGAATGCTGCTCCGTTTTTCCGGACAACGTCGGCTTGCTGGAGAATGAGAAGCCAATGGAACTCGAATGCGCGTTCCAGTGTCGCGCGCGGCGTGCAGTTTTGACGCAAGACTCTGCTCACTAATTCGTCATGTCTGCCAACGTCGGAATACATCCTGCTTTGTTACCCGAACGGGCGAGCCGTTGTTGTGAGATGCCGTTCGGCCCGTGGAGAAGTGGCGACTCGACCACTGTCAGAAGTGACAGATTGAAGCTCTTCATCATCACCCAGCAGCGGCAGAAACCGACTGACCACTGCCAGAGCCACAAAGGGCAGAATGACGACAACCGCCGCCGCGATCAGACCTTCTCGACCAGTGACGTGCAGTGGGAAGTCGACGAAGCCCCGGAAGCTTTTGGAAAACAACAGACCACCGACGACCACGTTCCATCGCATCGCGAAAACCTGCACGAGAATCAGCAGGCCCGACAACCCGCTCAGAAACGACATCACTCGCGGGTTCAGGCGGGGATGGATGGCGATTGCGAGAAGGAAAAACGGGACGACCGATCCGATCAACACCTGCACGATTCCATAAGACACCGCCAGGCGAGTCGTCAGCAGTTCCTTAATAACGTGCCATTCCTCGCCAGCTTCGTAAGCCATGTGGACCAGTTCGAGCATCTCCAGTGTTACGGCCACCATTAATGAAATCCACAGGTAACGGGACATTGCCCGGACGCAGTTGGAGTCGGGTTTTACTCCGCGTTTCCAGCAGAGAACCAGGTACAGGATGACCAGCACGCCGATTCCTGACACGATCGCGGAAGCAAGAAACACCACCGGCATCAAAGCGGTAGACCACCAGGGATTGGCCTTCACGGCTCCAAACAGGAAGCCGACATATCCATGCAGCACGACTGCGGCTGGGATGCCGATGATTGCAAGCAGGTGAATGATGCGATCGTCAACGCGGCGAGCGCGATCAGAGATCTCGCGGTCACCCATCGCCAGGACACGGTAAACAAACCCGACGGTGCCCGTTTCAGTGCCGGCCCGTTCGACAATCAACGGTCGAAACACCAGCCACACTTCGACAATCAGCAGCAGCAGGTAGAAGTTATAGATCGCTCCGAATCCCGCCATCGCCGAGGTGGCGCTCGGCGTGATCATAATGTTCAACGCTCGCTCCGGATGATGAAGATGCAGTAGCAGCGGCATCGTTGCGAAGGCACAAAAGCACAACGCCGTCACCAGAGCCAGCCGGGCGACCGGCTTCAGCACTTCCTGATGAAACACGTGATAAAGTGCCGACACCACGAACGCACCAGCAACCAGCCCCGTTATGTACGGGTACAGAACGATCATGATGCTCCACGGCGTGTGTACATCATTCGGAAAAACAAAAGACACATCAGACATCAGATGACTTCCTGCGAATTGCCGATGTAACGAAGCGTGGGGTGGGTGCCGAGGTGCGGCTTAAGTACGCTCGTTGGAATGGACGCGATGCGTTTGCTGATCTCGCTGTCGGGATCGTCGAGCCGCCCGAAAATGCGGGCGTTGACCGGGCAGGCTTCGACGCACGCCGGCAGCTCTTCGTGCATGATACGGTGATAACACCAGGTGCATTTGTCGGCCACGCCCGTATCCGGATTGATAAAGCGCGCCCCATAAGGGCACGCCTGAACGCAATAGGCGCAGCCGATGCAGCGGTCGGCATCGACCAGCTCGACACCTTCCGGAGACTTGAACGCCGCATGCACCGGGCAGACCTGATTGCACGGTGCATCGACGCAGTGGTTGCAGAGTTTCGGGACGAAGTATGCACGCTCGATGTTGTCTTCGTCGATCGCTGCCTGGTCGGAAGCCACGTAGCCCGTTTCCGGCACGCGATCAACCTGGACGGTGCCGTCTTTGAAGTGAATGAAACGTTCCACCCACGTTCGTGAGTACCCTTCCGGGACATCGTTTTCTGTGCGGCAGGCAGTCAGGCACTTGCCCGACCCGATGCATCGGCTGGTGTCGACGAGAAATCCAAACAGCGGTTGACTGTCCAGAGTTGTCGACGAGGCGTCATCGGCAATCGCGTCGTTTTCTGCGGCGGTTGCTCCTGCAGCATTGGGATCATCGTCTTCGGGTTTCAAGCCGGTGAGCAGCGTCAGCGTCATCGCTCCAAACGTGATCGTGCCGGCCTGACGCAGAAATCCTCGACGAGACGTGATCGCACTGACAGAATCAATTCCCGCCTTGTCGACCGCCGTTGCAGAACCGCACGCGCAGCCACCCTGGCAGTTGCCTCCCGCGGATTTCCCGCATGAGGAATCGTCCTGCATCACTCTTAAATCAAACAGCATACGGTTCTCCGGGTAAGCAGCTACCGGTCGAAGTTCAAAGTCCGGGACTATGTCCTGTGTGGCATTCGAAACACACATTCACGCTCTTGACGTCTTCGGCACCCTGTTCTTCGAGATGCTCGGCTACGTTGATTTTCCGGAAGTCCTCCGGCATACCAATCACGCCCTCGTGGCATACCAGACACGCCTTACGATTTTGCGTGATGTAGAGGTCCATCGTCGTGCGGAAGTCGCCATCCCACTCGCCTGCCGAAGTCATGTTTCCGCCAGCTTCCGCTTCCGCCACATGCTGACGCCCCTGGCCGTGGCAATGGATGCACCCGACCGCTTTGTGAACAGACTCGGCTCGTTCCTCTTCAACGTCGGTGTGACATTTCAGGCAAACGTGATCGGCCTGGAGCTTCATGGGCTTCGAGGCAATCTCTGCGAGTGCCGCTCCGCGATACGCTCCGAACTGCCCCCACGTCTCGGGCACCGCCCGATTTCTTGCGGCGAGAGAACCTGCCCCCGCCACAGCGATCAGCAGAAACAGGATCCACAGATGCCGTGTGTCTCGCAGGAATGATCGTTTCTTCAACATGCACTATCCGCCGTCATCGGAAAGAGGCCGAACTGACAATCGTCGTTTGCGCCGTCATTCATGCAGAGCGCTTACGACTGATGCGTCATCTAAACCTAAACCGCATTTTTCTGGCTGGTCTGATGAGTTGCCAGGTAATCATTAACAATTTCGCCCCACGTCGGTGACCGTGCGTCTTTGGGGTCGACTTTCAGCGCCGCCGCACGTTTGGCGAGATCACACTTCCTGGCACACGGCAGCGCCTCGATGGATTCTGAACAAGGCGCAAACGCCACGTTAATAAACACCAGCGCAAACACGCCCACTCCTGTGGTCAGGGCGAGGCCAAGGAATATGAGAATCACAACGAACATCTAGAGGCCTCCTGGAATCGAGTATCGATCAAGTGTCGCCGATGCGTCGCAAATCACGCGCCGACCAGTGTGTTGCCTGGAAAAATGAGATCACTTCCTGGCAACGGCAACCCGAACGCCGCATGGTGTCACCGTCGAACGAGAACACTAACGTCGCTCTTTTCGCACCGTGGTTTGCATGGCTTTCATGCCTGACACGCTCGACGACGACGCCTGCTTCCAGGCCGGAATTCGCAGCGTCAACACTTTTTCGCCGCTCGCCGTTCTCAGTCACCAGCACATCTCAAATGCCGACTCCAGTGTGCCAGCTCAGCACGGCAGAGCGAAATCGCGCGCGTGGCATCACTTTTTGTTGGTCAGATCAAGTCTACCGAAAACCCGGAATCCCGCATGAGTGGTTGACTTAACGCACGTATGAGTACGCGATGCGCCTGCGACGCGGCATCTCGGAATGCTTCTTGCTTAATCATTTGTAACTCACGTGTACTGAGTGCGCTCGGTGCAGGTTTTCCGAACGCATGATTTGTGTTGCCTGAACCTTGGAGTTCAACCATGTCGGAATTCACACCATCAGGATTGCCTCGCCGCCACTTCATGCAGCATCTGCTGGGTGCCGCCACGCTGGCACCGACTCTGCAGTTCATCGATCACGTGCAGGCTCACGCGGCAACGGCCCGGAAGAACGGCAAGGCGTGCATCCTGATGTGGATGGGCGGAGGACCTCCGACGATTGATATCTGGGATTTGAAGCCCGGTTCTAAAAACGGCGGCGAGTTTCGACCGATCGACACAAAAGGCGACCTGCAGATTTCGGAACACATGCCGCAGACGGCAATGGTGATGGACAACCTGTCGGTCGTGCGTTCAATGAGTACCCGCGAAGCTGACCACGCGCGCGGACGTTATTACATGCACACTGCCTTTGTGCCGAATCCGACCGTGACCCATGCAACATTCGGTTCGGTTGTGAGTTACGAGATTGGTCGCAAACGCTCCGATCTCGAAATCCCGGCGTACATCAACATCGGCGGGGGAGGCATGAGTCCGGGCTATCTGGGGCAGCGATACGCTCCGTTTTCTGTCACTCCGACCGGACAGATTGCGAATGCGAATGCAGGCGGCCTGGAGCGATCGCGGCTCGATCAGCGACTCAGGATGTGGGAATCGGTCGAGACTGGTTTTGCGAAGTCAAATCGCGGCGAACTTCCGCAAGCTCACAGCGACGTTTACCGCAGTGCGGTGAACCTGATGACTTCTGAGCAGATGAAGGCATTCCGCGTCGACGACGAGCCGGCTGAAATGCTTGAGACCTATGGCGACAACAATTTCGGTCGCAGTCTGCTGATGGCTCGCAGGCTTGTCGAAACTGGTGTGCCGTTTGTCGAAGTCAACATGGGTGGTTGGGATTTGCACGCCAACGTTTTCGATGCGCTGCGAAACACACAGTTGCCGGTTCTTGATCGAGGCATCGCTTCGCTCACTCAGGATTTGAAACAGCGAGGCCTGCTGGACGACACGGTTCTCGTCTGGATGGGCGAGTTCGCTCGCACGCCGAATATCAACAGCAACGTTGGGCGTGATCACTGGGCGCGAGCCTGGTCGGTCATGATCGGTGGCGGAGGCTTGAACGGTGGAATCGCCGTTGGAGAAACAGATGCCGATGGGACGTCGGTCATTGGCAAGAGTTATCTTCCTGGCGACATCTGGGCGACGGTTGCGCAGGCGATGGGGATTCCTACAACAATCGTCCATACCTCGAAACGAGGTCGTCCGATGAAGCTTGCCAATGGCGGACAGCCGATTCCCGAGCTTGCCGGGGCAGGTGCGCAGGTACTGACAACTCGTGCTTAAACGCGTCGATCAACGAGGATTCAAACCGGTGCCTCGAAGGGAAAGATCTGGAGCGGCGACATGACACTCAAAGAGAGTCTCGCTGATCTTCTGTCGCAGAAAGAACCGGTCATTCGTGCGTTCTACGATCGTTTTCTGGCCGATGTGCCCGAAGCTGTCGTGCTGTTTGAAGGCGTCGATTTGAAGCGGCAGGCGTTGATGCTGACGATGGCTCTGATCGTCGTTGAGGCGCACTCAAGAGGCGACTTTCCATCGATTCGACACTATCTGCATGTGCTCGGTGATCGACATCGGGAATGGGGAATTCCGCGTGAGTTGTTTCCGCGATTCCGAAAGTGCCTGATCGCAACACTCAGTCATTGGCACGGTGCCGACTGGTCCGAAGACCTGGAGGATGCCTGGGCCGCAGCGATGGATTGTGCAATTCAGACCATGCTCGAAGGGTACGAAGGTGACTTCCCATTCTGAATCGGGCGCGGCGTCGAGCCCAAACGAGCATGTGTAATTCAGCGGAATCTGAAACCCAATATTGAACACAAGAGTGTGCGGGGCGACGCGCGATCGCCACATAAGTGTGCGGTGACCGCACAGCAAGCCGAACGTACGCCGCAGGAATACGAATTTTCAAACCTGATAGCGGTGCAGATTCTGTTGGCGATCGCGACTCGACAATCGGATGAAGTAACACCACGTGGCACAGCTTGACACTTCGGCACACCGCTTGCGTTAGCCGCGAAGATCGAACTGACCCGGTCGAGGACAGGCCATTCGGTGCAGACTTTGGTTTTTCGGAGACTCGAAGAGTGCCACGTTTGATGACGTTTTTTATGACTCACGGCCCTGTTATTGCGGGACTGAGTTTGCTGCTGGCCAGTGGCTGTCGACCGGCAATGGAAAGTGAGTTTGTAACCGGCGAAGCGGTCAAAACTCTCGATGAACAATTGCGTCAGGCGGTAGCCGCGATCGTGCTGGAACGTTCCGGCACGCCGTCGTTGCCAAAGCGACTGTCCGATCCGGATGCGTCGAAGCTGGACGTGCAGCACGGTCGTGATCTTTACAACAGGTATTGCCAGCAGTGTCACGGAGTTTCTGGTGACGGCAAAGGGGTCGCGGCGCCGTTTCTCTATCCGCGGCCGCGAGACTATCGCAAAGGTATTTTCAAATTCACGTCAACGCCGTACGGCAACCGGCCTCGTCGAGACGATCTGCTGCGAACGCTGCGTCGCGGAATTCCTGGTACGTCGATGCCGTCGTTCAAACTGCATGCCAAACGTGATCTGGAAGCACTGGTCGATTACGTGCTGCTGCTGACGCAGCGTGGTGAGCTGGAAACCCGGCTGGCGCTTGAGGCGGAGTTTGAAGAAGAGATCGATCCGGAAGCGGTACCAGGTCTCGTAACCGAGGTGTTGTCACGATGGAATGCTGCCGAACGAGCAGAAGTGCATCCTTTGACGAACGAGCCGCCTTTCCTGACCGAAGCTCATGTTGCAGCGGGGCGGGAGGCGTTCCTGTCCAAAGGTTGCTCGAAATGTCACGGCGAAGATGGTCGCGGCATGACTAAAGACAACATCGGCAAGGATACATGGGGATATACGACGAAGGCCGCAGATTTAACGTCGGGACTGCTGCACGGCGGCAGCGAGCCGCTTGATATCTATCGACGAATCGTATCCGGCATCAATGGGACGCCGATGCCTGGATTCAAGAGTTCGCTCGAAAAAGAACCCGAAACGATCTGGAACCTTGTTGCTTACGTGTTGCATGTATCGGGGCAGCGCCGAGCTGGGACAATTCCCACACCCGGCATTTTCAGCATGGTGACACCCGAAAGTGCGAAGAGTGATGCGTCGGATGCCTCGGCGTCTTCTGCTGCTGAATAGTCGAACCCGTCATCCTATCACTGGTGATCGAGCTACTGAATCGGACACTATTTCGAGGCAACCGCATGTCGTCGACTGATCCTGAACTTGAATCCAAACAGCTTGAGCTGATGGCGCTGCGTCAGAAGGCCAACGAACTTGAAGCTGAGATTCTCGAAGACTCTGCGGCGATCCCCTGGCGGCTGACGGGTTTCTACACAATGTACTACGCGACGAATGGGTTCCTTCTGGGGCTCATCGCCGCGTCCGTCAGTCTGGTCTTTAACGTGATTGGTGCTCCAATTGCCGGCAAGGAACCGCTGGAACTGATTCGTGTTTATTTGACGTTTCCATTTGGTGAGCGGGCTCTCGCCCTGACGGATTCTGCGAATCAGGTTTACGCCATTGATAACGGAGTCATTCTGGCCTGCGGAGTGTGCCTTTATCTTGCGACTGGCATGTTTCTTGGAGTTCCGTTTCACATTCTGCTGGCTCGGTTTACAGCCAGAGCGACAACGCTGCAGCGAATGGTTTTCGCCGCAGCGCTGGGAATCTTTGCCTGGGCGTTTCTCTTTTACGGGGTCCTGTCGTGGCTGCAGCCAATCGTCTGCGGCGGCAACTGGATTACAAGCGGTGAATACCTGCCCTGGTGGGTTGCCGCGGCCACACACGTCGTATTCGGAGTGACGATGGTCTTCGTCTTCCCGTTCGGACAGTTCGTCCCTTATCAGACTCCATCGAAACCAGTTGCCGAAGCATGAAATCAGGCGTTGAGCGCGTCGCTGCCGAAACGTCCGGTACTCATGGTTCACTGTCAGCGGCTCAGCAGTTGATTACGACTCAGAATTTCAACCGACTCCAACTCAGACAACTTTCATTATGACTGACGAAGCTCTGCAATCTGACGAAGCTCTCTCCACGCCGGCGACGCATGCCACGCTGGTCGATGAGAAAATCGTTCTGGCGTATTTCATCGCCGCGCTGACGTTCATCTCGATCTCGATGCTCGGCGGGTTCCTGATGGCAGCTCAATTGTTGCGTCATAATCCGTTGAACGGGATTGAGATCTTCTCACCCGGTCGTTGGAGAATGCTGCATACCAACGCCATTGCTTACGGATTTCTGGCGAACGGATTTCTGGGGCTGCTGCACTGGGTAATTCCACGGCTGACGTTGAGGCCGGTCCTTGATCGCCGCTTGTCGTGGCTGATCTTCGCAGCGTGGCAGATTGTTGTGCTGGCAACGGCCGTCGGAATTCTGCTGGGGCAGGCCCAGGGACTCGAATGGGGCGAAACGCCGACATGGATTGATCCTCTGGCCCAACTCGGACTGCTGCTGGTCGCGATCAATTTCATGACGCCGATCATTCAGGTGAAAGGCCCCATGTATGTCACGCTGTGGTACTTTCTGGCAGCTTTCGTCTGGACGTTTCTCACTTACGCGATGGGAAACTTTGTTCCCGAGTACTTCGTGTCGGGGACTGCCGCTGGCGCTGTCGGCGGGTTGTTCATTCACGACCTGGTCGGATTGTTTGTGACGCCGCTCGGCTGGGGGCTGATGTACTACTTTGTCCCGATTCTGCTGAAGAAGCCCATCTGGAGTCACGGACTGTCACTGGTCGGCTTCTGGGGTCTGGCGTTCTTCTACCCGCTCAACGGCATCCACCATTTTCTCTACACGCCGATTCCGATGTTCCTTCAGTACGGAGCGATCATCTCCACGATCGCTGTCGAACTGGTGGTCACGACGGTGGTGATCAACTTCTTCGGAACGATCTGGGGCCGAGGTCGCGAAGTCGTGACGAATCTTCCGATCCGATACTTCTACACCGGCATGGTCTTTTACTTTCTGACTTGTCTGCAGTGCGCGATGCAGACCACGCTGACCTTCCAGGCTCTGATTCACTTTACCGACTGGGTTGTCGGGCATGCCCACCTGGTCATGTTCGGAGTCTTCAGCATGTGGATTTTCGGAATGATGACGTACCTGATTCCGCTGATTCTGAAACGCGACTGGTACAGCCGCAAACTGTGTGAATACCACTATTGGCTGTCGGCAGTTGGTCTGGCAGTCATGGCTGCCGACCTGATTCTCGGTGGACTGTTTCAGGGCTGGAGCTGGTCGAGTCTGCAACCGTGGGATCACTCCGTCGATGTGTCGTTCCCGTTCTGGATGATCCGCATCTGGGCTGGACTGTCGATGTTCGGCGGCCTCGTTGTGTTCCTCTACAACTTTTATATGACCTGGCGAAGTGAGCCGGAACCGGCGTTTGAGGTCGTTGCCGTTCCTGCCTGATTCGTCACCTCGACCATCGGAGTGGGCGGTCGAATTCACCACTCAAAAATCGTAAACGACAACTGGTACGAATCATGCGAAAGCATTCAACCTGAAATTGAAACAGCAGTCGCGGCGGCATTTGCCCACGTGTGGTGGGCGATGCGGTGGGGAGCCATGTCGTGTCGCTTCGACTGTTCGAAACCTGGCGGCGGCTCGGCAACGAGTCGCCTCCAGGCTTCTTTCTGCCCCTTACCACACAGCATTTTGCACACACGATGTTTTGGACTCTCAGAGCGATACGCGTCACAGCCGCTGTTCAAATGAAGTAAGGATCGAGTCACAATGTTTGAGAGTAAATCCGGCATTCTGCTAGTGGCCGGCCTGGCATTTTTTGGGTTCGCATTTTTGTCGAACGCCGCCGTGCCGTACCTGATGTACCGGAACATTCCCGAGCAGACGGCTGAAGAACTCGTCAACGGGAACGTGAGGTTCCAGTTCGAAGACCTTTCGCGACGTTATCCTGAATCCTTCGTGAAAGCGTATGGAGAGCCGCCAGCTGATCCTGAAACCGGAGCCGACTGGTGGAACCAGAAGGTCGCTGATTCACTGCGTGAAGGTCGCGACATCTACGTCGGCGAAGGCTGCTGGCACTGTCACAGCCAGTTCGTGCGACCTGTTTCAAACGAAGAAACTCGCTGGGGACCAGTGTCCGCCTCGTGGGAATATCAGAACGAACTCCAGCGACCGGTGCTTTTTGGTACGCGTCGCATCGGTCCAGACTTGAGCCGTGAAGGCGGACGGCGTTCGAACGACTGGCACGCGGTGCATCTCTTCAAACCGTCGATGACTTCCACGACGTCACCGATGCCGGAATATCCCTGGCTGTTCGATGGAGATCCCAGCCAGCCAAACCGCAGAGGTCTTGCGCTAATCACCTACGTGCAGTGGCTCGGCTCGTGGCTGGAGAGCTATCCGGATTACGAAAACTACGAACCAGCTCCATTTGAAAAACCTGCTGAAAGCGTAGAAACCAGGGACGAATAAGCATGGCATCACATCGCGAAAACAGAGCCACCATGATCGTGACGGGAATCCTCGCGGTCTTGATTCTCGTGCCGAGCCTGTGGGGCTTCGGCATGAAACTGACGGAATTCATCGCACTGGTACGCGGCGATGTGGATGGCGTCTTTGCCATTTCGCCTGTCGCCAATTACCTGCTGGCGAGTCTGGGTTTTTTCTGTCTGCTGTTGTGGGCCACTTTCAACGGCATGTTTCGAGACATCGAAGAGCCGAAGTACCACATGCTTGAGCAGGAAGCAAAGCTCGACGAAGCCAGCGCCAAAGCGGCACCCTCGCACCACTGAGACGACCTATGACACAGTCCGAACAGACTTCTGCCAAAGCTGAGCAGAAATTTCATAACTACACGAGCAACTCGATCCCGTGGTATGTGCGGGTTCTATGGCTGCTGTTCTGGGCGTTCGTCATCTATTACGCAGTGACGTACTTCCTGCCAGCGGTTCAGAAGGAGATGGTGTCGCCTCCATGACGACCGGACACGAACCAGGAACCTGCTCATGGTGCGGCTTGCCGGTTGCCAGCAGCTGGTTCGGGTCCCGGCGTGCGACCGTGTCTGAGGCCGCTTCCGCGGGAGCGGTTCCCTCGCCGTCAACTGTCGAACCTTCCGAAGATGAGTTCTGCTGCTTCGGATGCCGCTTCGCTTCGCAGGTCACGCAGGATCGTGGAGAGTCCGGACACGTTCAATGGACGCTCACGCGGCTGGGGATCGCCATTTTCTGCACCATGAACGTGATGGTGTTCACGATGGCGTTGTGGAGCCAGGACGTTTATGACGTCGACCGCTCACAGGCGCTTGTTGCATCGCTGAGTGAACTGTTCCGTTGGCTGTGCTTCGTCTCGGCAACTCCGGTGCTTTTCCTGTTGGGAATTCCTATCGCCGTTGCGGCGGGGGCCGAGTTATCGCGCGGACGAATCACCACCGACCTGCTCGTCGTACTGGGAGTCGTCGCGGCCTTTGCCTACTCGGTCGTGTCACTTCTGGCAGGCAACGGACACGTGTACTTCGAAGTGGCCAGCATGGTTCTGGTTCTGGTCACGCTGGGTCGCTGGCTGGAAGCACGAGGCAAACTTCAAACCGGTGAGTTGCTTGAATCGCTGGAGCGGTTGATTCCGGCGACGTCTCGCTTGCTGCTGGCGTCGAGCGAAGTTGAGACGCCGACCGCCGATCTGAAACCCGGCGATCGCGTACGCGTCCTGGCTGGCGAGCGGATTCCTGCCGACGGTGTTCTGGAATCTGAAACTGAGATCTCCGGTGAAACTGTTGGCGATGATCGCTCATTTCGAGTCGCGATTGATCAGCAGATTCTGACCGGTGAAAGCGATCCAGTGACGCGGCGTTCTGGCGAGGAAGTCGTGTCGGGAACAGTCCCGGTCGATTCGAGCATCGTCGTGCGCGTGACACGGCCCTCCCATGAGGGTGCGTTATCACAGATTCTCGATGCGGTCCGCCGGGCTCGTGCGCAGCGGGGACGGTTTCAGACAGCAGCCGACCGAACCGCTGCCTGGTTCGTTCCGTTTGTGGCTCTGGTGGCCGTCGCCACTTTTGTCGGTAACGCCTTGACCGGCAGCTTTGCAGACGGAGTGCTGACCTCGCTGGCGGTGACGTTAATTGCCTGTCCCTGTGCGCTGGGGCTGGCCACTTCTGTCGCCGTCTGGACAGCCATGCGGCACGCCGCGGAGCGAGGTATTTTATTTCGCAGCGGCGAGGTTCTTGAAAGACTCAGCGCCGTCAAGGCCGTTCGCTTTGACAAGACGGGAACGCTGACATCCGGCAGGCCCAGTGTCTCGTCTTTCATCTGCGATGAAAAATCAAATCAAAACCAGGTTGCCACTGTTGCCGACCTGATCTGTCGCGAATCGACGCACAGTTTTTCCAAAGCGATTGCAAGCTATCTTTCCGCTGCTGCGTGCGCGGGACAGGAATTGTCGGAAACCAACTGGCAACCAGTTCAGAACGCTCCCGAATCAACTGACCGATCCTCTGACGACGGGATAGAGATGCTCAGTCGGGTGCGGATCCAAGACGTACGCACGGTCTCCGGATTAGGACTCGAAGCGGTTCTCAAAAATTCAGCGGGCGTTTCAGGCGAAACGGTTGTCTGGCTGGGAAGTCAGCGGTTTCTGGAAACAAATCGCTGTCGGTTGAGTTCGGAGTTACAGGAATCGCTGGAAGTCGCGCGAAGGGAAGACCAGTCCACGGTTCTCATTGGCTGGGACCATCTTGTGCGAGGCGTGTTCACGCTGCAGGAAGACATTCGGGAAGAAGCGGCTCTGGCCGTTGATGCGTGCCGCGAGCTGGGACTGGACCTGGGAATTCTCTCAGGGGATCTCGCCGTTCATGCCAAACGTCTCGGCCATGCGCTGGAGATTCCCGCTTCCGGAGAACTCCTGCCTGACGACAAGCTGAAAATACTGAACGCCGTGCAGCGAGACACTGGCCCTGTGCTGATGGTGGGCGACGGGATCAACGACGGCCCGGCGATGGCGGGCGCTGATGTTGCCGCTTCGCTGGGAGGAGGAACAGACCTTTCACGCGACGCCGCCGGAGTCTGCCTGCTGCGAGATGATCTTAGTGGTGTCCCGTGGGTGATCGGCCTTGCTCGACAAACTCGGCGAGTGATTCGTCAGAACCTGTTCTGGGCCTTTGGTTACAACACTGTCGGTATGGCTCTGGCAGTTGCCGGACTGTTGAATCCCGTTTTCGCGGCAGGATTGATGTTCGGCAGCAGCGCGTTCGTTCTCTGGAATTCACAACGGCTTCGCGACTTTGAATTGCCGACCAATTCGAAGCGCACCGTCTCAGCAATCTCTCCGCCGGCAGTCACACAACGCACCGAATCTGTCAGCCAGTCTGTCAGCGAGACAGCTGGCAAAGTCGTTGGTGAGGCGGTTGGAACATGATCGACTGGTCTCTGATCTTTCTCGGCGGATTGCTGGGCAGCGGACACTGCATCGGAATGTGCGGTGCATTTGCTCTAGCCATCGGCTGGAACGCCGCCTCGCCTCTGCAGAATCTGACACGACAGTCGGTCTACTCGATCGGACGATGTTTCACGTATGCATTTCTTGGAGCGACAGCCGGCTTCGGAGGTCAGCAGCTCCAACACAATCTTGCGACCGTGGCGAACGTGCAGGGAGTTCTGTCAATCATTGCCGGAGCTGCTCTTGTCGCCACGGGACTCGTTTCAGGCGGGTTGATTCCGTCTTCGGACAGATGGCTCAAGCAGGCTTCGTCATGCGCGGCAGCAACTCAGTTTCGCAGTCTGTTGAAATCCGGGCGACCCGGTCACGTGTTTCTGGCCGGTCTGGCCACAGGCTTTCTGCCCTGCGGTCTGGTCTACGCGTTCCTGGCTCTCGCTTTGAGTTCCGGTCACCTGCACACCGGAGCGTTAATCATGTTGACCTTTGGACTGGGGACGCTGCCGCTGATGCTCGGTGCAGGTCTGGGCGGTTCGCTGATCGGTATCGAGGGACGAAAGCGACTCGTCAAAGTCGCCGCGTTCTGTGTCGTACTTATGGGAAGTGTGACCGTTCTTCGAGGCGTCTCTGGAATCTCGTCCGGCGATGCGCTGCCAACCGCATGCCCACTCTGCCATGACGTTCAATCCGACTGAGACGTTCATCATCGGTGATCTCAAGATCGGAGCACGATATGCCGGTAATGACTCAAGACATTACTGCCGCGTCGTGTGTCGAGCTGCGGTAAATCATCCAGTAAACCACAGGGATGACGATCAAGGTGAAGAGTGTTGAAGTCACCATGCCGAAGATGATCGACCATGCGAGACCGGAGAAGATCGGGTCGAGCGTAATGACCCAGTTGCCCAGCAGAGTTGTTCCGGAAGTCAGCAGGATGGGTCTTGTACGGACAACGACACTCCGAATAATCGACTCTTTCAGTGACATGCCCTCGGCCTGACCGAGGTGGATGAAGTCGATCAGGACGACGGAATTGCGGATCACGACGCCCGCCAGCGCGATCATGCCGATCATCGCTGTGGCCGTGAAGAAGACCGGGTTGGGATGACCGTCGATAGGCTTGTCGACAATGACGTTGAGAAGCCAGAAGCCGGGCATGATGCCGATCAGTGTGAGCGGAATTGCCAGCATGATCACAATCGGCAGAATGCGCGAGCCCGTTTGAAACATCAGAATTACGAAGATCGCGAGCAGCGCTGCTGCGAATGCCAGACCAAGATCACGAAACACGTCCAGCGTAATTTTCCATTCACCTTCACCGGCCCATTCAATGCGGATGCCTTCTTCCAGAGACCACGGATCGCCGCCGCCGGGTTCCATCCAGGTTCGAGATTTCACTGGTCGGGCAATGTTGTCCGTCGAGTCCCGGTCAAACTGCATGTCAACAATGGCGTCTGCCGGAGAACGTCCGGCGACTTCGCCATAGACGAAGGCAACTCGCTTGAGATTCTTGTGGTAGATAGTTTTGTCATCGATTCGCTGGTGGAATTCACCTAGTGCTCCGAGTTGAACGACATCTCCGTGCAAGCCTTTTATGTAGAGTTCTTCGAGGTCGTCGATCGCCGAACGTTGCCAGGCAGGTAAGCGAAGTTGCACAGTTAATGGATCGACTTCACTTGGCAGATGCAGCACTGTGGCGGGCAGCCCCTTGAGGGCGAGACTGAGCGTTTGAGCAATGGCCTCTGTGGAAATGCCTGACAACGCGGCCTTGGGTTTGTCTGTTTCAAAAACCCACACGGTCTGGTCGTCTTCGGCGCTGACATCGACATCGACGATACCGGGTTCGTTCTTCATGCGTCCGGCCAGCAGTCGGGACGCAGCGATCAGTTGATCGTAGCTCGCATCGTCCGGGCCGTAGACTTCCGCGGTGATCGTAGCGAGAACCGGTGGTCCCGGCGGAACCTCAACCAGCTTGAGGTTGGCACCATGCGTTTCCGCCAGCTTCGTCAAGCCGTTGCGGATGCGCAGAATGATCTCGTGAGACTGCTGCCGGCGATCGTCCTTGTCGGCGAGATTAACTCGAATGTCGGCCACGTGCGGACCACTTCGCATGAAGTAGTGGCGGACCATGCCGTTAAAGTCCATCGGCGATGCCGTGCCGACTGTGACCTCGTAATCGCGAACTTCAGATGCACCGGAGAGATAACGCCCGACGTCTCTCGCGACGGCATCTGTGCGTTCCAGAGTCGTGCCTTCAGGCATGTCGACGATTACCTGAAACTCATTCTTGTTGTCATAGGGCAGCATCTTGAGCGGGACCAGTCGCAAGGCCGGCACAGCCATGGCCGCGATCAGCAGCAGACCGGTACTGCCGAGGACGCTCCAGCTCAGCCAGCGACGCTCCAGCAGTGGCGTCAGCAGCCAGTTAAAGAAACGGTAAAGCGGACGTCGAGTCACATCGAACTCTTCGCCCGCGTCGGGTTTGTCGTTGAGACGCCGCAGAGCAACCATTGCCAGCCACGGCGTCAGTACGAAGGCGACGACCGTTGACACCGTCACTGTCAGTGGCACGTTGAGAGCCATGGGAGCCATGTACGGCCCCATCATCCCGGTGATGAAGGCCAGCGGCAGGAAGCTGGCGATGATGGCCAGCGTGGAAAGGATCAATGCTGGGCGCACTTCCTGAATCGCACGCAGCACGGACTCACGCGGGGGCAGAATGCGGAGTGTGAAATATCTCGCGATGTTCTCGACATCGGTGATCGGGTCATCGACAAGCAGCCCGAGCGAAAGAATCAGCGCGAACATCGTCACGCGATTGATCGTATACCCGCCGATCAGGTTGATGAACAGGGTCAGGCTGTAACACACGGGAATCGCCAGAGCGACCACCAGCGCCGCTCGCCAACCGAGGAACATACCAATAAAGACAATCACCGTCAGCACGGCGACGGCGAGTCCCTCGACCAGTTCGTTGACCTTATCGTTGGCCGTTTCGCCGTAGTTACGCGTGATCCGGTAATGAATTCCATCCGGCAGCAGCGAGTGCTGCAGTTCTTCGAGCCTCGCCTCGACTTCGTTAGCGACCCAGACCGCGTTGGCCCCTTTGCGTTTAGCGACGGCAATGTGGACGGCGGGGTAGGTCTCACCAGAGCTGGGTTGCTCCTCGTTGACCGGACCAAAGCCGATCCATGTGTACGACTCGGATTCCGCAGGGCCGTCGATCACCTCGGCGACATCCTGCAGGTAGACCGGTCGGTTGTCAGCCACATGCACGACCAGCCGGTTCAGATCGCTTGCGTCCCGAATAAAAGTGCCAGCCTCGACGACAAAGTGGCTCTCCTGCTGATCGAACTCGCCGACTCGCTGGTTGATATTGCTGGCCTGTAAAACCTGAGCAACCTGTAACGGCGAAACCTGCCGCGCGGCAAGTGCAGACGGATTGAGTTGGACTCGGATAACACGCGGACGGCCGCCGACCAGTGAGACCCGATTTGTATTCGGGATAGCCTTCAGCTCATTCTGAATCTCTTCTGCGAGTCGTCGCAGTTGATGGTCGCCATAAAGTTCCGTTCGATCAGTCCACAGCGTGGCGATGACGATAGGCACATCATCGACCTCGATCGGTTTGACGACCCAGCTTTTTACGCCGGGCGGTATTTCGTCAACGTTGGAATTGATCTTGTTGTACAGTTTGATCAGTGAGTCTTCACGGTCCTCGCCGACATAGAACCGTACGCTCACGACAGACTGTCCGGGTTGCGACATCGAGTAGACATACTCGACACCGTCGATCTGGTAGAGCAGTTTTTCGATGCGAGTCGTAACCTGCTGCTCAACTTCCTCAGCCGACAGTCCGGGCGCTGAGATCAGCACATCAGCCATGGGCACAACAATTTGAGGCTCTTCTTCACGCGGCGTCAGCCACAGAGCTATGCCACCAAGTATGAGCGAGACGACTGTCAACATAATCGCGATGTCGCCACGCAGAAAGACCTCGACGATCCGCGTGAGGAATGGTGTCCGCTGGTTAGTGCTCACCGAATCACCTCCACGGATTCGGTCGGCACGACCACGGGTTTCTCGCGAAGCACAACCCGCTCACCGGCTTGCAATCCACTGAGTACTTCCACCCGGCCCGGCATGCCGAGTCGACCGACGCGGATCATACGGCGATCGAGCGTCTGATCATCACGCACCACTTCGACAAACTGAAGTTGTCCGATTTCCTGAATTGCCGCAGTATCCAGACACAGATGTCGGCGTTGTCCGGCGGGGATCAACAAACGCCCAAACATGCCTTCGTAGAGGTCGCCCGTTCGTGGCAATGTGGCTTTGACAAGGAATGATCGACTGGGTGCATCCGCCTGCGGGACAATTTCATCGATCGTCGCTTCGACGTCACGATCCACGGCATCGATACGAACCGTGAGTGTGTCGCCGGGGCGCAGTTGCACAGCCAGTTTTTCCAGCACCGGCGCTTCCAGCCGCAGAGATGCCGCGTCATAGATCACGAGCAATGCTTCACCGGGGCGAGCGGTGTCGCCGGGTTCGGCCAGTCGATCGACAACGCGCCCTGCTCGCGGGGCCGTAATTGTCGCGTAGGACAGAATAATCTTTGCTTCTTCCAAGGCCTGTCGGGAACGCTGCTCATCGGCTGTCGTTACATCGAGTCGAGCTTTGGCATCGTCGAGCGAGGATTTCGTCGAGACGTTCTGATCATAGAGCCCTTTGATCCGGTCAAAGTCTGTGCCGGCCTGTCGGCGACTGGCTTCGGCAGAGATGACTGCCTGCTCGGCCTGTCTGACGCGAGCCTGCAATTCTCCATCGTCGAGCCGGATCAACAGGTCACCGGGATCAACGAGATCCCCTGCCGAGGTAGTCACTTCCTCGATCCGAGCCAGCACACGTGACGATATTTCCGCTCGACCAGCCGCCTTCAGAGTACCAACTGCCTCTTCGATGTAGTCCTTCGTGACTTCGTGGACCACGTCTGTGGATTGGCCGCTTTCCAGCCTCCGTGTGACGACCTTCTGACGGCCTGGTTCGATTCGACTCGTAAATGCTCCTGCCAGCCATGCAATGAGCAGACCGAGAATGCTCAATCCGGCGATCACTGGAAGTACCGACTTGAGCAGATAGCCGAATACGGATTTGAGACGATCGTCTGGCATGCAGCTCTCCTTAACAGTTAGTTGATGCCGAATGGTTAAGCAATTGGCGTGCCGTCAAGGAATACTCTTACGCGGCCAGCGGTCGTAAGATACAGAGCTGAGGTGAATTCCGAACGGCTTATGGGAAATGAGCGAGACGTGGCTGGCGAGAGAGGACTAAGGCGAGCATGGAACTTGATTTTCAAAAGGATCCAACGATTCTCGGTCGCGTGATGGATGCGATGGCGGCAGGAATCTTTACTGTCGATGTCCAGGGGCGGTTTGTTGCGTGGAGCGACGGTGCTGAGCGAATCACTGGTTACCCGAGATCCGAAGTCGTCGGACAGCCCTGCAACATGCTCGAAGGGCAGAACTGCAAAGGTTTCGCGACGCTTAAAGAAATGCTCGACAACCCGGACCCGTGCGCGATCGATGGCGTTTGCAGTCAGGAATGCAAGCTGCTTTCGAGAGACGGTCGCGAACTCTACATCCACGGCAATGTTCGGATGCTTGTCGAGGATGACGGAAAGATTGCCGGTGCGGTCGGTTGCTTCAGCGATCTTACCGACTTTGTCCTCGCCAATGAGAAAATCACGCTGCTGGAAGAACAGACGAAGCAACGCGATGCGTTCGAGCGACTCGTTGGCCGCAGTGCTCCGATGCAGGAAGTCTTCCGGCGCTTGCGGCTGGCTGCGCAAAGCGACGTAACGGCGTATATCAGCGGAGAATCGGGCACCGGTAAAGAACTGGCTGCCTGTGCGATTCACTCGGTCAGTGAACGGCGGGGCAAGCCGTTTATTGCGGTCAATTGTTCGGCGATTCCGGAAACGCTGCTGGAAAGCGAGTTGTTCGGTCATGTGAAGGGTTCTTTCACAGGAGCGACACGTGATAAGGTCGGCGTGTTTCAGGCAGCCGAAGGCGGCACATTGTTTCTCGATGAGATCGGGGATGTCTCGCCGCTGATTCAGTTGAAGCTGCTGCGCGTTCTGCAGGAACGCGAGATCCGCCGCGTCGGTGATGACAAGGCCACGAAGGTCGACGTGCGACTGGTCACTGCCACCAATCGAGACCTCATGGCTCTCATTAAGGCCGGCGAATTCCGTGAGGATTTCTACTATCGAATTCACGTTTTCGAGGTGCATCTGCCGGCCTTACGGGAACGCAAGGAAGATATCCCGCTGCTGGCTGACCGATTTATTGAGGAGTTGTCGCAGGTTCATCGACACGATGTCAGCGGAATCGCTCGGGACGCGTTGCAGCGAATGATGGATTATCACTGGCCTGGCAACGTCCGGGAATTGCGGAACGCCATCGAGCACGCCTTCGTAACGGTCGGCGGAGACGTGATCACGCTGTTCGATCTGCCCAGCGAAATCCGCGTGCCCCGTTCCGAGAGCGACCTCGGTCGACCAGTCGCCTCGGGCACGCCAAAAAAGTCGACTCCGCTTGAAACGAAACCGTTCGACATCGCGGACCTGACGCCGAAACAGCAGGCCGATCGCGAAAAGCTGCTGACGGCCCTCAAAACAACTGAGGGAAACAAAACTGCAGCGGCCAAACTGCTGGGTGTCAGTCGGGTGACCATGTGGAAAAAAGTCCGCAAGTACGGCATCGACTGAAGAAGTTGTACCTCACGTAACGGTGAAGGATAAGTTTCCAGCGAAGCGCTCCGCGTGCTCAGGAGATTCTGATTTCCGCTGTCAGAGACGAATCGGTACGTCGATCCTTGAGAAACGGCATCGTCGTCTCAGTGCCACATGTGTCGAACTCTCAGCCGAGCCAGCACATTGGCTGGAATCAAGAGTAAGAATTCAGACATCCAAGGCATCAGAACCTCGGCATCGGGCAGCAACTGATGGACAAGGCGAAAGAACTTCGAGGCGAGCTTGAAGTCGAAGTGTTCGCAGCCAGTTCAATTGGGCGAGCCTTCTACGCAAAGTACGGATTCACGCCGATTGAAGAGTTGGTTCACGAACCGACGGGACAGGAGGTTCTTCGACGGCGGCTGGCTTCCTGATCTCGAACGGCAAAAACTCGGATGAGCTTAATGCTGGCGCTGAACCCATGGAAATCGAACGTACGGAACGAACGTTACATCACCTGGCCATGAGCCATGAATGGCAGGTCAGCCGGTCGTTCGCAGTCCGGCGGCGATGCCCTGAATTGAGAGGCGGACCAGGTTTGTCAGCTCACTGTCGGGGAGTGTGTCAGAAGTTTCATCGTTGCAGCGGATTTGACGCAGGAGTTCGATCTGTGACAGGTTCAATGGATCGACGTATGGATTCCGATTCATCACTGATGTCTTGAGCCAGTCCACGTCTGCCAGTAACTCGGTGTTCTCTTTGATTAACAAGACGGCACCGCGACTGCGTTCGAACTCGGACGCGATCTGTTGCCAGACTTCATCGCTGGAGGGATTACTGGTCAGTGCTGCGTAGGAACGTGCAATCTGCATATCTGCCTTCGCGAGAGCCAGTTCGGCGTTGTCGATCAGGGCACGAAACATTGGCCACTCTGCATACATTGCTCGCAAAGTTGACCAGTCCGAGTTGTGGACGTCGACGAAGCTGCGAACAGCGGTGCCGAGTCCAAACCATGCAGGGAGAATGTGGCGTGACTGAGTCCAGGCAAAGGTCCACGGAATGGCTCGCAGATCGCTCAAGGAATTTCGCTGTCCCCGCCGTGAAGGCCGCGACCCAATCGGCAGCGTCTCAATTTCGCTGATCGGAGTGGCTCGATCGAAGTAGTGAAGGAATGCGGAGTGCTCCACCAGTTCGCGGTACTTTCGAAACGATGCATCCGAAAGATAATCCATTCCCTTCAGCCAGTCCGCTTCTGGAGACCGGCTGGCTCCAGCACTGACAAGAAGTGTGGCGTTGATGATCTGTTCGAGATGACGATGTGCGATTCTGGAATCGTCGTACCGTTCGGAAAGGACCTCGCCTTGCTCGGTGACTCGCATCCGTCCAGCAACGGCCTTGCCGGGTAACGAACGAATCGCCCGAGCGGCCGGTCCACCACCGCGACCCAATGAGCCACCGCGACCGTGAAATACAGTCAGCCCGACATGATGCTGTGCCGCGACTTCAGCGAGCCTTTCCTGAGCTTTGTGAAGTTCCCAGCAGGCCGTGAGATAGCCACCGTCCTTGGTGCTGTCGGAGTATCCGACCATTACCGTCTGATGTCGCTGGCCGATTATTGAAAGGTAACGCTGATAGACAGGAACGTTCAGTAGTTCGTCGAGTATGGAAGATGCGCTGCGGAGGTCATCGATCGTTTCAAACAGCGGAATGATCGGCATCGCTGGAATGTGTTGTTCGTCATCGTGGCTTTGAGCCCACGCTGTCCTCCAGAGCCAAAGTACCGTCAATACGTCGGTCGCTGAGTGCGTCATACTGATGATGTACCCACCAACGGACTGCGTGCCCCAGGTTTTGTACTCTTCAATCAGCAGCAGAAGTGTGTCGAACACTTCCCGGGAGCCTTCGGTCAACTTCAGCGGGTCGATCTTTTCTGGAGCAGTTGCTGTCGCGATCAACTCCTTCAGTTCCATTTTCTCAAACGTTGCATCTTCTCTTTGCTGCAAGGTGATGACTTCCTGCAGACACTGATGATGAACTTCAGAGTTCTGCCTGATGTCGAGCGACGCAAAATGAAATCCAAACGTCTCAACACGATCGATCCAGGGTTGAAGAAACTGATCAACGATTCTTTGGCCACGATTCTCAAGGATACTGTCACGCAACTGAGCGAGGTCTACGGAAAACTCTTCTGCTGAGTCGTAGGCACCTGTTTGACTGGCTGCGCAAGTAACAGCACTGAGCGTACGCTCCAATCGGAATTCCAGCATTCGCATAAACCGTCTGTATGTCTCCAGTGATGACACCGGACTCAACCGATCGGTCAGTTCCGGCCAGAGTTTCTCGGAGTCATGGAGGCGATTCCGCAATTCTTGCCCGGACGCGACCTGCTGATCCGACATCACCATTCGATTGTGCATCCGGCGGCACTCAGCGAGATGACCTTCGAGGGCCGCGCGACGCATACGCGTAAAAGTCTGGCGAGTAATCTCTGCGGTGACGAAAGGGTGGCCATCACGATCGCCACCGATCCATGTGCCGAAGGAGAGAAACCGCGACACCTCAAAGTGGTGTTGCGGAAAGGCAGTTCTCAGCGCCGTTCGCAATTCTCGATATGTCTGCGGAACGACATCCCAGAGCGTCGATGCGAAGTAGACACCCCGACTCACCTCACTCATCACGGGCGGCCGATCCGGTCGTACGAGATCACTCTGCCAGAGAACCGTCAGATCAGCCAGCAACTCGGATTCGACCGACTCAATATCTGCAGCCGCGACGGATTGACCTGCGAGCAATTCACGAACGGCACGCAGCAGTTGCCGAGTTGTCCTGCGTTTTGCCTCTGATGGATGAGCTGTGAACACTGGCTCTATCCGGAGGCGATTGATCCAGCGCTGCATCTCGGCCGCGTCAAGGCCCTGTTGCTTCAGGTCTGCGATCGCTGACGAAATCGACTCCCGGCGAGGCTTCCCACTCGCTCTAGCAGATTCGTCCCGTTCCCGAAGCGTTTCAACCCGCTGCTGATCCTCGGCGAGGTTCGCCAGATCGAAAAACAGGCTGAGCCATCGGATGACCGCACGCAGTTCCGTTGGCTTCAAATCAGAGAGTTCATGGACGAGTCGCGATTCAGCCTCCGGAAACCCAGCACGACGCTCCACCGCCAGACGGCGAATTCGTTGCATGGTGTCTGCGAGCGACTCCCCGACCTGTTCGCGAATCACCAGGTCCAACAGGTCTATAAGACGGTCGAGTGTTCGGTCAGCCAGGGTCACATTCATTGGTGTCGCTTAATTCTGGATAAGGATACTGAAAAAGATTCATCGTCACTTCTTCGAATGACGTTGGTTTGGACGCCGTTGCCTCTGCTGCTTTGGCGGTCCGGCTGAGTCGACGGCGACCATTCGATGGTTGAGCCGTTGTCGATGCCGGAGGCGGCTCGGAGGTGGGCAAGACCGAGTTGATATTCCAGTAGTGATTCGATCGCTTTTGCTGCGGACTCGGCGGCCTTCTCTTCGCGCAGGGCGACTTTGAGCAGGTCGGATTCTCCGGCTTTGAACTTCTCACGTTCGACCTCGGCCATGTAGTCGGAGAGGTCTCTCGCCTCGGCGGTTCTCTGCACACGTTCGTAGGCGGCTCTGACTGCTTCGAAGGCGACGGAGATGTCAGTTCGGATTTTGTCTTCTGACAGTCGGCGTTTCTGGGCAAGCTGAGAGCGCTTCGCTTCCAAAGACGTCAGCTTTCCCTTTGCTTTGCGTCGCTGCAGAGGAACGTCGACGAGCAACGCGGCTTCGAGTTCGAAGGGCGACTTGTTGCGTTTTGAACTGGTGGGCTCGCCGATGTCCTGCGACCCGACAAACACGGCGTTCACATTGGGCAGCAGATCGTTGCCGGCTTCGGCGAGCTCGACATCGATTCGGTCGACGGCCAGGTCAAGGTCACGCAGTTCCGGTCGAGACTGGATGGCATGCTGCGCAAGACTTGTTTTCCACGCTTCGTCCGGTGGATCTGGCTTCGGGAAGTCGGGCACTTCTTCGATCGCTGCGATGCGGGGTTCGCCGTCCGGCGTGCGGAGATAAATCGAAAGCTTGGCTGCTGATTGAGCGACCTTGCGCTGCGTGTCGATGAGCTTCGCCTCGCGAGACAGGATCGAACGGCGATTGTCCTTCAGATCAGGCAATGCCTTGGCTCCGGTGCGGACTTCTTCTTCGAGACCGTCGTTGCGAGTGGTTGCCAGAGCGAGCACCTGCTCGGCGATGCGTTGTTGTGCCACGGCGGCGACCCATTGCCAGTACGCTTCGGACGCTGCGCGAACGGTGAGAATCACTTCACCGCGGAACTGAGGGTCGGCAGCCGACAGATCGAGCCCGGCTTTCTGCACTCCAGCTCGTCGGTCATCAATACTTACGTTTCGAGACAAAGGTACTGACAGTCCGGCTTTGAATTCGCCGCCTGCGTTCGTCTGACGTTCCTGATACCACGGTTGGAAAACTCCTCGTCCGACACGATATCCACCAAAGATTTCGCCACCATAGGCCAATGGTTGAATGGCGCCGACGCTCTGACGGTAGGTCTCGTAGAACCCGAGCGGACCGTTTTCGGATGAACCTTTCAGTTTGGTGTCAAAGGCTCCTTCTGCAGAGACAATCTGCCCCTGAGCAATTTCGAACTGCAACGCCGCCGCCTGCACCATCGGATACGTTGTCAGAACCGACGAGATAACGTCTGCAAGCTGAACATGACTGGCTGCGGATGTGCGCCGCGAGTCCGACGCCGAATCAATCGGGGCGGGCAGAGCGAATGCGTCGTCGGTCTGACTGTGAGCAGCCAGCGTCACTGCCGGCTGCGACGTTGCAGTCGGACGCCAGCCAGCCTGTTTGACTGCGGATTTCGAGGCGTACTGTTGTTCGTCCGACGAGTTGCCAGACTGATCTGCCTTCTTAGGTGCAAGTAGAGGACTGCGTGCCTGCGGAGCTCTCGTTGCGATCGAAGCAGGCGAGCGGCTGACGAGCGAACGAGACGCCAAAGTCTGACAGCCCATCGCCAGCGTCGAGGTAAGCAGGATCAGTAATCGCAGACGATGCCACATGTTTCAGTCACACAAGCCCATTAGTACATCGATGGACCAGAGCCAGGCACTTGGCGGACTCACAGTCGAAGAAAGAGTTTTCCTGATCAGCGTTATCGGCACACGCCGGGCACTTGATTGATTAATTTCTCAAAATGACAGAGATTCACTCAAGTTTTGACCGGGCGTTTCATTTCTTCTTGCCGCCACCTGTGGTTTCTCCGTTGGTTGGCTCGTCCATCGAAATAACTGGCGGGAAGCCGTTCAGACGCCGCCACAGTTCGTATCCGAGTCCGACTTCGTCCAGCAGCACCCACCCGTTCGCTCGCACGCCCTGACGCAAATACCGATCGGATGGCCAGGCGATTTCGCCTGGCGCCGGACCGATCAGCACGCGAAACTTTCCCTTGCCGTTGTCGGTTGAGTCCACCGAAATGACTTCGCCTCCAAACGTGCCGACCGCAACTGATGGCCAGCCTGCGAATTGAACAGCGGGCCAGCCTTCAAACTGGAGACGGACATGTCGGCCCGCTTCGACCAGTGGAGCGTCGTTGCCGTCGAGCCAGACTTGTACCGCTCTATCGGTCGTGTCGGGGACGATAACGCAAAGCGGGTCACCTTCCTTCACCATCTCGCCACCCTGATTTGCCAGAAGCTTCAGGATAAATCCGTCTCGTGGAGCGGTGACTACCTGTCGCTGCTGACGAGCGACATCCGTATCCAGTTTGGCCAGAATCTGCTCTGACTTGGCTACTTCACTCTGAGCTTTGGCGGCTTCGCTTTGAGCCTTCGCCACGTCGCCATTCGCCTTATTCAGCCATGTCTGGGCATACTCAATGTCAATCTGGGCCTTGCGTTCCTTCGCTTCCCGCTCGCGGCGTTTGGCTTCCAGTTCGTTCTTTGATGCGGCGACATAAGCCTCGGCCTTACCCACTTTGGCCTGAGCTTCGAGATACTTCTGCTCGGCTTGCTGGAATTTCTGCTCAGAGACGAAATTCTTTTCGAACAGAGATTTCTGTCGCACATAGTCCGCCTGTGCCTGTGAGAAGCCTGCCTGTGCTTCTTCGAGAGCACGGGTCTCGGCCTCTACTTTCTGTTCGCCGGATTTCACGTACTGATCCGCCGCTGCGACGATCTCAGTCTGCACTGTCCGGTAGGCGCGGAGCTGTGCTTCGTAAGGAACGATCGATGACTCCGCCGCTTCAACGTGTCGCAGGCCCGCAGCGAGACTGTCCCGCGCCGCAGTCAGTTGTCGCTGTCCCGACGCAGCCTGCTCCTTGAGCCGCAGCAGGTAATCCGGATCGATGTCCTGAATTTCGAGGATCATCTGCCCCTTTTTCACATGAGCATTTTCATGGATGTATTCGCCCCAATTGACGATCCGTCCTTTGATCGGTGCTTCGAGGACCATTTGTCGTTCCAGCGGCGCGTAGGCCACGACGTCGCCACTGCCGGTCACCGACTGCTGCCACGGGGCGAACAAAGCCGCAACGATCGCCAATCCAAGCATGACG
>JABMPE010000145.1 GCA_013203845.1 Rhodopirellula sp. | reverse complement strand
TTGCCGAAGTGATGCATCCAGACGCGGTTGACGATCACGCGAGCGAACAGCGGGTTGTCACGGCTGGCGAGCCAGTGGGCGAAAGCGAGTCGTCGACCAGTCGTGGGAAGCTTGTCGTCGTTCAACGGAAACTGTATCGCCTGCCCATCTGGACTGGCGACGCTGAGCGACGCTGGCGCGACCGTCTGCTTCGGCTGCTGATGGTCGCCACGGTGGAACAGTTTCGTCTCGGGCGTGTGATTGGGAGGTTCGATGAGCGCGCGGACAAATTCTTCGACAGGTTTCTTCGCACGAACTTCGGTGATACGAGCGTCGAACTTCTTCAAGTCTTCCGCCGCTTCCGGCAGATACTGATACAGCACGCCGGTCGAAATATTCACGCTCGGATTTTTCGTCAGAAGTTGCTTCTGCTCATCCGAACGCTTGTCGCCCGCCGTCTCGTAGGCCTCGCGAAGTTTCGCACGCAGCGGTTCTTCGTATTTCATCAGCTCTTTTTCAAGAGCCTGCTTCATGTACTCGGTTTGTTTGACGGACTTTTCGGCAGCGATCTTTGCGGCCTCGGCTTCGATCTCGGCAGCCAGTTTGCGATCGGCGGCTGTGTACAGAGAAACGCGTCGAGCGTTGGGAACCTTCCAGGATTTCCAGTCGAGCGAAGGCTCAAATACCGCTCGGATGGCGAAGTAATCCGTGTGCGGGATCGGGTCGTAGCGATGATCGTGACACTGCGCACACTGCAGGCTGAGACCCAGCAGCGACGTGCCGACGATCTTCAGCGTGTCGGCAATCACCTGGTTCTGACCGTCCGGGTTGTTGGCTCCGCTGCCGGTCCCGTCCGCCGCCATCCGCAGGAAGCCCGTCGCTGAGAGCAGATCGATCTGACGCGGCGTCAGGTCTCCGTTAACAGGTCCGGCCAGTTCGTCGCCAGCCAGTTGTTCAGCCACAAACTGGTCGAACGGCAGGTCCTGGTTCAGCGAGCGGATGACCCAGTCGCGGTATTACCAGGCCAATTCACGCTCGGAGTCCGCTGTTGAATAGCCTTCCGAGTCGGCGTATCCAGCAACGTCCAGCCAGTGCCGACCCCAGCGTTCACCATAATGTGGAGACGCCAGCAGTTCGGTCAGCAGGCGGTCGTACCAGTCGTCTGTCGGATCAGCGACCCACTTCTGAACTTCTTCCGGTGAGGGTGGCAGACCGATCAGGTCGAAATAAGCGCGAATGACGAGCGTTCGTCGGTCGGCATCTGCCGCAAACCTGGCCGGCCCCGTAGCTGCATCTTCGGTTACCGAGCCCGCGGGATTCGCGGTCGCCGCCTGCAGGAGCAAGGCGTCGATGGGAGTTCGCACGCGAACGTCCGCCGGGAATGAAGCGGTGTCGGCAACGTCCGGCCTGCGGATTGGCTGAAACGACCAGAAGCTGCGTTCTTCTTCGGTGATGCCAAGGCCAGGGCCGATGGATTCCGGTTCCGGTCGAGCAGTGTTGGCTCCGGCAGCGATCCATTTTTCGAGGATCGCAATTTCTTCAACCGGCACGGTGCTCTCACCCGGTGGCATCTCACCGCTGCGGAGCCGTTCCAGCAGGTAGCTTTCACCAGGCTTCCCCGGCGAGATCGCCGGCCCGCTCTCGCCACCCTTGACCAGAAACCGAACCAACCGCAGATCGAGGCCGCCCTCCAGTTTGTCCGTTGCTCCGTGGCAGTCAAAACAGTGAGCGCGAAAGATCGGTCGAATATCCCGCTCGTAAGTAAGCGGTTTCGAATCCTCAGCAGATAGGGATCCCGGCAGAAAGCAGGCAACAGCGATCAGCAGCACAGCACGCATTGGCAGGTTTCCTGTTTCAATCACGGGCAAATCGATGAACTGACTCCTTGTCGTTGTACACGGCACCGTTAAGCCAGCAAAGTAAACACCATCCGTAAAACTTTTCATGACTAACCGCTCGCGAAGTCGTGGCGCGCCAGATAGCGACCGGCGGAACCGATTCCGTTCAGAAATACGCAGGTATTGTCACGATTCGCTGAATGTTTTGAAAGTTCGCACTTCCAGCTGACAGCACGGCAATCAGGCAGCACAACCGCTACAGACCGCACCGTTGATGACAGGCTGTAACGATTATGCGGGTCACAGCGGTAAACGGAGTTTTGCCGAATTTTTGCATTCGAAGGCCTGTGTACGATTCTGTCAGATCTCGGGCGTGTGAGGGTCGATTCGAACTTTCGGGTTGATCGGTATTTCAGAGTTGTTCCCAGGAAAGGGGTCGCAACTCTCATGCTGACTCTCTCGGATGTTCGGATTACCAATAGTGCATGGAGCGCACGAAATGCCTCGGAACTGGATTAAACAACTGCGTCAGCTTCTCGTCAGTGATTCGGCACGACGAAGGATCAGCCAGTCGCAACGACAGGCCGAAACTCTGGAACAGCGGACGTACCTGTCTGCGAGCAGTCTGTTTGCCAACGGTCATCTTCAGATTCTGTCAGACGCCAACGACAGCATTGTTGTCGGCACCGATCCGACAGTTCCGGGCATGGTACAGGTGACGGTGAACGGAATGCCGGAACCGTCGCTGGCTTCGATCCAGGCGAGCAACGTTCAGGCCATCACCATCATCGGCAGTGGTTCCGAAAACCTGATCGACGTCAGTGGAGTCACCGCCGCTGAATTCACGTTTGTCGATCCCGATACCGGCCTCGGCGTTCAAATCTTCATTGATGGTGACGACGGGCACGACACAATCGTTGGCAGTCTCGATCTGGGTGGCACACTGCTGGGGGGCAACGGAGCGGATACGATTACCGGTCTCGACGGTGTCGATTCGATCGACGGTGGCGATGGCGACGACTCGATCTCCAGCGGAGCCGGCGCGGACATCATCAACGGTGGTGATGGTCAGGATACAATCGATGCCGGTCCGGACAATGACAGCATCAACGCCGGAGACGGCAATGACTCCGTACTCGGTGGCGACGGTGATGACACGATCGATGCTGGCGATGGATTCGATACGGTTGATGGCCAGGCAGGAGCTGACTCGATCAACGGCATGTCCGGCGAAGATTTGCTGATCGGTGGAGCCGACAACGACACGATCTTTGGCGGTTCAGAGAACGACATCCTCGAAGGCGGTGACGGTGACGATTTTCTGAATGGGCAGGCGGGCAATGACACCGCGAACGGGAACGCCGGTAACGACATTGCTCTGGGCGGTGGTGGCAGAGACTCGCTGCTGGGCGGGGATGGCGACGACACCCTGAACGGCCAGTCTGGCAACGACACGCTGGCCGGTGAAGCCGGGATGGACCGTATCTACGGCGGCAGCGGAAACGATTCATTGAATGGCGGAGTCGGCGACGACACGCTGCGTGGACACTCTGGCAGCGACACTGTTTCCGGTGGAGGAGGCGTAGATAACATTGACGGAGGATCGGGAAATGACCTGGTGCAGAGCATACAAACTCAGGTCCAGGTCGGTGACCTGACGATCGATGGTGAAGGCAACACCGGCATGACATTGACCGGAAACTTCGTAGTGGCTCTTTCGGCATCTCTGGCCACGTCAGTAGACGTGACTTTCGCAACGGCGAGTGGTACGGCCACATCTGGTGTCGACTTTCAGGCGAATTCTGGAACTCTGACGTTTCCCGCAGGCACGACGACACTCAATGTTCCGGTGGTCATCATCGGAGATGATATTATCGAAGGCCCTGAAACATTCTTCCTGAACATCACCGGAGCTACCGACGGGATTGATTTCCAGGGAGCTCAGGGGACAGCGACAATCGCCGACGATGATCTGGCGGGATCGTTTGATACGCCGATTCAAAACTTTGCCGGAGCTGGCAATGCTCCGTTGTCGCCTCCCGACACGGTGGGCGACGTCGGGCCTGGCCACTTTGTGCAGTTGAGAAACGACCTGGGAGGGACGCTGGTCTCGATCTTCAACAAGGACAGTACACCGGCATTTGCTCCATTCAATCTGTCGTCGCTGGCGCCCATCGGTTCAACGGTTGATGGAGCTGGTGACCCGATAGTCGTCTATGATGAACTCGCCGATCGCTGGGTGATGATGGAGTTTTCAGGCGGCAGTACAACTGATCCCAATGAAGTCTACGTTTACATTTCTCAAACATCGACTCCCACCAACAACCCGACCGACTGGTCCTTCTTCCAGTTTACATTCCCGAATTTCCCGGATTATCCCAAGCTGTCTGTCTGGCCTGACGGCTACTACATCACCACCAATGAAGCAGGCAGCAGTGACCCACCAGTCTACGTGCTGGACCGCGTCAACATGCTGGCAGGTCTCACGCCTCGTCCGTTCCAGCGAGTCACGGCTCCGGCTCTCGCAGGATTCGGATTCCAAGCACTTGCGCCAATTGATCTTGATGGTACGACAGCTCCACAAACCGGCAATCCTGGCTACCAAATCCGGCACCGTGACGACGAAGCTCACAATCCCGGCACCAATGACCCGACTCAGGACTTTGTTGAACTATTCGAGTACACAGTCGATCTGGACAACGCAGCCAATTCTTCTTTTCAACTTGCCGCCAGCATTCCGGTATCAGAATTCGATTCCGATCTGAACGGACTGTTTGCATTCGACGCGATTGTTCAGCCTGGCACGACTCAGCAACTTGACCCATTGCGTGAAGTTGTGATGTGGCGACCTTCATACCGTAACTTCGGTACGCACGAATCAATCGTCGGCTCCTTCGTGACTGACGTCGACGGAACGGACCACGCTGGAGTCAGGTGGTTCGAATTGCGGCGGACTGGAAATGGTTCGTGGCAGTTGTTCCAGGAAGGCACGGTCGCTCCTGATGCAGACAGTCGCTGGATGAGTGCCATCGCGATGGACGCGGCGGGCAATATCGCGCTTGCCTA
>JABMPE010000144.1 GCA_013203845.1 Rhodopirellula sp. | reverse complement strand
GTCACCGCCAGCCCGGTCACCTACGACGGCCTGGTCGCCTTCATCGAAGATGGCGGGGAAGCCATCGTCGTTGAACCTGCCGACACGCTGAAGATAGTCAGCCGCTGCAACCTGTTGACGGACGACGAAGAAATCTTCCGAGCCTCCATCACCCCCAGCGGCGGCCAACTCTTCATCCGCTCCACCAAAAACCTCTACTGCATCGGCAAGTAGGACATCGGCAAGTCGAACATTCGAGTCGCCGAAGAATTCCCCGGACTTATTCGCGTGCAGTCCGATGACAACCTGAGGAAGACATCCTTTTCAGGTTCAGGACCAGCGGGCGCTCCTCAGGGATCCTGACAGTTGCCTCGTCAGCATCTGGAGAGTTTCCAGGCTGTTATGGCAGGTATATTTGAACTGAGCGTGTTCAGATACGAAAAAAGGACTCACGTCGATTTGACGTAAGTCCTTTCACCGTAAGTACCGGAGGTGGGACTTGAACCCACACGAGGTTTACCCTCACGGGATTTTGAATCCCGCGCGTCTGCCGATTCCGCCACTCCGGCGTGGCTTGTAACCCATTTTCACAAATCAGGTTACAACAAAACAATCACTCTCAGTCCGGTCACTCGCCGCCGATGTCTGGGCTGAATTCGGAGGCTTTCTGACCACTCTCAGCTGATGACAGGCGGCGTAGGTTAGCTCTGCTCCTGCCTGTCGACAACTACATCGGCAGCTTCTTTAAGCATCTTTCAATCGAACAGCCGTCGATCGGCAAAAGACCGCCCAAACCCGATTCTGGCTTTCAGGTTTCCCGATGAAATCATTCCAGGCGGTCAGCTCTGGTCGAATGCCTGCGTGCCGCAATACCTGCTGCAGGACACACGGAGCCCGGGCCGATGATCAACGCTTTCCGATCCAGACGCATTTCGTCAGACAGCAGCCAGTGTCAGGCGATCAACTCGCGAATCGGACGGACGTCGCTGGGCAGGATCAGAACGGGGCGCTCAGTCTGGTCGCGAATCATCTCGGACTGGTCGATGCCGAGGTTGTGATAGATCGTGGCCAGAATGTCCCGGAAGTCGACAGGTCGGTCCGCAGCGTAAGCACCGGTCTTATCCGTTGAGCCGATGACCTGGCCAACTTTCATGCCACCGCCCGCCAGCCAGGCACAGTTCACGGGAGCCCAGTGGTCGCGACCAGCGTTACTGTTGATTTTCGGAGTCCGACCGAACTCGTCACAGACCACCACCGTGACGTCGTCACCGAGTCCTCGCTGATAGATGTCTTCGATCAACGCCGAGACTCCCTGGTCGAACGTCGGCAGGTGCTGCTTCATGTGGGCAAAATTATTGCCATGTGTGTCCCAGAAACCGTACGCCACCGTGACCACTCGAACGCCCGCTTCCACCAGACGACGAGCCTGCAGCAGCTGCTCATTCCATAACGGAGCCCCGTCGCCCAGATGTTTGGGCGACCCCTTACCGTAACGGTCGCGGAGCGCCTCGCTTTCGCTGGAAAGGTCGAGTGCTTCGACGAGCCGGGACGACGTCAGCACATCGAACGCGCGATCATAGTTTTCGTCCATCCCCAGCAACCGGGCGTCTTCGGCTGAACGACGGATGCTGTCGAGCTGTCGCAGCAGCGTGCGCCGGCTGCCAAATTGATCGGACGAAACAAATCGCAACTTCATGCTGGCCAGGTCTTCGCCGTCGGCTTTCACCTGATTGAATCGGATGCCGAGATAACCGGCTCCCGTGCTGTTGTACGGGCGGTGTTTCATCGTCGGGAACAGATCGATAAATGGCGGCGTGACCGGGTTCGTCGACCCCAGTACCTGCGAAACGACAGAACCGAAATTGGGAAATCCCTCGCGTTCGACGATTCCCATCTGGTAACCCGTCAGACTTTGAAAGCTGCTGTGTTCATCTCGCTGACCGACGACCGAACGAATGATCGCACAACGGTCGGCGACCTTCGCCATTTGAGGCATCAATTCGCAGATCTCGATCCCCGGCACACTGGTTGGGATCGGATTGAACTCACCTCGAATTTCCGCCGGAGCGTCCGGCTTCAGATCCACGGTGTCCTGATGCGAGATTCCTCCGGTCAGGTACACCATGATCACCGCTTTGTGGCCAGTCCCTGAACCGGATGCCTGCTCAGCCCGCAGCACGTCGGTCAGCGTCAGACCACCAACCGCCAGAGTCCCAACCTGCATAAAAGACCGGCGGGAAACGCCATCACACAAACGCTGAGCAAGACCGGAGATATTGAGCATCGGGACTTCTCTGGAAGCAACGGGCATTAAGTGTCTGGCGGCAGTCGGCGACGACCATGCGGGGAGAAGGACATGATACCGGAAGAAGCCACGCCGAATCGAGGGAGACGGACTCGGATTACTTCACGCGTCCGCAACCACACAACCGGACGAATTTCAATGCAGTCCGTCGTCATTAGCAGTCGCTTTTCATTATCCATCCAGACCACTCAGCAGAGCTGCCGGCAGGGTGAAGCTCTCGTCGATGGTCTCAACATTGGAAACAGTGTCCGTTCCTTCTCCGGTTGAAGCCAGATCGTTGCCGCTGCCACCGTTGATCGTGTCGTCGCCGTCTTCACCGAGGATCGTGTCGTCTGACCCATCGCCACGTAGAATATCGTTTCCGTCGCCACCCAGCAGCGTGTCAGAACCGGCGTTGCCATTGATGACATCATCGCCATCCTGACCAAGAATCAGGTCCAGTCCATCGCCACCTGCGATCGTGTCATTACCGTCATCACCCAGGATCGTGTCATCTCCGGCCTGGCCAACAATGCTGTCGTTGCCGTGATTACCGTTAATCAGGTCATTGCCGCTGTGGCCTTGAATCGTGTCGTCGTCACGTCCACCGTCGATCGTGTCATCACCGTTGCCCCCGGCAATGCGGTCGTTCCCACCGTCGCCGAACAGTGAATCGTCACCAGCCATTCCGTTCAGGCCGTCGTCGCCGAACCCACCGCGAGCCGTGTCATTGCCATCGCCCCCCACCAGAACGTCGTTGCCGAAACTGCCCAGCAGCGAATCGTTCCCGGCGTCGCCCTGAAGCGTGTCATTACCGGCTTCACCTTCGAGCAGATCGTTGCCGTTCCCGCCTGCCAGGATGTCGTTCCCGAGTCCTCCCCGCAGTGTGTCATCGCCATCACTGCCGGAGACAACGTCGTCGCCATCGCCGCCGGTAATCGTGTCGTTGCCACTGCTGCCGGTGATGGTGTCATTGCCCGCTCCCCCATCCATCAGCAGCCGCACACCGCCCAGAGAAGCACCGGCAGCCGAGATCGTGTCGTTCCCGTTCTCGCCGTTGACTGTGAGGACCAGGAATCCCACCTGGTCGACGCTGGAGACCGTGACCGTGTCGTCGCCACCGCCCGCGTTCAGGACGACGTATTCGACTCCGCCAGATATCCCGTCGATCATGACGGAGACACTGGCGGTTCCTTCACTGATGACCAACGTGCTCCCTGACTGACCAATGCTGAAGGTCTCATCGGTTGAATCACCGGTAACCACCAGCGTGTCACCGCCGTCACTTGTCGCGACGGTGTCATCACCGTCACCGATCCCCATGAATTCGATGACGTCGTCGCCTTCGCCACCATTCAAGACGTCATCGCCGCCCTGACCATCCAGCGTGTCGTCGCCCGCTTCACCATTGAGCGTATCGTCTCCGGCACCGCCAAGAATCGAATCGTTGCCGCCACCACCATCAATCGAGTCGTTGCCGTCATTTCCATTGATCGTGTCATCGCCGGAGGAACCCAGGATTGTGTCGTTACCGCTGAAGCCAGACAAAACGTCACCCGCATCCGCAGGGAAGATCGGAGTCGTACTCGTAGTTTGCCCTGTTGTAGCAGTGCCAAACGCGAATGAAGCGATCTGGGTCGACCACGCGTTGTTGGTTCCGTACTGGCCTGTAAACCAGAATGTCCGACCGTCGACGGGATCGACGCTCAACGACTGGTAGTCGCCCCATCGACTTGAACCGAGCTGTGAGGATTGACCGTCGATGATGACGTGCTCACCCTGTGGCATAGTTCCCAGTGGATCACTGGCCAAACGACCGGTGTAACGCAGGCTCGGGAAAGTCGACGTGCCGCTGACGCTGTAGGCAAGCGCGATATTGCCCGC
>JABMPE010000143.1 GCA_013203845.1 Rhodopirellula sp. | reverse complement strand
CCGCAGACCAGATAGAAATGTTTTTTCGCGATGCCGGTTTCGTTGAGCCAGGCGTAGAACTCGTCACGCTCGTGACGGAAACCATTGAAGTTGGTGTGATTGTCGAACTTGCGTTTGTCGTCCGGGCCGACCATCGGCGTCGGTGAGATCATGATTTTGAACGTGGCGTCGCTCTCGGCCAGCGTCTGTTTGAGCCATGCTTTCTGCTCGGCTCCCCAGATCGTTTTGTCTGGTCCGTCTTTCATCGCGTTGTCACTGCGATAGCGGCGGTTTTCGGTGAACCAGACCTGAAGGTCTTTGTTGACTCGATGAGTTCGATAAGTCTTCGTGTCAGTACCTTGGCCTGCGGGGCCGTACGGAAGCTGTTCGAGCATGATGCGCAGGCCGGTTTCCGGAGACGGCAGGTAGTCGCCCGAGTTGTCGCAATCGTCGATGCGGTAATCGTGATCGTCAATCATCCAGTACGTCGGCACTTTGGCGAAGAGCTGGCGGTAGCGAGGCTGCACGAACTGTTCATGCCACTTCTGTCGCATCTGAGGCAGGGTTTCCGCGCGAGGCTTCTTCGGTGTGTCGTAGTAAATGTTGTCGCCCGTTCCGACAAAGAAGTGCGGCTTCAGCTTCAGCATCGACGCCAAAGACGGATACCCCAGATGCTTGTCCGGTCCGGCGTAAGGAGCGGGCAGTTTTGTATTGTTGTTCTGAAGATGAATTTTCGGATCGATGCGGCCATCGCCGTGGAACTTCGCATAGTTCATTCCGGTCACGACAACGAATCGCGTTGCGGCATCGCTGTCCTTGCCCGGCAGAGTTCGGAATGTCGCCGTAGGTCCGGGAACCATCTGGTCAAGGTCAGATCCGATCTGCGTGCGAATCGTGTATTGCTCTCCGGGGACCAGATCCTTGACGACGGTTCGCGCGATGAAGTCACGCTCGGACTTTGAATCATCGAATCCGACAACGAGGTTTGTGGTCGGCACAACGTTGTCGCCGACCTGTGTTGGCCCAGCGAGGATGAACATCACTTTGCCTTTTGTTCCCGGAAGGTCACTCGGCAATGGATTCTTTGTCGAGTCGTCCGTATTCGATATCAGATGGTCGGTCTCGGTAAGCCGAACCTGGACGACGGCGCTGGTTGACGTCACCTCTCCGACCATGATTCCCTGACCGGCCTGGACGGCAGCCTGTTCGAAGCCTTTGCGAACTTTGCCATCGTGGTTGATCAGCGGCTGAGGGTCTTTGACTTTGCCGAGCGGTCGGCAGCCGGGGCCGATTTCGTTAACGCCGAGATCGTCCTTCTGAGCATCGGCCAGTGCTCGCAGTTTGGCAACAACTTCTGGATGCTCCTTCGCGACGTTCTTCGCTTCGGAAATGTCGTCTTTCAGGTTGTAGAGTTCACCCCTAGCCAGATGGAGTTTCCAGTCGCCACTGCGAACAGCCTGCAAATTGAACCCGCGGAAAAAGTAGAACGCTTCGTATTGAGACTTCGCGTCTTTGGCTTCGGACAGGATCGGCCAGATGTCGTGGCCGTCTAGCTTTCGGTCTGTTGGAACGTTGCCGCCCGCGAGATTCGTCAGTGTCGGCAGGATGTCCATTGTGCTGACGATTTCGTCGGTCGAGGTGCCGGCGGGAATCTTTGTTGGCCACCAGGCGATCGTGGGAACTCGCATGCCGCCTTCGAACGTGGTGCCTTTCCCGCCTCGAAGAGGTTCGTTGATCGCTCCATGACGAAGCTGCCCGCCGTTGTCGGACGAGAAGATGACAAGCGTGTTTTCCGCGAGGCCGAGTTGCCGCACGGTGTCAAGCACCTGACCGACGCTCCAGTCGACTTCTTCCACCCAGTCACCGAACAGCCCGTGCTTCGATTTGCCGTGAAACTTCTTACCTGGATACAACGGAAAGTGAACGGCCGAATGCGGCAGGTAGAGGAAGAACGGTTCGTCCTTGTGATCCCAGATGAAGCTGACGGCTTCGTTGGTGTACCGCTCGACAATCGCCTGCTGGTCGTCGGGGAGCACTCGCTGCAGAACGGTTTCGTTGCGGAGCAGTGGCAGCGGTGGTTGTCCGGCTCGTCCTTTCTGGCCGGCTTTCGGTTGAGGCAGCGGCGCTCCCAGGTTGCTCTTCACGCCGTCCGCTGCCGGACCCATGTCGTTGGAATAGGGCAGGCCGTAGTAGTAATCAAAGCCCTGTTTCCGGGGCAGAAACTCTGGCTGATCACCCAGGTGCCATTTGCCAATGATGCCTGTTGAGTAACCTTGTTTTTTCAGCAGTTCGGCAACCGTCACTTCGCCCAGATCCAGCCCTTCGGCGTTGCCGGGAAACAGGACGTGCGGAATGGTGAGGGCTCGCTTCGGATAGCTGCCGGTCATCAGCGACGCTCGCGACGGCGAGCACACCGGAGCCGCGTAAAAGCAGGTCAGCTTGCGACCTTCTTCAGCCATGCGGTTGAGGTGCGGAGTTCGATTGACCTTCGAACCAAACGGCTCGATGTCCGCGTAACCCAGGTCATCGATGTTGATGTAAATGAAGTTCGGCTTTTGCTTTTTTGCGGCATCCGCCAGCGAACTGGTCGCCATCAGCATCACCAGAGCAACCAGGCACCAACGCGTCATTCCCATTCGCGGATTCTGTGTGAGCATGGATGATCGCTGTTCGGGAGCAGTTCTGAGCTGAGTCACGGAAGGCACCTCGCTGAGGGGATTTGGAGTTCGGTGATCTGGCCATGTTTCACTGGCAGACGATCCCGCTAATTCGAGTCCGACATTCTGGAGAGTTTCCCGGCATTTGTCGCCACTCACACCGTCATGACCAGATGCCAGCGCAGGACGTTATTCCGTAATCCTCAGTCGTGGAATCGAGTTCGGAATTGGAGTTCCATTGTAGCTCCTGGTAGAATGGAGCCTTGGCTTTCGGTCGGCGGAACGGATTTCCCGCCAGACGGATCTGAAAACAGCCTGCCCCGCTGGTGACACGCCACACCTTCGACCCTCCACATTCAGCGTCGTTCAAACCCACCGAGCGACGTGTTTTTCCTGCCATCTGGTGACCTCGAATGTTCGGTAATTCTGCACCCACGGCTGGCGTTCTGCTGTTTGCCGTTCTGCTCGGCAACGCGACGGTTCTGCACGCAGCGTCTGACTCAAAAACTCCCGCCGCGACGACATTCCCGGAAATGCCTGACGCGGTGAAAGTGTTTCTGAGCGATCATTGCGTCGCCTGTCATGACGGTGAGGACGGCAAAGGTGGTCTCGATCTGACAGGCCTGCAAGGCACGCTGGACGCGCCCGGCGAGATGGCTCGCTGGATTCGAATCTTCGACCGCGTCCGTGCTGGCGAGATGCCTCCCAAAGACGCCGATCCGCCAAAGCAGAAAGAGATCGGCGAGTTCCTCGGCGCAACTCGCGAATGGTTGAGCACTCACCAGCGGCAGCAGTGGGAAACACTGGGTCGAGTTCGTGGCCGACGACTGACCAACCTGCAGCTGGAACGAACGCTGCACGACCTGCTGGGGATCGATATTCCGCTCGCCAATCTAATGGCAGAAGAACCACGGACAAACGGCTTCACGACGGTTGCCGACGGACAGCCGATGTCGCACTTCCAGATTCAGAATCATCTGGAAGTTGTCGACACCGCGCTGGACGAAGCATTTCGACGAGTTGCTCTGCCGAACACTGATTGGAAAAAACACTATTCCGCGAAAGAGCTGGCTCGCAGCAATCCTTCTCGCCGAACTCGCGAACCCGAAATGATTGATGGCAAGGCCGTCACCTGGTCGTCCGGGCTGGTGTTTTACGGGAGGCTTCCGACGACGACGGCCCGCGAAGACGGCTGGTACCGATTCAAAGTGAAAGCCTCGGCACTGAAAGCTCCTGAGGGTCGAGGAGTCTGGTGTACCGTTCGAGTCGGCAAGTGTGTGTCGAGTGCTCCACTGATGGCGTGGGCAGGAGCGTTCGAAGCGACGGCGAAGCCTCAGGAATGGACCTTCGAATGCTGGCTCCCCAAAGGTGAAATGCTGGAGATTCGACCGGGCGACCGAACATTAAAGTCAGCGAGGTTCTCTGGCGGACAGGTGGGAACGGGCGAAGGCGGACCGCAGAACGTCCCCGGAGTCGCTATCGAATCCATCGAAATGGAACGCGTTCATCACGGCGGCGGCAACTGGCAACTGCGTCGGTCGCTATTTGGCGATTTCAAAGTGACGCCGGCAAAGAATAAACAGCCGGCCGTTCTGGTTTCCGAAAATCCCAAAGCGGATGCTGCTGCGTTGATGCAAGCGTTCGCGCAGCGAGCGTTTCGTCGTCCACTCGCGCAGGATGAAGT
>JABMPE010000142.1 GCA_013203845.1 Rhodopirellula sp. | reverse complement strand
GGGATTGCCCGAGCTTCTCTGACGCCCAGAGCGATTCTACGACCTGCCATGATCCGAAATTGCTCGTGCCAGCGTATCGAATTTTGCCTGAAGAAATTAGATCGTCCATTGCTCGCAAAGATTCGTCGATCGCAATGTGCGGATCCGGGCGGTGAAGCTGATACAGGTCGATGTGGTCGACCTTCATCCGTTTCAAGCTGGCTTCGCAACCCTCGATTATGTGAAGTCGGCTGTTGCCGAGGGCGTTCGGTTCGTCGGACATTCGCCCGTTGACCTTTGTCGCCAGAAAGATGTCGTTGCGTTTGCCGTTCCTCTGCAACGCTTCTCCCACGAACTCTTCGGAGGCACCACGGCCATAGACGTCGGCGGTGTCGAGGAAGTTAATGCCTTCACCGATCGCGTGGTCGATGATCTTGCAGGTGTCTTCAAGGTCGGTCTTCTGGCCGAACATCATGCAGCCCAAAACGATGGGGCTAACGTAAACACCGGTTCGGCCGAAGAGGTTGTATTTCATGGGTTTCTTATGCTGGTGACTTAGTGTGTTGGAACAAATCGTACCGGTAGAACGTTATATCAGTACAGGCCTACTCGCGAGTGGGTAATAAGATACTTATGTGATCGACGATCGGCATTGGGAGCTCCTTGGTTTTTCCGACGCTCCAAATCGATCTGGAGGGACAATTATGAGAGTTCAGTTTATTCCGAGATATTCGACATCTTTAGCGATCGTGCTGGTGCTGGCTTTCGCGTTTGCCTTTGCGGCTGCGTGCTCCGGCGGATCGGATTCTGATGAGAGCGGTGCCTTCGGCGTACCTGGCCCCGCGGGTAGTCCGGGTAATCCGGGCGCAGCTGGGGCACCGGGTAGTTTCGCGTCCGAGAGAGCACTTACTACCGGTACGCTCGGTTTCGAATTGGCGCCCAGCGGCTACGGCATGTCGGAAGAGCAGTACGAAAAGGCTGTTGAACAGGGTCTGATGGATCGGGTTGTGGTTCAATCAGGCGGTAGCGCAAGCGCTGCTGCGACTGCTGCACCGGCGGCAACCGCCGCAGCATCTCGACCGGCAAGCGGTGATAGGGACGACAGTTCTACCGTCTTTGCTTCACTAGAGTCAGCTGGTTCTTCAGGAAACAGCTCCGGTGGGGGATCGGCTTCGGTAGAAAACGAAATAGCTGCGGCCACCGATGGTCGTGTGATCGTTCGCACAGCTGATCTGGGAATCAATGTCGTCGACGTGACTGAGTCACTCGACGATATCGCTAAGATTTCTGCCGCTGCCGGTGGTTGGGTGGTTTCTTCTGTTCAGTCACGTCAGTTCCAGGGCAGCATCTCGATTCGAGTGCCTGCGGATCGGTTTGATGACGTGGTCGAGCAACTTAACGATCTTGCGGTAAAAGTGAATTTCATAACGACTCGCAGTGAGGACTTCACTGAAGAATTCACTGATGTAACCGCACGGGCACAAACTCTTCAGGACACGCTCGATCGACTTCGTGTGTTGTTTGACCGCGCATTCAGTGTCGAGGATGCGATCACGATCCAGAAGGAAATCACAAACGTCCAGAGCAACCTGGAATCACTTCAGGCTCGACTGAACTTCCTGTCACAGAGCTCGGCCTTCTCGTTCATTTCCGTATCGCTCGAATCAGTGCCGGTCAAACTGGCAATTGGTGCCGGCGAAGACGTTGCGGCGGCGATCGGACATCCCGTTACGTACCGCGCAAAGTTCACTCCGCCCGAAGACATGGAAGATTTCGTCATTACCTGGAACTTTGGTGACGGCTCGCGTGAACAGTCGACGGATCGGATCGCGCCGACAGGAAATGGAGATGAGGTCATCACGGCCCCAGTCATCCATTTCTTCGAGCGAGACGAGGACTCTCCGTTCATCGTGACAGTAGAATTGCGAGGCACTGGCAATACCGGAATTGCTGAGGGCAAGGACACGCTTGTCACGACGGTCAGTCGGCTACCTGTGATCGAAGTGTTTGCTGGCGACTACCAGACGGTGGAATCTGGCAGTAAGGTCAAGTTCAACTCGTCGTTTACTCGACCAGAAGGTATTTCGGAGATTTCATACTCATGGAACTTCGGTGACGGTTCGGCTCCTGAAACTGGTGAAATTGGTGGCGAGGAGGGT
>JABMPE010000141.1 GCA_013203845.1 Rhodopirellula sp. | reverse complement strand
TCCTTCGGCAGTTCACCGTCGTTCAGTCGTCCGACAACGCGACCATCGACTCCCGCATCGCGGCCGGGAACTGGTGGTGGAAATATCGGTGCCGGTAACCGTCAATCGACGCAGCCGGGAAATCGTCCAGGTATCGGCTCAGGAGCATTTCCAGGCGGACGTCCTTCAACATTGCCCGGCACGCGACCAGGCATTGGTGCCGGTCAGGGTATCGGTGCCGGTCAGGGCATTTCGAATCGGCCGGGCGGAGGACAGGGTCTCACGAATCGTCCTGGCATCGGGCAGGGGACAACGGGTCGTCCCGGCATTTCGCAGTTGCCGTCGCGGTTACCTGGACTGGGAGCAGGCGCAGCAGCCGGTGGTGCATTCGGTTCCCGTTTGCCGAATCAGGGTGGCAATCTGGCTCAGACAAGGGAAAGCCGACAGGGAGATCTCAGCAACCGGATGTCATCAGGTCGCGAAGACTGGCAGAGCCATCGGCAGGACATGCAGGGTAATCGTCAGGACTGGCGCAGTGGCAACCGCGAAGACTGGCAGCACTGGGCTAATGGCAACATCAATAATCATGGCGGCTGGTATCACGGCTGCTGGAATGGCGGCTGGTATCCCGGATCTGGCTGGAACCACATGTGGAACAATTACCCGGTCGCGGCCGCATTCGGCCTGACCGCCTGGGGAGTGAATCGAGTCGCCTATGGCATGGGCTACTGGGGCTACGCCAATCCGTATGCCAGCTCGTCGGTGACTTACGACTACTCGCAACCGATCGTCGTTTATTCCGATTCAGGGAACTCAGGCGGTTCAGCCGCACCAGCCGAGACTCCAGCGGCGCCGGCTGCAGGCAGTACAGCGGGAGCGGCCGCGCTCAGTGATGCTCGCATGGCGTTCTACGACGGCGATTCCGCCAGGGCATTAACGCTGCTCGATACGGCTGTCGCAGCGACGCCGAATGATCCAGTCGTGCACGAGTTCCGTGGCCTGGTGCTGTTCTCGCTGAAGAAGTACCCGGAATCAGCGGCTGCGGTCTACGCTGTTCTGTCTGCCGGACCAGGCTGGGACTGGACAACGATGGCCAGCCTCTACCCGGGCACTGAGGTGTACACGCGGCAGCTTCGCGCACTGGAAGGCTTCGCGGAAGCCAATCCCAATTCACCAGATGCCCACTTTCTGCTCGGCTATCATTATCTGACCTGCAATCACGCAGAAGACGCGTTGCAGCAATTCAAGCAGGCTCAGACCGAGTTGCCGAACGATAAGCTGCTCGCACAACTCGTCGGCATGACCACACCGCCTGGTGCATCAACGCCGCCCGCGCCTGAAGTACTTCCCGAACGCCCGCCTGTTCCGCCGGAAAAAGTTCTGACTGCCGCGAAACTGGTGGGGAGCTGGCAGGCATCCAGACAGGACGCTCAGTTCCAGCTTGATCTCGCGAGCGACGGTGGCTTTGTGTGGACGTACTCTCGCGGTACAGACAAGCAGTCGGCGAAAGGTGTCTTTGCTGTGGACCAGAATAACCTGGCTCTCGAAATGGATACGGGCGACACGATGCTGGCCGAAGTTGACCTCACCAGCCCGTCGCAGTTTCTCTTCAAAATGATCAGCGGCGATGAGAAAGACCCCGGCCTGCAGTTCCAGAAACAGTGACGACGACTGATCTTTCCCGTTATTCCAGAGGCGAATCCGTCGTCTCTTCAGATCCAGCTACCCGGAAAACCACATGAACAATCGACTCTGGCTGTCTGCGTTAATCGCAATTCTGCTTCCGCTCGGTGGCTATCAATCAGCGGCTCAGGAGCTGAACCGCTCGGTCCTGCCGATTCCGGAACCGAAGCTGACTCCGATCACAGAACTGGATGCCCGCAACGCGAAGGCTCCACCGCGGTTTGAGGTGAAGGCTCCCGAGGGCGCGCCGAATGTGCTGATCGTGTTGATCGACGATATGGGCTTCGGGCAGTCGAGTGCCTTTGGCGGCCCCATCCACATGCCGACGGTCGAACGATTGGCGAAGGGCGGACTGAAGTACAACAAGTTCCATACGACGGCGCTCTGCTCGCCGACGCGGGCCGCGCTGCTCAGCGGTCGTAACCATCATGTGGGGAATATGGGATCGATCACCGAAGCTGCAACGGCGTTTCCCGGTCAAACCGGGAAGCGACCGAACAGTGTGGCGCTGCTGGCCGAGATGTTGCGTCTCAATGGCTACAGCACGGCGGCGTTTGGAAAGTCACACGAGACCGCGGCGTGGGAAGTCAGTCCGTCCGGCCCGACTGATCGCTGGCCGACGCGGTCCGGCTTCGACAAGTTCTATGGCTTCATTGGTGGTGAAGCGAATCAATGGTCGCCCGGTATTTACGAAGACATGACCAGACTCGAACTGCCTGCCGATCCGAAGTATCACCTGATGACCGACCTCGCCAATCAGGCGATCAAGTGGATCGGTTTTCAGAAGTCACTCACTCCGAACAAGCCGTTCTTCACGTATTTCGCACCGGGAGCCACTCACGCTCCGCACCATGTGCCGCAGGAATGGATCGCGAAGTACAAGGGTAAGTTTGATCAGGGCTGGGACAAGCTCCGCGAAGAAACGCTCGCCCGGCAGATCAAACTGGGAGTTGTCCCCGCCGGAACGAAACTGGCCCCGAAACCGGAAGCGATCAAGAATTGGGACCAGTTGAGCGTTGATGAGAAGACGCTGTTCACCCGTCAGATGGAAATCTTCGCGGGATTTGGCGAGTACGCAGACCACGAAATCGGCCGTGTCGTGCAGGCCATCGAAGATCTGGGACAACTCGACAACACGCTCATCTTCTACGTCGTCGGCGACAACGGCGCGAGCGCCGAGGGAACCATGAACGGCCTCTTCAACGAGAGTACGTACTTCAACGGTGTACCGGAATCCGTTGCGGAAATCCTGAAGCGTCTCGACGATCTGGGAGGCCCCAATTCCTACGGCCATTACGCCGCAGGCTGGGCCGTGGCGGGTGATACTCCCTTCACCTGGACGAAACAAATCGCGGGAAGTTACGGAGGCACACGCAACGGCCTGGTGGCTCACTGGCCGAATCGCATCAAAGCAAAAGGCGAACTGCGGTCCCAGTGGCATCACGTGATCGACATCGCGCCGACGATTCTCGAAGCGGCCGGCCTGCCGGAACCCAAATCAGTGAACGGCACGCCACAGACTCCCATCGAGGGCGTCAGCATGGTCTACACGTTTGCGGATGCGAAGGCCAAAGATCGGCACAAAACTCAATACTTTGAAATCTTTGGCAATCGCGGCATCTATCATGATGGCTGGCTGGCTCACACCGTGCATCGTGCGGCGTGGGAGTTCAAACCGCGACGACCGCTCCTCGAAGATGTCTGGGAGCTATACCACGTTGACGACGATTTCAGTTCGGCCAACGATTTAGCGATGAAGAACTCGGAGAAGCTCAAGGAGTTGCAGGTGTTGTTCCTGAAGGAAGCCGTTAAGTATCAGGTGTTGCCCATCGACGATCGATCTCTGGAACGCACGAACGCAACGCTGGCTGGACGCCCCGACCTGATGGCTGGCCGCACCTCCCTGACCGTCTATGAAGGGATGTCGGGAATGTCTGAGAACGTCTTTATCAACACTAAAAACCGGTCGCACACAATCACTGCCGACGTTCAGATTCCAGAAGGGGGAGCCAACGGAGTCATTCTCGCTCAGGCAGGTCGTTTCGGTGGATTCAGCCTGTATTTGAAGGACGGCAAGCCCACCTATGCGTATAACTTCCTCGGCCTGAAAACGGACAAGGTCGCCTCGACCAGCGTTGTTCCCGCCGGGAAAGCAACGATCCGCTTCGAGTTCACCTACGACGGCGGAGGAATCGGAAAGGGTGGGACCGGCACGATGTTCGTCAACGGTGAGAAAGCGGCGGAAGGACGAATTGAGCGAACGCAGGCAATGATCTTCTCCGCCGACGAAGGGGCTGATGTCGGTGTCGACGGCGAAACGCCCGTGAGCGACGACTACGAGGAGGGCGACAACAGGTTCACCGGCAGGATCCACAAGGTGACGATCGAAATCGGCGAGTTGAAACTCGGTGCCGCTGACCATCACAAAATCCACAAAGCCACGGTCGCTCGCAAAGCAGCCGAGTAAGGAATTCGGATCGTGAGTCCGATCAACTCGATCGACGACAACTCCGGCGAATCGGGCAGCGGCGAGGATTCGTTCCTGCCGCTGCTCATTGCGCTGAGCGTAACGTTAGTCCTGGTGCCACTCGGTGAGGCCCTGCCGATCCTGTTCTCCGCTCTCGCGTCACTGATTCTGGTGGCGGGAATGCTGGCTGTGCGTCGCGATCGAACGTTTCGAGTGGCCGTCGGCATTGCCCTGTTGATCGGTTTATCCCTGCGCTGGGCGGCTGAATTCCGGGGAAGTCAACACCTCATTCTGATTCTGCTGTCGCATACTTCGGTGGCCGCCTACTTCGTGTTCCTGGAAGTCATCGTGTTCCGGCGGGTCATCACTCAAAAGCAAGTGACGTCTCAAACGGTGATTGGAGCCATTTGCGGTTACCTGCTCATCGGGTATGTCTTCACGTTCGGCTATCTGGTCCTGGTGTTCTTCGATCCGGCCGCGATTGCCCACGGCGGACAACCGCTGAGCGGCGAACAAGTCACCAACATCGGAACGCACGTGGCCGAACTGTCGTACTTCAGCTTCATCTCACTCACGACTGCGGGGTACGGCGACATCGTGCCTGTCAGCCCGATTGCACGCACGATGGCGGTCTTTGAGATTCTCGCCGGTCAGCTATACCTGGTCGCGTTTGTCGCAAGGCTCGTCGGAGCCATGAGCGGACCTGAGGATCGCAAGTGAGAACTGCCAAACTTTGGGATTTCAAACTCCGAATCCAATGTGACGGAAACGGGAAGATTTGTAGCGTCTTTGGGTTGCAAGACCGAGATCGGCGGATGGGAAATTGATGAGTCAGGCCCGACGCAAGGTTCTCTTCTGGAGTTTGTTTACCGTGCAGCTGGGCGGTGTCGTGGCCATCCTCTGGACAGGGCTCCCTGTCTATTCGCGTCTGCTGGGAGGGCAAGAGGGCGGCGCGACGGCAAATGATTTTCTGGTGGCGTCGGGCGCAATTGTCGTGATGCAACTGGCCTACTGGATCGCCTTTTCGTTGCAGCGAGACCTGCGGTTTCGGAAAAACGTTGTCGTGGGTCATGTGCTGCTTTGGCTTAGCGAATTGAGCTACTTTTTTCCCCATGCCCTGGCGGCATTGATCCTGTTTGATCGTTTCAAAGAATTGAAAGAACTGAGCTTTGCTCCCGCAAGGTTTGCGTTGCTCGCATTGATTCTATTCGCTGTGTATTGCTTCAAGTTTCAACTCGAAACGCTGGGTGAGACCCTGCTGAAATCAGACACAGATTCCCACCGATCGGATCGCGGCGACGAAAGCCTGTGACTCGCAGGTGCTACCGGAATTCGCAAGTCTTTGCTGCCGTCGACGCGTTCAATTCACGATCAGGACAAGTGTCCTGACAGGGTGACTCACTTCATCTGTCGACCTGAAAGTGAACCCGCACTTCGCTGACATTGACGCCCGCGAGTCAGGCTGGTCGCCCGTTAGAATCGAACTTCCACTCGTCCGGTGACTTCCGTCCAGTGACTTATCCCAGCGTGAATGCAGTCGCAGGAACCGGGCTGGCCGCATCACAGAGATCAGTTTCAACCGCCTCTGAGCCAGGTTCATCGGCGGACTCACGCACATTACTGATCCGAGTCAGTTTCCTGGCAGGCAGCACGTCCGCCGAATCGCCACGTGGTGCCGAAGCCGATCCAGTAGTTGTCGCTGATCTTGACAGTCGTGGAAGCGAACTGGTCGGTTGCTCCGAAGGCATAACCCGCAAACAGGTCTGCGTCGATACCCGGTAGCAGGTCGCGTACTCCGACACCAGTTGTGATGCGATGCTGCGTGATGGCGGCGAACTGGCCCTGCACATAGCGGACGGCCGGCACTCCGTCGGGCAGCGTGACGCCGCCAAACGACGCTGGCTGCGCACTCTTCATTGGGTTCTCATTCCAGGCGTATCCGAGTCGCAACCGCAGCCGCTCGGTCGCGGAGAACTGACTGCCGATCTGCACGGCCCATTGATCTCTGTAGATCGCTTTCAGAGTGTCGGTATCACTGTAACGCTTGTAGACAGTGTCGACGGCCAGAAGCAGCCGGCCATCCATCAGACTACTATTGGCGAGGCCGACGCCGAAGTTCATCGGATGATCGAACTTGACATCAACGGGCGTGCCGCCGGCAACCAGCGCGGCGTTTTCGAAATCGAAATTCTTCTTTGTCTGCCAGTACGCCCCCAGCGAAGTGTCAGGCGCGAGCTGATAGTTCGCACCGAGACTGCCACGTACACCATAGGCCGGAGTCATCCCGCCAGTGTCCACGAATGGACCATCCAGAAATGACGTTCCCAGCACGAACGACGCTCCCAGCGACAGCCGTTCGGTCATGTCCACTCCGGCTGCGGCGACCATGTCCAGCGCCAGATATTGAGCCGATGTTCCGTTCGACGCTCCGATGCTGCGGAAATCAACGCCCGCTCCGGCATTCGCCAGCAATCCGAGTCCCAGCGTCACAGGCAGACCGAACATGTCTGTGTCCTGCGTCACCCCGATATTTCCCAGTAACGCTCCAGGAGTGCTGGATCTCGCGCTGAACGGAGTCACGCCCAGAGCCGGCAGCGGATCAGACTGCGACACGTTGTAGTTCGCATCGGCCCAGGCTCCGCCAAACGAGAACTGAGTCCCTTGAAACTGACGCAGCGTGGCCGGATTGCCATTGATCGCGGACTGCAAATCCTGCGGCCGAGTCAGACTCACGCCCGCCATGCCGCCCGAAGCCGGCATCAGGTTGTTGTGCAGCTCAATTCCAAACGTTTGAGCCTTCACATTGCTCGCGGTGGCTGCCAGTCCGAGTACAACTACCAGCAAAAGCACCTTCGGTGACCAACGCCACATTGCTGATTCTCGCCTGGCCACGGGGTCGTTTCTGGAATTAATCGCGCAGAGCCCTCGATCAATATTATCGGTACGATCCTTATTACCGCTGAAGTCAATTTTTCTTCACATCCGTCACGGTCGTTTGCGGCGATAGGATTGCCGCTTGCTGCGGTGAGTATTGCATTCTTTCTAGAAACGAGGATTGTGACGCACAATTACTGTTGCGCGATCGAAATAGTCAGCCTGTTTGACGACAGCCGATCTTAACAATCCGGAATAGCAAACCTGTCAAAAGAGCAAAATTCAGCCTGCGCTCGTTCAACAAGGAAATGCAACCTGATTCGCCCGCGTGTTTGCGAGGCGGGGGCTTGTTTGGCAAACTACGGAGAAATGATCGCGAGTTCGACTGCAAAGCGTCGCTCGTTGCTTTCCCACCAGTTGAAGACTCCACTTGGCCTCGCCGTCACCTTTGTCCTTGAACTTGAGCTTCGAATTTCCACCATTCGCCAGCCTGCAGAGACCTTCGGCGTTGCAGGCATTCTCAAAGGAAGTTCGCCATGAAACTATCTGTGATCGTTCCCGTTTTGAATGAGTCTGAGAGTCTGCTGGAGCTGACTCAGGAGATTATTTCGACGTGCGAGAAGAACGACATCTCGTTCGAGATCATTTTCATCGATGACGGTTCGACGGACGGATCGTGGGCAGTCGTGACTGCTGCGTCTAAGGCGGACGAGCGGATTTCCGGGGTCAAGTTTCGTCGCAATTTTGGCAAAGCAGCCGCTCTGACCAGCGGCATGCGAGCGGCCGACGGCGAGTACATCATGATGATGGACGCCGACCTGCAGGATGATCCGGCCGAGATTCCCAAGTTCATCGCCAAGCTGGAAGAAGGCTTTGACGTTGTTAACGGCTGGAAAGTGCGGCGGCTCGATCCGTGGCACAAGGTTTACCCGAGCAAGGTCTTCAACTGGATGATCGGTCGCCTGACAGGACTCTGGCTGCACGACCACAACTGTGGTCTGAAACTGTTTCGCCGCGAGGTTACTCACGAAATCCGACTTTATGGCGAGCTGCACCGATTCATTCCCGTGCTGGCTCACGCGCGCGGATTTCGCGTGTCCGAGCTTTCGGTCAATCATCGCGAGCGGCAGTTCGGCTATTCGAAGTACGGGGTGAAACGGTTTCTGCGAGGATTCCTGGACCTGCTGACCGTGAAGTTCCTGACCGGCTACGGAACGCGGCCTCAGCACCTGCTGGGCGGCATCGGGCTGACGCTGTTCGGTCTGGGATCGCTCGGTCTGGGATCGCTGACCTGCGTGTGGCTTGTCACGAATATCTTTGGTGCGGGTTTTGGCCCGATCGGCAGCCGCCCATTGCTGCATTACTCGGTCGCGGCGCTGTTGCTGGGTGCTCAGGCGATTTCGCTGGGGTTCGTGGCGGAACTGCTGATTTCCTACACCGGGCGAGACATCGATACCTATAGCATCGCCGAGCGGACCGAGCCGGGTTCTCGAAACCGCGAAACTGCCGAAGTGTTGTAGCAAACCGATTTGCCTTCACTCGACAGGCCGCCACAATACTCGCGACAGAGGTTGACGAAACCGCAACAGCTTCTCGATTTCCAGCCACAGCCATTCCCGCGCAGGCGGGCCCCCAGTCCGGGTGTTCGGGATTCCCGCCTTCGTGGGAATGACACCCGAATATCGGCCATCTTGAATTTGCGAAGCCGTTTTCATACTGGCGGCGCAGACGCATACAAAACTTTGGAACCTGCCCATGACGACCGCTCAGCTGATCCTTGATACCGTCTCGCGAGTTGTGCATGTCGGAACAGCCATCACGCTTGTCGGCGGCAGTGTCTTTATGGCGTTCGCCCTGTTGCCGGCGTCGGCAGAACTCAGCGACGAAGAACATGACAAACTGCGAGTTGGCGTGCTGGGTCGCTGGAAGAAATTCGTGGGGCCGGGAATCGGTCTGTTCATCCTCAGCGGCTTTTACAACTTCGCCCGCCTGGCACCACTTCACAAAGGGGACAGCCTCTATCACGCGCTGGTCGGGACCAAGATTCTGCTTGCATTTGCAGTCTTCTTCATCGCGTCCGCCCTTGTCGGGAAGTCAAAGGCGTTCGACAAATTGCGGCAGAACCGAGCCAAATGGCTGAAAATACTGATTCTGCTCGCCGCCATCATCGTCGGAATTTCCGGTTTCGTGAAGGTGCGAGGAATCCCGGTGACGACAGCGGTGGCGACGCCAGCCGCCGAACTCGCTGAATAAGCACGTATTCCGCTCGTTCCTGTCAGGATCAGGTATTTGAGATTGATCGTGACCCTGCCTGCCGGGAAAAATTGACAGCGTTTTGATTCAGAGCCGGGCATTGCCGTCTCGGATGAATCGGTGTCAGTTTTCCCTGTCGAGAGTTTCCTGTGTCAACGGCGTCCCGTTATCGCAATCCGGCGATGAAACAACTGGCCGACCAGCAGCTTCGATTCGCTCCGGTTCCCGTTCGAATGGAACAGGTTGGGCGAGCCGAAGAACTCGCATTCACGGTCGATTCATCCCGGACCTATTCGTATCCGGATCTTTGCGAGAGGCTGACGAAGTACCGCGCCGAGATGTACCCCAGTCTGGAAGTCACCGGCGAAGATCTGCTGCACGACTTGCGGTGCTTTGTCG
>JABMPE010000140.1 GCA_013203845.1 Rhodopirellula sp. | reverse complement strand
GTCTGGTTGTGGTCGCCGTCGTGGTCGTAGCAGAACTGGTTCCAGACGTTTTCGATGGCGATGTGGACGCCGAGTTCCGCTGCCAGGGGAACGGCCTTCGAGATATTCTCGATCGACCGTTTCCAGATTTCTTCTTCCGGACCATCACCTCCGCGGCCAACGACCAGCAGCACGGTGTTACCGCCGACAGCGTGCGTTTGCCGCAGCGCTTCCTGCAGACTTTCGAGCGCCTTCGCCCGCGTTGCGGCATCGGCGTCGGTGTGACGAACCGACCAGTGCCCGGCATTGACCGATCCGTCGACGGGAAGGCCCGTCGCTTTGATGGCCGCTCGAACTTCTTCCACGTCGATGCCCGGAGCGTTCAGTTCGATTCCGTCGAAACCGGCTGCTTTCGCCACGGCAAATTTTTCTTCCAGCGTTTTACCAGCTCCGACCATTCCGATCTTCAGCGTCTTGTAAAGCCGGCCGTTGAGATATCCGTCCGTCGTTTCCGCCCCGCGAGCGAGCAACGGACTGGAAACAGCAGCGGCCGCAGCCAACTGCACGAACTGACGACGGGAAAGTGAACCGGTCGAGCGCATGATCAACTCCCTGATGAATGGTCTGGTTGAGCGAACCGTTCTGCAGCCCAGAACGAATCGCCAAAGTGTACTGCCCAGACCTCGTTCTTGAACATTGTCCACGACGTGAGCCGCCACGTTCGAAACTCAATGAGGCAGTTCGTCATGCTCAACATGACGCCGCAGAAGAGGAATCCGATACCCCTCGGTCGGACGGTAGCGAGAGAGACGCTCAATCAAAGTTGTGGACGTTCCGGGCGGCGGCAAGAGCGGTTGCTGACTATCGATACCGTCGTAACCCAAGGTGTAGACGACCGCGAACTCGGGGTTTGATCGGTAGATGAGAGGCTGATTGTCCGGATGGAACGGGTCGATGATTAATTCGCGACGACTCTCGTCACAGGTCTCTTCAATGGTGGCGGGAAGGTGTCCTTCTTCGCGAACAAAGTGCTCGATACAAAGCACGGCAATCATTGTCGCCTGGAAGATCTCCTGAATACCCCTCGACGTGAATGCGTTTGTGGCTTTCGGAAGTTCTGCGGGCAGTTGCATTGCCATCGGTTGACTGATGAGTTCCGCAAGTTCGATCCCGCTAACCGGCTGAGTGGGCGATGCTTCGAGATCGAACAAACGGAAATCATCCGGTAGCAATGACGGTCCAGTTGAAAGGTCTTGATCGATTCCTGCGAGGTGGTTCCTTAGAACGAGATCGAGCAACAGCGCCGAACGCTGAGACTGACTCAGTCCGAGGAGTATCGGCGATTCGGACCGTGGACGCGGGTCAGATAACCACCCACCAGTTGTGTCGGTCGAGAGCAACTTACGGGACGCAATGTATTCGAGTTTGAAAGCATCGGAATATGGCGAGGTCATCTCCGCATAGTCTCTGGAAAGAACCTCGATCGCACGGTCGATGTCCGCGGCGGTTGTTGCCGAATCGTGCGCCCAAGCAACGATCCCCAGACTCGCTTGCGTCATTGCCGCGGTTCCCGCGTAGCGTTCACGCAGAATACCGTTTTGCCCGACGTGCCGACTGAAACGAAACGTCGCGTGCAGCACCTTCCACGCTTCTTTTGGCTTTTTCTCGTGAAGCAATCTCCCCGCATTCAATGTGGCCAGCCGGGACAGGGACATTGCCGTGCGTAAGTAAGCAACTGAATCGAACGTCACGTCGGATCGAGGGACGAAACTTCCCGAGGGTTTCTTCGTGCCGTCAAGCCAGACCTTGAATGCTGCATCGTTGGCATCAAGCCAGGCGAGCACCTCGTCGGACGCCTTGTCAAAACGACCTGCCATGAGTTCTTTGTCGTTGCGGTATCCACTGGTCGCAGTTTCAGAACTCTCGACAAACAATTCGAATGCCTTGCGATATTCGACGAACGCATTTTCGCTGTCCGGAATCGTCTCGCTGCAGAATGCGTCGATATCAAACGGCGCATCAACTGGTGGAATTGATGACAGGTGCGAATCAGTACGTTTCCAAAAGATTGTGGCCAGCACGATCAGGATTGCGAGCGGGATGCCGACTTTCGGTTTAAAGATTGTCAGCCACCTCGGTGTCCGACGGCTCGTTGACAGAACTGCGCAGTCACCGGTATCCGGATTGGCATCGACGCTCGGCGATGAGTTTTCTGGCGAAGGTTGTTGTGCCTGGCTCATCCGGAACGATCTCCAGCAAACGTGTTTGAATTAAGTCCACGATTTGAAGACTCGTACAACAAGAGAGGCATTCCCCGGGCAGGCGAGAATCCAGAACACCGCGTGAAAATGGCTGACCGTTTCCGCGAGCATGACATGAGTGGAAATCGGGAACACGGTTTGAGCACATTACGCATGCCGAACTCGTTCGACCACGGTAGCACTTAACGTACAGCGTTTTCACCTGGTGTAAACCGTTGATGTTTCGTGAAATCCGTCGGACGAAAGGGTTGTCAAACCGACATAACCCGTATTCGTGGTCTGATGATGGCCGTGAGAGCTTTTCTCTTTTCAGGATTGGCACCGGGCACAGTCATGTGAGCCAGAATGAAATCAATGGTCGCCTGATGGCTTGTCTGAAACAGGAAGCCTGCGAGCGGTTGCTGCATCACATCCCGAAATCAGGTTTGCTCGTATGCTTGCTGGTCTATTGCGAAGGCTCATCCGTTCAGGAACGCGATACATTCCTGATGGGGAAATTGCCGCTCAGCAGGCGGCTCTGAAGTCACTGGAGTTCTCGCCCGAGACGGTTCTGCGAGCGACGGCCAACGGCTTTTTCCCGATGCCAAACCGGTCGGGGAAGATCGAGTGGCGATGTCCGGCGAAGCGAGCCCTGATTCCCGTTGACGCCTTCCATATTCGAAAAAGTCTGCGCCGTGTCATTCGTAGCAGGCGGTTTGAGGTCCGGATCGACACAGCGTTTGATGAAGTGATCGCGGCCTGCGCTGAGCGACCAGAGACGTGGATCACGCCACAACTGGCCGACGTCTACCGGAAACTGTTTCGGATGGGAAATGCCCGCAGTGTCGAGGCATGGCAGAACGGAGAGCTGGTCGGCGGAGTTTATGGGCTGTGCATCGGTCGCTACTTCGTTTCAGAAAGTCAGTTTCACCGAGTCAATCATGCAGGCAAAGTGTGCTTCGCCACTCTGTTCGAGATTCTGCGAGCGAACAACTTCCTGCTCCACGACGTGCAGTATCCGAGCAGTTTTCTTTCGCAGTTCGGCACTGTCGAATTAGAACGAGGCGAGTTTCAAAGGCAGCTTTCGCTGGCACTTGCTCAACCTGCTCGCTTTGAGCTTCCGTCGAAAACAATTGAACGAGTGGTCGACAGATTTCCGAATGCCACAGAAGAGTCCAGTGGTCGGCGTTGTGAGACAGCATCAGCGTCTCGTTGATCGAGACCATTCGCCAATCGCTGAACACGATCTTTAGTCACGGATGTCTTCCCGACGTTCATCGGAACTCGCCGGAGCGCAGGTCTTCCAGCGAGTAGAACGTGTCCCGCCAGGTGACGCCGCCGTGTCGCAGTGTCAGGAACGCCGAACGCCAGAATGCGAATAATACGCCTGCTGCGCCGCAGACGAGGCCCGGCGTCACGCTCCACGATCCGCAGAAGGCGACGGACAGCCGGCCAAACGTGACATGCAGCAGGAGCAGCGCGCCGATAAATCCGTAAGTTGCTTCGAAAGGTGCAGTTAATACGACGACGAATGGCACAAAGAACACCAGGCCGAAGAAAGCGGAAAAGCACGTCAGCTTGATCAGTGAATAACTCATTGATGCAAACGCGTTTTTCTCAAGACCTCGGATCACTCCCCAGGTCGACGTTTGCCAGCGAACTCGAACTGTATCTTCAGCGACCAGATAGTCAGCCGACGCCCGTTGTTTGAAGAGGAGCTTTCCGAGTTTTACGTCATCGAGAATGTCGAGTCGAATCGGGTCGTGTCGACCGGCGGCGTCGTACGCTGATCGGCGAACCAGATTGAAGGCTCCGATTCCGTAGTACGCATTCGGTAGCCGCCAGGCACGCATCCAGGGTTGTGTACCGAAGGCAAACAGCATCGCGAAAAACGATACCAGCACACACTCGGCCCACCCTTTTGTCTCCATCGACGGAAACAGGCAGAAGTGGTCCAGCTTTCGGTCCAGCATGTATTGCATGGCCAGGCGAATGGCGTCGGGCGAAAACTGAATGTCACCATCGGTAAAGAGCAGGTACTCACCGGTGGCGATGTTTGCCGCTTGTGTCATGGCGTTGGTTTTGCCAAGCCATCCGTCGGGGACGTCATCGATCGTGACGATCCGCAGCCGGGTATCTTTAATCGCGATGGCCCTGGCGATAGTTTCGGTACCGTCCGTCGAGCGGTCATTCGCAAGAATGATTTCCAACTGAGGATAATCGGATGCCAGCAGCCGATTCAGCGTTTCGCCAATACGCTGCTCTTCGTCACGAGCCGCAATGACGACGGAAACCTTCGGCCACGTTGCGGGTTCATCAGAGCGGCAGGCAAAGCGGCGAAGCGTCCGCCGGGGCATCAGCAGCAACGCTGGCCCGGCGTAAAACAGGACGATGACAAACAGCAACCAGCCCGCAGGTTCCACAGGAGCCGTTTCAAATATTCAGAGCGTCAAGGACTGCAAAACTGAGCATCAGACTCTCATCTACTTCCGAAAGATCAGCGAAGGAATTCGTCCCCTGATTTCCGGCGAGGATGTCGGTGCCGCCCTGGCCGTTGAGTGTGTCATTGCCGTCGCCACCGAGAATGGAATCTGCTCCCGATCCTCCCAGCGCCCGGTCATCGCCATCACCCATCAGGATGACATCGTCTCCTGCGTTCCCATTCAGTGAGTCGTCTCCGTCGTCACCATTGATCAGGTCGTTACCGGAACCAGCCACGATGAAGTCGTTACCATCGTTGCCGCGAATCACATCGTGTCCCGCGTCGCCGGTGATCTTGTCGTCGCCGTCTCCCCCCTTGATCGAATCATCGCCAGTCTGGCCGCGAATCAGGTCGTTACCGGTGCCACCAGAGATTGAATCGTTGCCGGATCCGCCCAGCAGGGTGTCATCACCGGCATCGCCAATCAACGTGTCGTGACCACTGTTGCCGTTCAGGAAATCATTGCCAAAACCGCCAACCAGTGCGTCGTTGCCGCCGCCGCCGGTGAGGTCGTCATTGTCAAAGCCGCCGTTCAGTGAATCGTTTCCAGTACCGCCGTTAAGCGTGTCATTTCCAAATCCGCCGTCAATGGTGTCATTGCCGGAGTCGCCAATGGCCATGTCGTCCCCATTTCCGGCGTCGATCCTGTCGTCGCCCATCCCTCCATTGATCATGTCATCGCCATCACCGCCTCGTAGTGTGTCGCCGTTGCTGCTGCCGGTGATGGTGTCGTTTCCGATCCCGCCGTCCATGATCAGGAACACTCTTCCGATCAAGGCGCCGCTGGCAGACAGAGTATCCGTTCCCGCTTCGCCGTTGACTTCAAGCACCATGGGTGGGACCGAGTCGATTGAGCCCACTGTTAAAGTGTCGTTGCCAGTGGAGCCGTTGATCACGACTCGTTCCACATCGTTACCAACCAGAACAGTGCCGCCGCCTTCTGTTACCGTCAGCTGACTTCCGCTTTGCCCGACAGTCACCGTGTCATTACTGGACTCGCCGCGGAGTTCCAGAACGTCGCCTCCACTGCCACCCGCAACCGTATCCGATGCACCACCGAGCCTACGGATGATCAAGTCGTCGCCCAGACCACCATTAATGAGGTCCGCTCCGCCCTGTCCGTCAAGCGTGTCGGCTCCGCTATCCCCGTTGAGGACGTCGCTGCCTGACCCACCCAGGATGTTGTCATCGCCGTTACCGCCGTTGAGTGTGTCGTTGTCTCCGCCGCCGTTCAGGAAATCGTTTCCCGTTGCGAGACCAAGTGAATCATCTCCCGTGATCTGATCATTGCCCGTGTCGCCAAGCAGCGAATCATCACCGGCCCCGCCGAAGATCGTGTCATCACCGGACTGGCCGTTGATCGTGTCCTGTCCGTCGTGGCCTTCCAGTGAATCGTTTCCGCCGCCGCCGATGATGTAGTCATCGCCGAGCCCTCCGAAGATGGAGTCATCGTCAGCTCCACCGTTCAGCGTGTCATTACCGGACGTTAGACCGAATGCATCGTCGCCGCGCAGAACATCGTTGTTGGTTCCGCCGTCCAGGTTGTCATTGCCGTCTCCACCTTCGAGCGTATCGCGACCACTCTGGCCAGTGAGCGTATCGTTGCCGGCTTCTCCCAGAAGCAGGTCATGATCACCGCCACCAATGACGACGTCGTCGCCATCGCCGCCAAACAGCTGGTCGTTGTTGGCTTCCCCATTGATGGTATCGTTTCCACCGAGTCCTCGAATGGTGTCGTCTCCCGATCCGCCCGTCAGCGAGTCGTTCCCCGTGTCCGCGAATCCTGTCGCGTCTCCTTCAATCAGGTCGGCACCGTCTCCGCCATTGATCGTGTCGTCTCCGTCGCCGCCAAAGAGGGTGTCGGAACCGTTGCCTCCATCAATGCGGTCGTTGCCGGCACCCCGCAGAACCATGTCGTTCCCGTTGCCGCCGTTAAGTGTGTCGTTGCCGAAGCCTCCGTCGATCACGTCGTTGCCATCGCCGCCGTCAACGCGGTTGTTTCCCATTCCGGCAGTGATGGAATCGTTGCCGTCATTGCCCAGCAAGGTGTCGTTCAGGTCCGCGGTTCCGAAGATCGTGTCGTCTCCGTCTCCGCCGTCCACGGTCACACTGGAAAGTGCTGTGAAAAACGTCGAGTTCACGCCGGACAGATTGACCACGTTGTCCCCGGAGCCCGCGTCGATCAGCAGGCGGGAAACCTGACTCGCCAGCACCGACTGCACGGAAGTGACCGGAACTCCGTTGCCAAGCACCTGCACGAATGAAGAATTTGCCGGATCTGTTCGAACCGTGATCGTGTCATTCTGAGTGGCGAAGATGTCGAGTTCTCCGCCAAAGAACAGAGCATTGACGCTTAATAGCGTTCTGTCTTCCAGATTTTCGGACGTGGTTAACCGGGCGACCGACGCCGTAGTCGATTCAGTGGCCGAAAGCTGAACACGCCGCGTTGGACGATGACGAGTCAGACCTGTTTTCTTCCACCAGAATGCAGACAGCATGTTTCATATCCTCAAAAAAGCTTAAATCGACAGACGATTGCCCAGCATCCATAAACTCCATCTCACCGAAATCGCTTCGAATCTTCAACTGGAACGGGATCGGTGCGACGAGACAAACCGTGAGTGGTCCTGCAGCACGACTTTTCAGCTGGCATTGTTCACCGTCGCCAGCACACGACTGTAACGACTGTCTCCAGCCGAAAAACTCAGGACTTGAGGTATGGATGCCGGCAGCCGTCGAAAGTTCCCGATTTGGGGTGTTTGGCGGAAGAATCCTCTGGATAAACGAAACGAGCCCGCTCTGAAAAATCAGAGCGAGCCCGCGTCATACGTGTTGTATCCTGGATTCGCCAAGGGAAATCCGCTTGTTACAGGCCAGAGACTTTCAACAGCTGGCCAGCCGGTTTGTCGCTACCTTCAGCGACGGTGCCGAAGACGGCAATGTAGGCGTTTCCGTCAGCGTCAAAGGCAATGGCCGTTGGCTTGTCGAGCGACAGCAGCTTCTTCGTTGTGGCTTCTGTTGCTTCCTTCTTGCCAAGTGAGACTGAAAACAGCCCACCCTCTTTAGCATCAACCCAGGAGAAATCTGTCGCGAACAGCTTACCGGACGGACTCCAGGCGAGACCGGCGATGTCGTTCAGACCTGTTTTCAGATTCTTCTGCATCTTGCCACCAGCCGAATAGATCGTCAGCAGGCTGTCGCCAGGAACGGTGACTTCACCGATCTGACCGACCAGAATTCCCTTACCGGTTTTCGTTGTGGTGATTGGGCCTGGAGCGTCCACTTCCGTGGCTTCTTTGGTGGCAATTGTCAGCTTGAGCTTACCGACTTTGCCATCCTTCACGCTGGCTTTAGCAATCCAGCCTTTGGTGTCGTCGCCGTTACAGGTGACGAAGATTCCTTCAGCGGTTGCGACGACACCATAGAAGTTGCCTTCACCTTTAATTGTTTGATCACTGGCTGTAATCGGGCCGAGCGTCTTTGCTGCCTTGCTTTCCATTTGCGGTGAGGCCGCAGCTTCGTCGCCGACGTTGAAGATGCGGACCAGTTCTTCGCCGTCGACGCGGCTGCCGCCGCCAACGACGAGGGTATTCTGGTCGAGGAACGACAGACCCAGTGGTCCAATTGCATACTTGGGACCTTTTCCGTAGATGTCTGTCGGATCCGGATATCCCGTGATTTCTGCCGTCAGCTTACCCGACTTGGGATCAAGGCGGTGGACGCCCGTGTGACTGGCAATGAAGACGTGGCCGGTTCCCGGTTGAACGGCAACACCGGACGGATTATCGAGTCCGTCAGCGACGACTTCAGACTTTGGACCTGCAGCCTGAGCCGAAGCACTCAAGGCAACGGCAATCGCGAGGCTGCTGAATAGAGCGGCGATACGATTCTTAAGCATGGCGGAGTCTTTCTGTTTGGGGAGTTCACCTGGTGGGAACTTCCCACCAGGTATTAAAAAGCAGTGAGGGATGCTCAATCTGCTGGTTCACTTCGAGTTCGGATGTGCATGTTTTAATCATTCAGGCAGCTTGGGAGCTTTGTGATCAGTATAGTCGGGGCTGGCCAGACCCTCTTTCATAAATGTCACCAGGTCTGCCTTGTCCTGAGCGTTGAGCCGCAGCGGGAAGATTTCCTCGTCCAGCCACTCATTGGCGATACCGCCTTTGACGTAATGCTCGACGACTTCTTCCAGCGTTTTCAGACTTCCGTCATGCATGTATGGCGCTGTGCGAGCGATCTCCCGCAGTGTGGGAGTTTTGAATGATCCCGTGTCGCCGCCCAGCTTGCTGACCACCACACGGCCTTTATCCGGCTCCTTCGCGTCCATGCCGATGCCGATGTTGTGATAGGAATGGTCTGAGAAGTTTGGTCCTGCGTGACATGCAGAGCAGTGAGCTTTTCCGAAGAACAGCTTGCGACCTCGTTCAGCTGCTTCCGACAGAGCCGCCGTATCACCTGCTTTGAACCGATCGAACGGAGCGTTGCCTGATAGAACCGTTCGCTCGTACGCGGCGATCGCTTTGGCGATTCCTTCTGAATTCGCATCCGTCCCGAAAACTTTCTGGAACTGAGACTTGTAGCCAGCGATCTTATTCAACCTTGCAACGGCGTCTTCAATGGAAAGTGCCATTTCGATTGGGTTGGCAATCGGGCCCAGAGCCTGTTCTTCCAGCGAAGCCGCGCGGCCGTCCCAGAACTGCTGAGCGTAGTACGCGGAATTGATGACGCTCGGGGCGCTGCGCCCGCCTTTGGCACCGCCGACTCCGGTCGCAAATCGATCGCCGTTGCTGAATCCCAGTTCGGGAGCGTGGCAGCTGGCACACGAAACCGTGTTGTCTTTGGAAAGTCGCTTGTCGAAGTACAACTGCTTACCGAGGGCAATCTTTTCAGTGGTTTGAGGATTGTCTTTCGGAACCGGCACAGGCTTGAGGCCCAGCGGCACATCGGCAGCTGAGGCGGTCAGAGCCGAACCGCTAGCTACCAAAAGCAACGCGGCGAAAACGGAAACACGTTGAACACCTCGGGCAAACACAGCCATCGAGAAATCTCTGAGGTTAATCATCTGCTTCTTCTTGATTGAGACCTGGGTGGGCGAGTCGTAACGCTTACTGATTTGTAGGCAGTTTCGTGATTCAGAACAGTGTTCATCGCGACGATGCTCGCGAACTGCGAGTGAGCCTGAGCGAACAATGGACGGCCTGAAGGAGCGGAGGATACTCCCGAACTGTGCCGAGGTTGGAAAGCTTCTGTCATCGTCGAAACCTGGCGTCCGCAAACTTGGGCGATCCCTCTGCCTTCGTAGAACGGCAATGCGTTGCACCACTTTCGGAAGAACCGGCAAGAGAGGTAACACGACCATGACTTTATCGGTCGGTCGTCCGTCACCGCAAGCGACCGGGAAGCTGTCGCGTACGCTTCCGAAATTGAGGGCTGGTGACAAGACTTCGACTTCAAAGCAGTCGCACCACCTGACGGTAGCGGCACTTCAGGATTTCGAGAATTCATCATGTGGACCCGCGAGTCCCGAAACGGACTGAACCGATTCCTGCAGCGGAGGAGTAATCTCGCGCTGTGCTTCTTCCTGCTCTCGGCGGTGACGCTGGCCGTTTCAATCGGCGGTGCGTGGCTGATGATTGCGATCAGTTCGTTCGTTCCGACAGAAAATCATTTTCTGTTTCCTCCGGCGTTTGCTGCCAGCACGATCCTGCTTCTGCTCGGCAGTGTGACGCTTCAGACAGCCAGCTACCACGTTCGCTGCGAACGGCAGCGTCTGTTTCGCCGCCGGATGCTCCAGTCACTGTTCGTCGGCATTGCGTTCGTGATCTTTCAGACGCAGGGGCTGTGGTGCCTGCTCCCTCAGAAAGCGGCGGCGCAAAGAATAGGACTCCGTGATGGAGCGTTCGCATTCGCTCTGATGCACGGAATCCATTTCATTGTCGCGCTGCTGTTCGTCGCCTTCGTGTTGCTGCAGGCACTGGCCGACCGCTACGACCATGAGTATTCCTGGGGAGTGACGTTCTGTGCCTGGTTCTGGCACGCCCTGGGAATCGTCTGGCTGGTCATTGTGGCCGGCTTTGTGCTCGCTGCAGTCGCTCCGGTCTGAAAGATTTCAGACCGTGAGCGAAACCACGCGTCGTTTGCCAGCGGGAGAGTTACCAGTCATCCGATCGGAATGGAGATGCCGGCAAACCTTCTTTGTTGTAAAGGTTCGCACCTTCCGGATTCATCGTGTATCCGTACCGAACGGCGACTGGCTTCGGCACTTCGTTCGACGACACGACAACCGTGTCTCCGTCGATTTTCGCATCGGCCCAGTGCCATTGCTTGTCTTCACCGGCGATGGCGAAACGTTTCAACGTACCGTCTTTGACTTCGGGAGTTGGCTCCAGTCCGTTCTTCCTCGCGCCAACAATCAGGCCATTGGCAGCATGGTCAAAGTGGACTCGGATGGCTGAGCCTTCAACTTTAATTCCTTTGAACAGCGGACCGCTGGGAACAATGTCTTTCTTCGCGACATCTCTCAGAGCCCACAGCGCGAGGCGGTATCCCACGTCCTGCTTGTTCCTAGGGTGAATATCGTTGGCGGCTCCGATGTCGGTGATGACGGCCATGCCTGTGTGAGGAATTGTCAGCGACTGCAGCTGAGCTTCCCGCAGCCGCGCCCAGCCGTCTCCTCCCGCTGGATTGTCATTGGGTTGCTGAAAATCGGCGAGCTGCACGAAGTAGAAGTAAAGCGGGAAGTCACCCTGTCCCCAGACCTTCCGCCAGCCTTCGATCAGCGCCTGCATTTTGTGGAAGTACGACACGCCTTCACTGCCGTTCGATTCGCCCTGGTACCAGAGTGCTCCTCGCACGCCGTACGGAACCAGTCCGTGGACCATCGAGTTGTAGATCGCTGTCGGGTCGCCACCTCCGGTGAAACCCGGTGTCTGCGGCGCGTTGCTGACACCATTTCCCGCAGCCAGTGCCGATCGGGTCTTCGCGATCCAGGCTTCCACGTTTTTCAGGTGAACTTCCCACGTTGCCTTGCCGGCTTCGGTTGTCGGATCAAACCGGTCGACCTGATCGGCAATTGCTTTCAACTCCGGTACCGACCGAAAACCAACAGGCGGCGTCCACGGCTCAATCCGAGTACCGCCCCAGTTTGTGCCGATCAGTCCGACAGGAACTCCGGTTTCGCGATGGAAGTGTCGTCCGAAAAAATATCCGACCGCCGAAAAGCCAGCGACTGACTGAGGCGTGCAGTGCTGCCAGCTTCCGCCGGGTACATCGCTTTGTGCTGTCGCCGACGTGGTATGACCTGGAACATCGAACAGCCGAATTTCCGGATAGTTGGCCCGCGAGACTTCTGTGCCTGCATCAATGACCGAGTTTGTCGACCATTCCATGTTCGATTGCCCGGAGCAGATCCAGACGTCACCGACCAGCACGTCTGACAGCGTGATGGTGTTCTTTCCTTTAACAACCAGATCACGACGTTCGTCACTGGCTTCCAGCGACGACAGACGAACGATCCAGCTTCCGTTCGCGTCAGCGGTTGCCGTCTTCGACTGTCCAGCAAACTGCACGGTGACTTCTTCACCGGCGTCCGCCCAGCCCCAGACGGGAGCTTCCAGGCCTCGCTGCAGCAACATGTGATTGCTGAAAATCTTCGGCAAGCGAACATTGGCCATTGCTACGGAACTTCCCGCGCAAACGGCCAGCAAAGCAACACACCGAACGACAAACGATCTACTCATAACGGAAGTCCCATCCAGGTTGTAAAACAGTTGTTGCGGCACCCAATGTGCCGCAACAGACTAACGCAACGCTGGGTGAGGTTCCCGAGTCTACAGTACCAAAGCAAGCGTCAACGCGCAACGATTGATTCAATCGTGCGATCAGCGAAGGTGGGTCGAGGCGTCAAAGAATGACTAAGCTTCGACCACCGCCGTCTGAACATTCCGCGGGCCGGTTCGGAAGAGGCCTGCTGAAGTCGGTTCATGCCTCAGATCGTCGGCAGAAGGCTGTACCAGTCAATCGTGAAGGCTTCGTCAATCTCATCCGCCGCGTCGAACAGGTCACCCGCGTCAGGGCCACTACCGCTGCCACCCGCGAGCGTGTCCACACCGGTCCCACCATTCAGCTGGTCGTCACCGGATCGACCCATCAGAACATCGTCCTGGGCACCGCCGTTCAGGATGTCGTTGCCCGGGCCGCCCCACAGCGTATCGCGACCGTCACCGCCATCAATAGAGTCAGCGTTTCCGTCGTCGGTCAGTGTGAGATTCTCAAAGTCGTCGCCGTCGAGGAGATCATCACCGTCCCCACCACTGATCGTGTCGTCGCCGATGTCGCCAAAGATCGTGTCGTTTCCGTCACCGCCAACCAGACTATCGTTACCGGCAAGTCCATCGAGTCCATCATTACCACCAAATCCAATCAGCAGGTCGTCGTACACCGTGCCGATCAGAATGTCAGTCCCGCCCGCGCCTGCGAGGGTGACAGGCCCTGGAAATTCGCTGGCATCAATGGCGTTGACTCGGCTTCCATCCCAGGCATACAGCTCAGCCTGCTCAAAATCGGCATCAGGCATTGAAGACGTCGGCCCGTCTCCGTCTCCGTACGGCTTGAAATCGTTCGCGTTTATTTCGTACACACCGCTGAAATCGTCGGTGACAGTATCAAGACCGTCGCCGCCGCGAAGTGTGTCATGTCCGGCCCCTCCATTCAGGAGGTCGTCACCCTCGTCGCCGAACAGCAGATCATCTCCGCCGAAACCAGCCAGCTGGTCGTTTCCTGCCCCTCCTCGAAGCACGTCTGCCGCGGTGTCAGATCCACTCAGTTGATCGTCACCGTCGCCACCCAGCAGCGTCACAGAACCAGGAAACTGCAGAGCGTCCAGGATGTCGTCGCCGCTGGTCCCGACCAGGACTGCCATTTCGATGTCGCCATTCGGAATTTGACTGACATCCTGAGTCGCTCCGACTACTCGGTACGAGACGAATTCCCAGACCGAAATCCTCACCACATCGATTTCGGACAGCGTATCACGCCCGGTTCCTCCGCTGAGCGTGTCCTGACCGGTGCCACCACGAATCGTGTCACCACTGCCGCCCTGCCCGAAGACACGGTCGTTTCCGGCTCCGCCCTCGACCCAGTCCCGCCCACCACCACCAAGAATGACATCGTCGCCGCTGCCACCGATCAGCGTGTCGTTGCCCATGCCTCCAGACAGTGTCACGCTGCCTGGAAATGCGGACGCGTCAATGCGGTTGTGCCCGTCTCCTCCCGTCAGACGAGCCAACTCGATCGACGTCAGCTGATCAATTTCGACACCCGAAAGCATCCCGGCGGTCAGCACGAAGTCGTTGTCTCCAGTATCAACAACCGTGTCCGCGCTGCCTCCTCCGTTCAGCTGGTCGATTCCGCCGCCGCCAAACAACGTGTCTCGCGCGGATTGCCCCAGAAGAACATCGTTTCCGGCTCCGCCCGAAAGAGTGTCCTGGCCACGACCACCCTCGATTCGGTCATTGCCGTCACCGCCGATCAGCAGGTCGTTCCCTGTTCCGCCGTCGATCGTGTCGGAGCCCGCTCCACCTGAAATCGTATCCCAGCCATTGTCACCATCAATTCGAATGCTGATGGTCAGACCGTCTGCCCGAATCTGATCATTGCCCATCCCGCCGCGGACTGTCACCAGCCCATCGAGACTGTCCGGCAACGAATTGATCGTGAGATCATCTGAATCGCTTGACCCCAGGATGATCAGCTCCGACACCATCCCGACCGGCAGACGGTTTATTAAATCCGCTCCACGCGACAGCTCGATGAAGTCGTCAATGGTTGAGACGCGAAACTCTCCTCCACCGCTCGGTAGAAGTAACGTCTGCCGTGCTGGCTCCGTCCCCGCGCGAATACTGACGGCATAGTCTTCCACTTCGCCATCCGGCGCGATTCCGGATGGTGTCAGGCCACCATCAGTGCTGACACGGAATCTTGCGAATGTCGGCCCTACCACTGCATCACCAGGGACCGTGAAATCCACGAGATTGTCGCCAGCAGAAAGTGCCAAACTGCTGGCGATCTGCTCACCGGGGTCTGAAAAGTCGCCGTCCGCGTTGAAGTCAATCCACGCGTCGAGCTGAGTATTGATGCTGACAGCTACAATCGCAGTACCGCGAGTTGACTCGCCAGAGACGGTGTACAACTCCGGTGAGAATCGAACTCCGTCTTCTTCGATTCCATCGCCTGAAGCATCGTCGCTTGTGTGGGGAGCGGTCTCGTAATCATAGAGTCGGCCCAAACGGGGTCCGCCAGCGACAACCCGGTGCGCGGCCGGGCCATCTGCGGCGCTATCGTAACTGATCGGCGCATCGCCAAAGTCGAAATGGACGTCCGCTAAAGCGGCGCGTTCAATGCGGAGTTCTCTGCCACCGGCCGTGAACTGCTGGAAGGCAATCTCCGGAGACAGACGCAGATCGGGCTGTGATGCCCAGCCATCTCCGCGTTCCACAACATCGGCACTTGACCGGTTGACCGTAAGCCGAGCCGCATCAATTCCACCAGCGGTGAGCGAAGCCGGACTGAACGAGAGCGTCTGTCGCCCGCTGGCTCGAAGATCGATCACTTCAACACTCGTGATTCGTCGACTCTGCATACTGTCGAGATCAAGCGATGCGCCGTCACCGATCAGTCGCAGTGTGTCCTGACTCGTGCCGCCTCCGTCCATCCAGTCCAGGTGATTGTCTCCAACTGACTGAATCAGAACGTCGGCGCCCGACTGGCCGTAGAGACGATCGTCACCTGTTCCACCATCAAGGTGATCACGTCCGGCACTGCCTCGCAGAGTGTCATTTCCGTCGCCGCCGGATAGTGAATCGTTACCCGCACCACCAATCAACGTGTCACTGCCAGCGCCGCCGGAGAGCTGGTCATTTCCACCGGAACCGAGCACCAGATCGTCACCACTGCCACCATTAACGACCAGCTGAGTGACCCCTGCTGGAATGCCGTTCGCCATGATTCGGTCGTCGTCGTCGTCGGAATCAATGGACAGCAGCTCAATTCCCGGTCCGATCCCCAGTGAAGTAGTCCCGTCAACGGAAGCCGCTCGATTCGAAAGCTTCGTGACGACAAGTTGCTGGTTCTCCAGCAGACCGAATATCCGTGTTGCAAGAGCGTCAACCCGGACGCTGCTCATGGACCCAATCCGCGATGTAAACAGCGCGTCGGAGTTCCCACGCTGAAAGACGTGAACGGTTCCGCCTGAAACCGTGCTGGCCGCCACGATGATCCCTCCATCAGCCGGTGAGTACGAGACTGATCGGGGATAGGCACCTGTTGCGTAAGTGGTGACGATCGAGTCAGGCAGACTTTCCCTGATCTCGTACGGACTTCCCGCTGCCGTCCAGACATGATCAGAGTCGGGTGAAGCGGCAAGGTCTCTCAGATTTGACCCGGCACCAATTCCATCAAGCTCTGTTATCAAATCGCCTTCAACGCGAAATCGATCGGCCCATGAAGGAGAGCCACCGGTTTCCGCAATAAATAGAATCGCCGCATCGCCCGGATCGGAATACAGTTTCGCATTGGTGAACTCCCTCTGACCGAATGCCAGCGAGTAATCGCCCGTTTCCAAATTCAGTCTTCCGACGTCGAAGTTCTTGTAATAGTCCGTATGCTGGGCAACGAAGAGATCGCCACCTGCAAACGCAAGACTCGTTGGAAGCACACCCTCACCCAGCGAATATCGACGAGTCTTAGTCAACGTTGGAATGTGAATAACGTCAACCGCACCCTCATTTCTTACGGCGACAAACAACTCATCGCCACGCAGAGTAATGCCCCTCGCGCCCGGCACGTCGTCGATCGTGCCAACTCGATTTCCGTCAAAATCAAACACCGCGATTCTGCTGTCATTCGTGCCGCCGCTGACAAACACTAGTCGATGATCATCGTCGACCAATAACTCATTTTCAAAACCGGCCAGGCCCGTATCGATCCATGCCTGTTCCGTGACGCTGATAGCGGCACCGGGGATTGGTTCTAAGGCGAGGTCAATCTGGTCGGCGGCAGCGGTGCCAGCTACATTCCAGGAATCGTCGCCGTCGCCGCCCGCAAATGAGAACGCCAGCGAAATGCCGTCTCGCGTTTCCACGGTCAGCGTGTCATCGCCAGCGTTGCCATAAGTGGCGACGCGTCGGGTTGTGATCTGATCCAGAGGCACCTCGACCGTGTGAGCGTCGATCTGAGTGCCAGTGGCAACGGTGGCTTCCGCCACTGAATCGACAATCTGAACACGGTCTTCCAGTACTCGGATGGTGATCTGGTTGTCGTCGCCCGCTGATTCATCACGCACGAAGAGTGTTCCGTCGGTGATTTCGACAGCCAGACCGGTGCCGGAGAGCAGCGTGCGAGATTGCAGTCGCTCAATCAAGGCCACGCCAGCGCGGTGGTCGCGGCGTTTTCGTCGTCGGCGGTCGCTTCTCCTCAACCAGCCTGAGCCTGTGGTTCTTGCCATCATCTGATTCCTTTCAGATCGCGTTTTCATCGGAGCACAGGCTGGGCACCACCCTCGGAATTGAAGCCGAAGACTGATTCGAAATATGTGTACACTGTCAGGGCGATTGGTCTGTGAATCTATAACGGATATAATGTTCAGGATGCGAGGGAACACGCAGCTTGTGCAGATGACAACCGGCGGTATTGCTCAACTTTGTCAGATGTATCGGTCGTACACATCAGTCCGGTTAAGCCGTTTTTGAAATTGTAGACTTTTGCCTGTGTCTGTTCGTGTTCGGTCCCCTCTGTCAATTGAGCTACCAGACATTGCGGGCTGGCTTCGATTCTTACAGAGTCAAAGATAGACGCTCAGTGCATGCATCATCTGTTGCCGATGCTGGTTCTCTTCGGCTATGGCCAACCAGTCACGAGTCGGCAACGTTTCGCACCATCATTGACGCAAGCGTGTCTCAAAGCCCACGCGCTTCTGGCTGAGAAACTTCACCGCATGCAGTTTCCACTGTCCGCCAGTGGCCTGCACGGAAAGCGTCGCGAGATACTCGTGTTCGCGAGTGTGGATATGCCCCCAGTGTTCGACCGAGCCCACGACGCGCCAGCGATATTCCATGTCGAAACCGGTCGCCGTTGGTTCTCCCGCGAAACGGCCCGACACAGGTTTGACGTCCAGCACCCGCGACCTTGCGCCACCCTGTTCCGCCATCAGCAATGATCGGCGAATCTGGAGATACAGCGTTCGAAGCAATGAACCTTCAACCGCGGTTTCGAGCGCATCGTAGGTCTCTTTTTCTCCGTGGAAGTCAAACGCCTGATACACGTTCTTTATCAGTGCCGACGAAATCTGTTTGGCATCTGCCGCGGCTGGCCGTCGACCGTTACTTTTCACGCTGGCCAGTTGAATCTGATCGGACAGAGACCCGACTTCAGACGACGCGGATTCCGACGACCACTGAAAGATACGCTCGTCAGGTCGGAAGAAATGTTCGACCGGAGCCTTATCGAATTCGTAGACGATCGACTTCAGAAACGGTGCGTACTTATTAAACGTCTCCCACGTCGCGACGACCTTTGTCGGACGGGATTCTGAGGGGTAGCTCAGCATGATTCCGACGCGAGCCTGCGCGACGCTGACTCGACGCGGCTCCGCGTTCATGGCGAAGTCGCGAATATCGAGTCCAAAGAAATTCACACGAGTCACAACCGGCCTGACGACAACTCCGTTAATCAAAACGGGGTTCCCCTTTCGGAAGAAATCCGCCACCTGTTTCGTGGCCGCTTGCTGTTCCGGCACGTCGAGAAACTCTCGATCTGCTCTTTTGATGGAGATCCACTCGTCGAGCGTCAGTAGCGGGATAAGAATCTCGTGCCGCACTTCCTGAGGCGTGATATAGAAAAACGAGTACAGCCCGCTGTAACTCGCGATGCCGAGTTGCTGCTTGAGTCGTTCACTGCGACGCTGCTGCAGTTCACGCCAGTTCTTCGGTGGTGTCGGCGGCTTCGTCCAGTCAAACCGAGTCGTCAGCGATTGCCCACTCAGTAGCGGCTGCGACACGTCCAGGACGACTCCCAGCTGTTTGACCTGGCAATCCATCATCGCGGGCAGAATCGCTTTCTCACCGCCGAACGTCTGTGAGACGGTCAGAAATCCCGGCTTCTCTTCCGTAGAAAATCGCAGCGAATACGTGACCGAGATCTGTTTGATGTCGGTCAGAGCGACTCCCTGGCTGGAGATTCGGGACACGTCGACCTCGACAATTTCGCCCGATAGCTGATCGCCTTGTTCGTTCAGCAGTTTCAGTCCCGCCAGCACGAACTCACGATGAGACTGCGAGGCTTTGCGAAGCGCCTCTGCCGGATAAACATCCCGCTCGTCGGCGCTGACCGGGTAGTAAAGCACCAGGTCTTCCACGAGAACTTTCAACTCAACGTTGACTCGATCCGACTGAACGTCAACCACTGATTCGGTGAGAGAAATCGGGTGCGCGAACACGGAAGAGTCACGCGCGACAATTCCGCAGAACAACAGAAGCAATGCTCTCAAAAACAACAACCACGAAAAACACGAAACGACACGAAAACGATGCTGCTTTTTTCGTGTCATTTCGTGTCTTTCGTGGTTGTCTCCCGTCACCATGATGACAGAAACCCTCAGTCTTCGATTCGGATAACAGCGTCGGCCCAACTGAGGAAGTGCATTCCGTCGGAGTCAATGTCCGCCGTCACGACGAACGTTCCCGGCAGCGGCTCGGACTTCGAAACGGAGACCGTGACCGGCACCGATCCTGATTGCCGCGGCTGAAGCGTGATCTCCTGCGGTTTGCTCAGAACGTCGACGCCGCGGGATTTACGTGGAGTCACCGTGAACGTTCGAGCGACCGGCGAGTGATTCAGAATGCGAACCTGTAACTCGATCGGCTCTCCAACCTTTGCCGAGACTCCACGAGGATAGAACGTCGCCCATTGCTCGTCGATGCCGTAGTTGATGTCGTCCCACGGGAGCAGTTCGTCGAGGATCTCTTTCCGTTTCTGCAGGTTCGTTTCGAGGTAGTCGAGTTCCTTTTCCGAGAACCGGAACACGTACGGAATGTGTTCGTTGATCAGCCAGTAGTCAGAGCCAAGTTTGCGGACCTTCTTCAGACAGAACGGGTAACCGGTGTCGTCGTGCAGCAGATTGCGATTGAGCAGGCAGTAGTTGTCCATGCCCGACGGCGAGAAGGCGTCGCCGACAAAGTAGTACGGCGTGCCACCGTTTCGATGCACTAACAGAGCTCCGTGATAAAGCGTCTGACCGGGGTAGAACTGAAACTCCAGTTCGTACTCCTTCCATTTCATTTTGTGCCCGCTCTTCAAGCCGGTCACGTCCTTCATCGCGTTGTCTGTCGTCGCGGGCATGTGGTACGCGCCGGGATTTTCGAGGATATCCTCGTATTCCAGCGTCGCGTAAATCGGGCAGCCGAATTCTTCGGCGGCGGCCTGCACCATATTCGTGTGATCGTCGTGGTAATGCGTCACGAAGATGCCATCGACCTGTTTGACGAGTCCGTCTTTCATCAACTGCTTCACGCCATCAATGACTCGCTGATAGCCGCAGTCGAGCAGAAATCCGTGACCGTCGTCGGAGATCAGCAGGCGGCTGGTCGAGTTCTCCCAGATCCAGTCGGGAGTTTTCTCATACACGGATAGCGGCATCAGTTTGACGTCGGCGTCCTGGCCGAGCACGCGTCGGCCTTTGATCGTCATCCGCTCCTCTTTGAAGTACCAGTTCAGAGCGTTCGTCGACAGGTAGTTTCGATAGTACGCCTCGACACGACCGATCAGCTTGGCGATGGCTTCCTGCGGGTTCCGGATCACCGGCCCGCGAGCGGGAATAATCAGACCCGGCTTCTCGGCGGCGATCTTTTTCAGACTGGGAATCAGCAACGCGAGCCGGGCCGCGTGACCGTGATAGCCGCCGATCTTCGCCTCAGGGATCGTGTCCTGAAAGCTGTAGAGGTCGAAGAGCTGGCCGTCTCCATAGATCAGGTCGCCCGTGAACGCGACTCGTTTCCCATCAATATCGGCAACATACGACACGGCTCCGCGAGTGAACCCCGGCGTTTCCAGAACCCGAAACGACACGCCACCAGCATCCAGCGCGTCGCCCTCTTTGACCCAACGATCCACCTTAAGCGGCTCGGTCAGAATCTTCGTGGACTGCTGAGCGTAATCATGAAACCGCTTCGTCCAGAATGACTCCCAGAAAGAATGCGGAGTTTCGATCAGTTCCCGTTCGGCTTCAGGAGCAACAACTTTCGCTCCCGCAGCAATCACGTCCTCGGCTGCCGTGACAACGTCCCGACGATGCTCAGTCAGCAACACAGTCGATACGCCGCGAGTCGTCGCTTTCGGAGCTGAATACACGGCCACAGATTCGGACTTGTCGCCAACGACGACACCGTTGACCGCTCTTGGATGAAACGTCAGATGAGGCGAAATCTCTTCGGCACGAACGGCGACGTACGACATCACGAACTGGCCAGCCTGAATCGCCATTATCATGCAGACAAAGTGAAGTCGCATCGTGTGAACCCTCAAGAAGAAGTGCATCCAATCAATTCAACAGGCCCGGCAGTGCCTGACGATCTTCTGAAAACTCTTGCGATCGAACCGGAAACCCCTTTTGGTCGGCACAGTCAATCCTGCTTGACGTCAATTTTCGAATGTACCGGTACCGTATCCAGACGCGTCTTGAACAGTCATTGGAGGTGATTGATATGCTTGCTGAAGATATCTCGTTGTTGGCTCACCATCTCCGGTCGTCGCGTTCCATTCAATGAGTTTGCCTGAAGCATCAAAAATGTAACACGATGGTCCCGAAGGCAGCGCCCATGACGCCGTGTCACCAATCCAGACGATTCTTGTTTTACCAGCGTCGTTGATTCTCGCAACGCGTTGTGGTTTCGGCATGCATTCAGCGAACGATCGAATGTTAGTTGCGGTTTCTGGCGGAGTGAGCCGCTTGAGTTCGGCTGATGCCAGAAAGATCCAAGCGAAAACGACAAAAAAAATAGCGATTAAGCAGGCAAAACGATATCGCATAACGTGAACCCGTGGATAGAAATACAGGCTGGAACGAGCACAGCGTTGTTCCGCCACTCCGAACTCAATGTTGCTTGTGCGGAATCCCCCAAGGCTCGAACCACACATCGACGTCATGGTCGTGAGGATTCTCGATTGTGTCAGTGCGTTGATACATGATGACCTACACACGCCCAGCGGGAAACATGGCCGACGCGGTCCCTCAACGGCCATGATCCAGTTGGGTGTCCCCGTACTTTTGCAACAAATCGGCGTACTTCTTCTCGTTTTCCTTCCGAGAAACGTTGCCCATAAATACGCCTGCTGCAGCCGCAAAAGGACCCATGAACGCGATATGAATCCACCAACTCGGGCTGTTTAAGAAATGCTCAACAACTGCCCTGAGGATGGAAAATACGGCAACCCAGGGAAGAACACCCCAAAGGACAATGTAACGGCGGCGACCTTTTGCATGCAGTACTGCCCACTCAAGAATGAACTGCCGCTCAATGTCGTCAGATGTGACGGTGCGGGTCTGCATTCTGAGGCCGCCAAACGGGGTTCTTTATGACAACCCTGTCGTTAATGCAGGGCTCACGTTGGGCAGGATACGTTTGTCTTGTTACTGAAATCAACTCTGAGGCGGGCGACGATGAAGCAGCTGACCAATCACGCTTCTGTTCTACTCGATAGGAAAAGTCGGCTGGAACGAGCACTGCGTTGTTCCGGCAGTCCAAGCTCAAATTTGCCGGAACAGCGCGGCGCTCGTTCCAGCCTACAGGGAGATCAAAAGCTTTTGTACGCCGAGTCATGGCGTTTGGCTGTTTTCATCAGACACGGACTTAATGATTTGATCAGCACGACGATTCGCGAAACGAGGACCAAAACGCAAGGCGACGGAGCTGCCGCCAATCCATCCGAAAAGAAGCCACAAGTTAGGCTTCACTGAAAGGCACACGTATAAGAGGATGGCACCGTCTGAACAACCGAGCAACACCAACGCGCCAATGAACCAGCGCTTCCACGGTCGAAGTGCCTCAATCTCTTCACTCGTCAATGGTCCTGGTTGCCCATTCATTGAGATGACCTGACAAAAAACAGGCTGGAACGAACACTGCGTGGTTCCGGCAGTCCAAACTCACTGTTGCCGGAACAGCGAGGTGCTCGTTTCAGCCTGCAGGGAGAGTCGTGGCATCGTCAGTTGAGAACCGGATTGTGCCGCGGCACACTGCTTGAAACTGTCCCCGCTTCATCGTCAACAGTCCAGCCGAATAGTCATCTCAATGATCGAAATCGACGATCTGGAATTCCGGTACGAGGAAGATGGATTCGGGCTGTACGTGGCTGAGTTGCGGATCCCGGC
>JABMPE010000139.1 GCA_013203845.1 Rhodopirellula sp. | reverse complement strand
CAGTACCAGGATATTCCGGCGATCAAGAGCGACTCCTTTGGAAGACAGGCGACGCAGCGTCTTTTCCAGAATCCGAAGCACACCTCGCCAGACCAGGTTGTAGGCATGCCAGCCGTCGGGCTTTTTCAGAAGCAGATCACAATTCGTACCAACTCGCGCCGCTTCTTCGGCATGCTGAGCCAGCGGCAGGAGATATTCGCCCATATGACTGCTCGCGAGCATCGCGTTAACGTGAAGCAGATCAAGCATTTGCCGGAGCTTACTTAAATCGCCAATCTCAATTGGCACACAACGAGTATTCAGTTCCAGTTCACGGAATGCGGCGTTCAACAGACGGACCGTGGTCAACTTCGATGCGCCAAAGCCAGCGATTCCCACAAACTGTGTTCGAGAATTGATGTCACGCCACGAATAGAACTCATCGAATTCACTGACGGTCGTTTGACCGTCATGAGATTCCATCCCCTTTTCCAGCGCAGCGTACATCCACGGCGACCCGTACTTCCGTCCCAGCAGTGAAAAGGTACGTCCGGCTGCACCAATCCCGACGCCGACCACGGGCAGAGTACATTTTCGGCTCACAGCAGCAAGCAGTGGCCAGGCCGCGTCAAACGTCGGTGTCGGCCATGTGAACTTCACCACATCACCGCCCAGCACAGCCGCCCGGTCTATCATCTCAGGCACATTCGTCAGCGGCTTTCGCAGGCTGGTATAGCTGATGATTCGCTGAGCAGCACCTGCTCTCGAAAGTTCGTGAGCAATGTCCGCTTCGATCTCGACATACTTAGCGCCGGACATCATGGCCTGACGCAGGATTCCGAATCGTTCATCTTCAGTTCCTGACCATGCCCCTCCATCCTGTGGTCGACGACAGGAAATAATCACTGGCTTATCGACATCATCGAGCAGGCCCTTCAGGTCGACTGGCCCCGTCAAACGGTCCAGGCAGAGCTCTACAAGATCAGCCTCTCGCGCGGCATTCAACAGGTCGACCTTTGCGAGAGTCCGATGTTCCGGCGTGATTGAGACACAGATCATAAAACAGGCCCCTCAAGGATAACGTGGGAAGCACAAGCGAAATGGCAAATCACCGTGCCGGAATCTGTTCCGCACCGTTCACTATTAAAAGAGCCAGTTCAACTGACAGCACTGGGTGGCCCGGCCAGAATGGCTGGGTCGCGTCGCGAAAGGATGCCGCATCGTTCGTGTACGATCAAGCGCACCGCATCCTGACTGGTCAAAAGCTGACGACGCGACACTCTGCACATTAGACACACAGCCGCAACTGGTCGGGCCACCCGACGTAGCGGCGATCACGATTTCCTGAGGCGCGCATTTCCATCAACATCACTGGTCGCATTCCCGCGAATGACAAACGCGAGCGTTCCTGACGGCCCCATCGCCGGAGCCGCACGCGAGGTGCGTCGAAATGCCCCGGCGAGACTGACTGTGCGAGATTACGCCTTCTTGACGAATTCGGATTTGAGCTGCATGGCTCCGATGCCGTCGATTCTGCAATCGATGTCGTGGTCGCCGTCGACAAGGCGGATGTTTTTGACTTTGGTTCCGACCTTCACGACCAGCGACGAGCCTTTGACCTTCAGGTCCTTGATGACCGTGACCGAGTCGCCGGACTGAAGAATGTTGCCGTTGGCGTCTCGCACAACTTTTTCGTCTGATGAATTCGCTTCCGACGGCATCCATTCATGAGCGCATGTCGGGCAGATGTAAATCGTGCCGTCCAGGTAAGTGTATTCCGAGTTGCATTCCGGGCAGTTGGGAAGGTCATCGCTCATTGGTAGATCCATCGGTGGGTAAAGCTGCGTCATTCCCGCCCAACGGGAATCCAGAAAACAGGCTGTAACTGTGTGCCCGCCTGCGGGGGCATGACACTCGGGGCGGAAGATTGATTTGAATGTAATTCCTTAACCGAAGTGCTCGTCGTCGTTCGTCAGGTCGTTTTCGCTGATGAGCTGGAAGTTTTTTTCTCGAAGCACTTTCGTGGCGGTGTCCAGGTCTTCAACGTGGACGGCGACGGAACAGTGACCGCCGCGGCGGTAGAGCAGCGGGTACATGTAGTTGACGTTGACTTCCGCCTGGAGCAAGGTCGACAGCACGGCGACAAACGGCTGCGGGTGGTCGGGCAGTTCGACGCCCAGCACTTCGTTTTCAAAGAACGTAAAGCCGGACAGTTCAAACAGCTCGCGCCCGCGTTCGACCTGGTCGAGCATGACTCGGGCGATGGCGACGTCGATCGTGTCGACGATGCTCAAAGCGATAATCCGCACGTCGTGACGTTCGAGATGCTGCATCAACTGGTTCAGGCTGCCGACCCGGTTCTCGATGATTACGCAGAACTGAGTCAGTGCGGGCCAGTCACGGCCTCGCATGGTGGCGGCGTCTGGAAACTCGCCTTCGCCAAAATTCATCGACATTGTGAACTCCGTTTCGTTGCCTTCTGCTGGCGAGAGAAGTTTGAAGTCGCCAGGTAATTTTCAGCCGGTGGGCTGCGAGTAAATCGAATTTGATTACAGGTATTTTCGAGGGGTTCACAAGCCTGGCCCCCGCCACCCATTGAAATTCGAACAAAACATGCAGCGGGATTGCTGCGGGATATCAATCGAGAAAGGAAGCCGTGACGGCATTGGACACTCGAGCCAGCCACGTCCCCTGTGGTTCCTGCGGTTTGGTCGTCAGCAGCACGGCGAACGAATCCTGGTCGGGATCAATCCAGAGGACTGTACCAGTCGCTCCCCAATGTCCGTAAGTCCGACTTCCCATGAAGTCGCCAAAGTTCGCACTGTGGGCGGGCCAGTTGAGCCTCCAGCCGAGTCCCCACGGACGAGTTCGGCGGTCGATTTCCGGAACATCGGCCATCACTTCCAGTTGGTTTCGCGTGGCGGCTCGAATGGTCGCTGGCGACAGAACCTGAGCACGTGAGGTCGGCTGGCCCAGCATCATCTGGCAGAAGCGAGCCAGATCCGCAGGTGTTGTGATCAGCCCGCCCCACGGAGCGCCCAGCGTTCTCCAGTAGCGACCGTTCCAGTTCCAGTCCTGCCCGATCATGTCGTCGGGAACCAGCACTTCCGTAATGCGATCGACGATTGGAGCATCGCCGTCAAAAGCGTCGTCGGGAAGTCCGACCCACGAGTCGGTCATCCCGAGCGGTTCAAAGATTTCTCGACGCACAAAGTCGGCACACGGGACGCCACTGACTCGCTGAATGATTTCGCCCAGTATCGCGAAGCCCATGCTTTGATAGCGGACTCCGCGACCAGCGGGGAAATCAAGTTCCACCTCGCACGTGCCCTCGACAAAGGCTGACAGTGGTGAATGGCTTTTTCGCAGAGCGACGTTGTCCGGCAACATATCCGGCAGGCCGGACGTGTGGGTGAGCAGGTGACGGATGCGGACGGCATTCTTCCCGTTTTTTCCGAATTCGGGGATGTAGTCCGTAACTTTGTCGGAGAGCGTGAGCAGGCCACGCTCAACCAGCAGCAGCGCCGCCGAAGCGACAATCGGCTTCGTAATCGACGCGACCAGAAACATGGCGTCGTCACGAAGCGGCTCTTCTCCGCCGAGTGAGTGTTTTCCGAAGAGCTGAGGTTGAACCGTGAGGGCACCTCGGCCAGCGATCAAAGCCGCTGACGAAATCGTTCCGTCATTGCAGAAGTTGGCGAGAAGTTCACACGCTGCGGACCAGCGGTCTTCCGAAATTCCAGCTTCGACCGGTGTTGAGTAGATCAAGGTTTCGGAAGTCACGGTGCCGTCTCCTGTGATGTGTCGGCTGAGCGTTGAAAGCGGTCAACTTACGAGGCGACCATCACTGTTGCTTCTTGATCAGGTTTCAGATTCTGACGCCGGAACCAGCGTTCGTTCCGGCTCCTGAGTGGTCTCAGCCGTCGCCGCCTCGGCCAGAGCCTGCTCCTCGGCCAGCATTTCCTGAATCTGGCGTTTCGAGGCGAGGTAATAAACAGATCCAATGGTTGCGACAAGAATTGTGGTGACTCGATAAGCACCGGCAGCCAGCAGTCCAATGCCGGGGATTGCTCCCGCCAGTTTGTACGATTCCTGGACAGCCGCTTCGAGTGCTCCGACTCCGCCGGGGACAGGCACGATGACTCCGACAATTTCGGCCAGCGGAATCAGCAGCAGGTGCGTGACGAAACTCGGAGTTTCGTCAGCCGTCGCAACGACACGAGCGCAGCAGTAGAACGACGAGATGATCCCAAAGTGCCCGATGACGCTCAGTACGACCACCAAAGCGACGATACCCCGTCGTCGCTGGTAAAGCGAAATCCCATCCTCGATGTCGGAAATGATGGTACCGACTTTTGGGATCCGAATGAGGAGTTTCATCCACCAGGAATTCGGTGTGGCCGGATGAAGCATCACGATCAGTCCGGTGAGACCTGCAATGCTGCCTCCCCAGAGTAGCTTCACAATCAGGTCTCGACGCTCGATGTCGTCAGCCACCAGGAGCGTCGCTCCTGCACCGACCATCAGCAGCCCCGTCAGCCCCAGAATTCGGTCCAGCAGAATGGTCGCCACCGCAACGGACCGCCGCCCATGCTGTTCGCGAGCCATCAATACGCCTTTAACGACGTCGCCGCCAACCGCTCCGGGAGAAACGTAATTGAAGAGGTAGCCCAGAAATCCGAGCCTTAGCGCGTCGCTGAACCGAAACGGAAAGTCCAGTGCGATAACCAGCAGATACCAGCGGTAAAACGTCAGGATGATCGAACTGCTGCACAACACGAAGGCGGCGATCAGAAAATCCCAGTGGATCGGCCCGGTCCAGAGACGCTCGAACTGTTCGTTGTTCTGATAAACCAGGTAGCCAACAATGCCCAGCGCGACGATCCACTTGATGATGCCGAGAGCAGGCCTCAGATATGCAGACAAAGCCGGATTCCTTCCGCTTTCCTGGGAGAGGCTGAGGCGTTTCGCCGTGAATCCGTTTCACAGAAGACACAAACGATGTCGTCAGGAGCTGCTCAGCCTGCTGGATGTCGACCTGAGATCAGGTTAATTCTTTGTACGTGTCAAATCCCATATAGCCGACCAGACCGGCACTCAGCAGAAACATCACATCGAGCACTGTCTGTCCACCAAACGGAAAACCCGTCGCCACATCGACGATCGCCAGCATGCCGACGACGATCGACACACCCATCGAACCAAAGAGCATTTTTTTGATGCCAGGCGTCATGTGTGCTTTTCCGGAATCCGCTCAGAAAGCGAAGAGTTGCTGTCGTAAGAACCGGCTCCGACTGAAATTCGGAGGCCGACGCGTCTGAAGTGAGTATAGAAGCAGATCAAGCCGTGTTTCCACCTCAGTCGCCACGCCCGCCACTGTTTGTCATGCCTCAGGCGGAAATGACAGCATTTGAGGCTTTCAACCACGTTCCTGGCGGGGAACACCGATTCAAAACGGGAAGAGCGACTGCTGATTCCTTACAGACTAATTCCTGACAGAAAAGTACAGGAGCTGATTTCCGTTTGGATCGTGATAGCTGTAATTCAGTGAGACACCCTTTGCCAGCACCAGGCGAGTCGCACCGACACTTCTGGCGAGTTCAGTGACTTTCTGCCGGATACTGTCTTTCTGCAGGTCCATCTGCTGTGCGGAAATGGTCACGACGTAATGATAATCGATGCTGTGAGAGCCAGCAGAAATTTCTGTCAGCGTCGTCGCCGAGTCAACTCGAATGGGCAGCATCCCGCGAACCTGTGCGACCTGCTGTTCAAGTTCTCTTTGAATGTCATCATCGGGTTGCAGTTGTACGGACGCAGACGCCACGGCCCAGTTGCGGGTGATATTTTCCTTCGCATCAAACACAGAAAGTTGATGGCGGATCGAGCCGATTTCCGGATGGTCGTGCAGCGTCCAGAGGGCGGCCTGGCAACACAACCTGGCATTACCTTCCAATCCTCGGTCCTCAAGCTTTTTCGCATAGGCGACAAACAGCTTGGCGCACGTGTCGCCACCAGGAAACTCATGAGCGTGTTCGGTCAGTTTTTCGACGACTTCGTGAACAGGCATTTTTCGTTCGAAGCAGCGATGCACCAGCAGCAGCCCGTCCGCATACTCCGCTTCTTCGATGAACGACGTCTGTTTCAGCTGGTCAACAGTTCGGCTGAGCCGGTCATCAAACTCCGGCCAACCATGTTCGGCAGCCCGGTAAAGCAACACCGCCTTTGACTTCCAAGCTTCCCGCAACTGTTCGTCGCTGGCTTCTTTGTGCTCGACCAGTTCAGCGCAGGCCAGCACGCCGACAGCGATAAACTGTTCCTGAGCTGCCTGCCATGTTTCACGGATTATGCGACCTTTGGGACGCTTCCGATTTCGAGTCTCTGCTAACGACTCGCGGATCACTTCCATGAGTTCGTCAGGACTCCGAACTACCGCTTCGACATCCTCTGGCGTTGCGTCATCAGTAACGTCGTCGTTCGCAGATAACTGATCGTCCGCAAGTTGAGGGTCGCCGGACTCGGTGCTGATATCTTTGGGGTTGTCGCTGGAACCTTCGGCCTGTCCGAACACGGCTTCGCAGCCAGTCGCTGAACACAGCAACGATAGACCGAGGGCCGTCGCTGCGAAAACCGATGCAGCACGACCGCAAAGCCAGTATTTACCTGATCCAGTCATTCAGCCGTCCGGGATGAGATCTCGGAATGAAACGCTTACCTTACATAGTGCGCTCTGGACGGCTCAAAATGGAGCTGTACCTACAGGAATCGCAAACTGGCGGTGCGGACTGTAGGGGCTGATCGGCGAAGTCAGCAGTGGTCGGAGTGGTGATCGCGCTGTCTGTTTCGACAGATTCGTGCAGCCCGAACAATCGCCAGAAAAGCGTCCAGCGTTCTCAACGGCCCGTGATAAAACTCACAAACCGTTCTAACGGTCAGGCCCTGCAGTCAATCGTGGCCACGAGTGGCCTTGATACGACAGACCACTTGCGGACGGAGCCTGAAGACTCCGTCCGCCGGATCATCACCACGATCGAACGGATTGTTCGCACGTGCTGCTTACGTGGCCGGTGCAGCAGGCATCTGGCGAAACATGCCCACCATTACGCCATCGATCGAAACACGATCCCTGCTGACATAGATCGGTTCCAGATTCCGATTGGCAGGCTGCAGACGGACTCGACCCTCTTCACGATAGAATCGTTTGAGCGTCGCGGCTTCACCGTCGACGAGCGCAACGACAGTATCGCCGTCGTGGCAGGTCGATTGCTTACGGACAACAATCAGATCTCCGTCGTCGATGTGATCTTCGATCATCGAGTCCCCACGAACCTTCAGCATGAAGTGGTTCAAAGGGTCGTAGATGCCCGCCAGATCGAAACGTTGAACATCCTCAACGGCCTCGATCGGGTTTCCCGCCGCGATGACGCCAGCCAGTGGAAGCCCGCGATGTTCCATAGTCAGGCGGATCGATCGCGATTTGTTGGGTTCGCGGGTGATGTGTCCGCGAGTTTCCAGCGTCTTCAAATGACGATGGACACTGGTTGGTGACTTGTCGCCAACATAGCTAACGATTTCCCGGACCGTGGGTCCGTAACCGCGTTCCTGAATCTGATCAATGATGAAGTCGAGAATCTTCATCTGACGTTTTGAAAGTGGTCTTTCCTGAGACATTTCCTTGATAGCACCCTCGTTTCAAAGGAGCCCGACTGGTAAAGCGAAATCCACAGACACGACTGTCTCTCGACGATAAGTCGCCATTGGACAGCGGTGTTCCGACCTGCTTCAGACGCACAAACAGAGTGTAGATTGAACGGAGTAAACCGTTAGAACAAGTGTACTGAGTGCGTTGTTCTGATAGATACGTCGATCTGGCTTGAACTCGCAGTAAATAATTGCCTGAGCTGCCAGTTCCGGATCAGATTTCAGTCTCTGCAAAAGTCGTAATTCTTCAGACAGATGATGACGCCGACTGGTCGCCTTCTGGCAAATTCTGTTCAGGACGCCGAGGAAAGAACGTACTCGTACGCTCGATATACGATTCGTACTCTGGCGAACGCTTTCTCATGGCACGTTCAAGCAGCGCAACCCCCGAAACCTTCAGCAGCAGAAACGAAATCAGCACGGGGCTGATGATCGTCCACCAGGTTCCTTTCGGATCAGTCATTCCCAGACAGACCAGCCAGTGGCCCCACCAGAGTACGAATTCGCCAAAGTAGTTGGGATGGCGAGTGAACTTCCACAGGCCACGATCCATGACTCTGCCCTCGTTGCTGACATCCGACTTAAACCTGGCGAGTTGCCAGTCGCCAACCACTTCAAAGAACATTCCGACCAGCCAGATGACGCAACCGCAACCCGTCAGAATCCAGCACGGCTCGGCGATCGCCTCGGCTCCCGCCACCATAATCGGCAGAGCGATCAGCCACATGATGACGCCCTGCAGCGCGAACACCCGCAACAGACTCGACCAGACAAACGACGAACCCTGTTTCTCGCGCATGGCAACGTAGCGGTAGTCCTCCGGCTTGCCGTGGTTGCGCAGCCACAGATGCCACGCCAGCCTCACGCCCCAGACAGTCACGAGTGAATAGAGTATTGTCGGCGGGCTCCCAATAACCGGAGCGGCCAACCAGGCGACCAGAACGAATCCAATTCCCCACCCGATGTCGACAATGCTGACGTTTCGCAGCGGAATGCTGATCAGCCAGAGCAGAATCATCTGGCCGGCAATGACGATTGCGGCCAGTAAATACACGTTGCCCATGAATGACCGATCTTCGGATTTTCGGAGTTAGTTTTCGAGGAATGCTTCGCTGTGAATTGAAGGATAGTTACCGTTACACGAATAAATTCAATCGTGGATTGTTTGACCCAACCAGGAGAAACACAGAATGAAAACCGTTCGAATTGCAATTCTCTGTCTGCTGGCCGTCGCGTTGTCTGTGCCTCAAGGTGCCTCTGCTGACGACGCGAAAAAGAAGAAAACTCCACCGAAGCGTCGACCGAATCCGGCGATGGCAAAGGTCGAAGATGTTGCTGGACTGCCTCGTGTGCTGCTGATCGGAGACTCAATTTCAATCGGTTACACGGTTCCGGTGCGTGAACTGTTGAAAGGCAAAGCCAATGTCCATCGACCGCTGACCAACTGCGGTCCGACCACTACGGGACTTGCTGGAATCGACAATTGGCTCGGCGATGGCAAGTGGGACGTGATTCACTTCAACTGGGGCTTGCACGACCTGAAATACATGGGGCCGAAAGGACAGAACCTCGCCGATCCGAAAGCAACGGACAGCCACCAGCAGGTTCCGATTGACGCTTACGAAGCGAACCTTCGCCAGCTGGTCGCGCGGTTAAAGAAAACGAATGCAAAACTTATCTGGCGATCGACGACGCCAGTTCCGAAAGGCTGCCAGGGACGCGTCGTGGGTGACTCGGCGAAGTACAACGCGGTTGCCAGAAAGATCATGGACGAAAACGGCATTGCCATCGACGATCAACACGCGTTCTGCATCGATAAGCTCGACAAAATTCAGTTGCCGGCCAATGTTCACTTCACGCCAGCAGGTTCGAAGGCTCTGGCTGAACAGGCCGTCGCTTCAATTCTGAAAGCTCTTGGCAAAGAGTAACTCGTCTCGATGCTTTGCTGATTCTTAAAGGCTATGACTTTTCCGGAGGCCAGACGGTGCATCCGGAATAAGTCACAGCCTGTTTTGTGTTTCTGGGTGATGAGTCGACGCGAAATTGCGAAGAGTTTCAGACACTTTCCGTCGGTGGTTTAAGTAATCGCTGTTACGGTTTCTTTGGTGCGGACGTGACATTGTTCGCCGGGATCGGGCTTTCGAAACCGTTGTAAACTTCAGGCTTCACGCCGCGAGCGTAGCCGCCACCTCGAAAAGTATTGGGCTGGTACCTGCCCACGAATTCAATGTCTGAGTCCGCCACAATTTTGTCTTCCAGACCGACGATCCAGTAAACCGCATTAATCAGCATGCGGCGGTAACCATCGTTCAGAATGTCTTCGGAAGCTCCGTAGAGCGATGTGAAGACACGGCCTTTTCTGCCGTTTTCGCCGGTGTACTCGCGAGTCCATTCGGAAGCCATCGGCGGCTTCGTCGCGTCCGGCTCGCCGTCCGCCTGCATGCTCATCAGTGGTTGAGCCATCGTCAGGATATTCCAGTCAGCCTGTGGCACCGCGTTGTAACCACCAGCCTGGACGTGGATGTCCTTAACGCCTTTCAGAATCGGGTGACTGGCCTTGTCTGGAATGATCGTGATGCGGGTACTCTGCTGGTGATTCCTTCCGTAGTGGCCGACCCATGTCTGCCCCAGCACCTGATGGCCGAATCCCAGTTCGTAGCCGTCTGTCTTCGCCTGAAAGTCGTACTTCGAATAGGCGCTTTCCTTGTTGCCATATTTGAAACCGTGGGTCGATGTTCGCAGACCCATCACAGGTCCGCCGCGTTTCAGGTACGCGTCGATGTGTTTCATCTGCTCGTCGGGCAGTGCCTGAAACCGCGTGAACATCACCATGCCGTCAGCAGTCTCAAGAACTTCCAGTCCGGGGATGTTCGACTCGCCCGCTTTGATCTCACCGTTCTCATCCAGCCCAAATAGAACCGTGCAGTCGAACCCGTGGTGCTTCGCCAGAATTCTCGCCAAAGCCGGCAGCGTTTCTTCGCCGCGGTATTCGTGATCGCTGGCAATGAAAACGAGATGCTTGCCTTTGGACAACGATTGCGTTGCCTTGTAGTGAACCGGATTGGCTGTTGACTTTGAGGTCGTTGACAAAGAAGCGGTCTCCTGCGAGTGAACAAGGCCGCACAACGTCAGCAGAGATATCTGAAGCAGAGTAAGACAACGAGCGATCATTGTGTGTTCCTGCGGCACGGGGTTGAGGTTCAAGACACTTGTCAGCATGTCGCCTGGTCTGCTCTTTTGCCACTCAGTCTCCGGAAGGTTAGCCTCACCATTCTGATTGCGGTCGATGTGCTGGTAGAATCGAGAGCGCTTCGCGTTTACGCTGGCGAATTCAGGCGACCTCAATCGCGGACAAGACGACTTGTCGCTGTTCCCTGCAATTTTGTTCTGACAGACGGAGATCAACGACTCATGCGAATTTTCTCCACTCTCATCCTCGGTATCCTGCTCATCATGACTTCAATCGCGCACGCTGACGATCCGCTGATCTTTGTGTCCGCATTCGCTGCCGGAGAGAAAGGAGCGATTCACGCCTTTCATTTTGACACGAAGACCGGCGTTCTGAAGCCTCAACAGACGACGACGGACGTTCAACATCCGTTCTTTATGGTGATCTCGCCGGACGGGCGATTTCTTTACTCGATCGATACCGAAAAGTTTGGCGGATCTGAAGACGAGTTCGTCGCCGCCTACGCGATCAAGGATCGCAGCGGAAAACTTGAACGTCTGAATCAGCAGTCGGCGAAGGGATCGGCGTCGTGCTACCTCGACATCGACTCGACAGGGAAGACCGTTGTCCTGGCCAACTATTCGTCCGGCAGCGTCGCCGCGTTGCCGGTTCGGGCTGACGGTTCTTTGGGAGCAGCCACCGCGTTCGTTCAACATGAAGGTTCGAGTGTTGATCCCAAGCGGCAGAAAGCTCCGTATGCGCACAGCATCGTCATCAGTCCGGACAATCGTTTGGCACTGGCCGCTGACCTGGGAATCGACAAGGTTCTTGTTTACCGCCTGGATGCCGCCAACTCAAAACTGACCGCCAACGAGGCTCAGTCTTCAGTTTCCGTGGAACCTGGCTCCGGACCTCGACATCTCACGTTCCACCCGAATGGAAAGAGCGTCTACCTGATCAACGAACTGAAAAACACCGTCACGTTTTTCGGTTACGAACCAGATTCCGGCAAGCTGACAACGCAGCAGACAATTTCGACGTTGCCGGCGGACTTCGACGGCGTCACTCACACGGCTGATGTGAAAATTACGCCGGATGGAAAATTTCTGTACGGGACAAATCGTGGCCACGACAGCATCGCCTTTTATCGGATTGGCAATGACGGTCGTCTGACACTGATCAAGATTGAACCCAGCCTCGGCAAAGGTCCGCAGAACCTGCTCATTACCCCCGATGGCCAGTGGCTGATCTGCGCCAACATGCCAGGCAACAACGTCGTCGTCTTTAAGATCAACTCAGACACCGGCGAACTGACCGCAACTGGCGAGCCAGTCTCCATGCCCATGCCGTCCTGTATCCGCTGGCTGAAGTGACACCTGCATGTGGTCGATCGACTCCGCAGTTTGTGGGCTGCTGGTTAACTTTCGACGCTGTCTTCCGTAAGCTGACAGGTTGTCTTGGAAAACCAGTTCCTTTGCTGACTTTGTGTTGTTGCATGTCGATCAATCGTCTGACCCGATTTGTCTGTTGCGTCGTCTGTTCTGCAATTGCTTTGCCGAGTCCGGCTGCGGAGGCCGTACCGACATTTGAAGCGGACGTCGCGCCGATTCTCGTGGCAAAATGTGGCCAGTGCCACAGCAGTAAAGTGCGGAAGGGCGACCTCGATCTGTCGTCAATGCTGGGTCTGCGGCGTGGTGGTGAGTCGGGCGAGTCGGCGGTTGCGGAATCTGTCGATGACAGCCTGCTGTGGATCATGATCGATGGTGGCGAGATGCCTCCGGAAGGTCAGCCACCATTGAGTGATGACGAACGCTCGCTGATCCGTGCATGGCTGGCAGCCGGTGCGAAATCGAACGCGCCGATAGAAGCCGAGCCGAAGAAACTGAATCAGCACGACGCGCTGCCGATCGTGCTGCTGCGCTGCACCACCTGCCACGGAGCGAGAATCAAGCAGGGCGGTGTTGATCTGCGGACGCCGGCTTCCATGAAGAAAGGCGGCAAAAATGGACCGGCCATGATTCCGGGCAATCCGGATGCCAGCCTGATGATGCAGCGTATTGAGAGCGAAGCCTGCCCGCCTCGTGACTTACTGCTGAAGTTTTTCGTCAAGCGTCCGCCCGCTTCCGAAGTGAAAGTTCTGCACGACTGGATCGCTGCGGGTGCTCTTGAAGAAGATGTTCACCCGGACGTGGCCACCACGGAACCTGATCCGCTGGTGACTGACGCGGAACGCCAACACTGGGCTTTTCAACCACCGGTCACTTCGTCGAAGGCGGAATCGATCGACGAGTTCATTCTGGAAAAGCTGCAGGAAAACGGCCTGACGTTTTCGGCCCGCGCCGATCGAGACACACTGATTCGACGCACGTATCTCGATCTCGTTGGTCTGCCACCCAGCCTGACAGAGTGGAAGAAGTGGCACACCAACGACGACCCCAACTGGCATCAGGAACTCGTCGAAAACCTACTTGCTTCGCCTCACTACGGAGAGCGCTGGGGCCGTTACTGGCTGGACCTGGCGGGTTATGCAGACTCAGAAGGTGGCACGTCGGCTGATCCCGTCCGGCAGGTCGCGTGGAAGTATCGCGATTACGTCATCCGATCGTTCAACGAAGATAAACCATACGACCGGTTTCTGCTGGAGCAGATCGCTGGCGACGAATTAATCGATCACGAGAACGCTCCTGTGGTCACCGAAGAGATTGTCAACAACCTGGTGGCGACCGGCTTTCTGCGGATGGGTATTGACCAGACCGGTTCCCGGACAATGAACTTTGTCCCGGAACGAATTGGTGTGATCAGCGATGCCATCACGGTGCTCGGCGAAGGGTTGATGGGAATGACGATGGGTTGCGCGAGATGCCACTCACACAAGTACGACCCCATTCCTCATCGAGACTACTACCGATTCAAAGCGATCTTCCAGGGTGCGTTTGACGAACACGACTGGCTGACGTTTAAGAATCGCAAGCTCGATGTCGACGTGCCGGCGCGTCGCCAGCGTTACGCCGCCGTCAATCCACCTCTTGCCGCGAAGTTCAAAAAACTTGCGAACCAGCTCAAATCAAGCACTGCCGATTTGCAGATCGAACTGCTTCGCCAGCATTACCCCGATCAGCCGGAAGTGGATCGTGATGCAACACTGAAAGCCCTCAAAGTCGCTGACAACAGTCGAACGCAGCCGCAACGGATTCTTGTCGAGATGCTGCAGCGAGTGTCTCTACTGCCTGATTCCGAGCAGCCAACTCCGGTCATTGAAGCTCGACAGGCTGTACGCGACATCGAAAATCAGATCGCAGCAACACGACGCCAGATGCCACCGCCACCGACGATTCGCGCTGTGTGGGACCGCGGTGAGCCGTCGCCGACTTACATTCTGCGTCGCGGCGAGCACAACAAACCTGGTCCGCTGGTTGGCCCCGGAGTTCCGTCGGTGCTGACCGATGGGCGAACGCCGTTCAAAGTCGAGCCGCCGTTTCCCGAAGGAACTACCAGAACCGGTCGACGTCTTGCGTTCGCGAGGTGGCTGACCCAGCCGCAGCACCCACTCACTGCCAGAGTCATGGTCAACCGCGTCTGGTATCACCACTTTGGAACGGGACTCGTCAAGACGCTGGAAAACTTCGGAACTAAAGGCGAGCGACCGTCGCATCCTGAACTGCTCGACTGGCTGGCGGTGAAGTTTGTCGAAGACCGTTGGAGCATCAAACAACTGCACCGAGTGATGATGAACTCGGAGACGTATCGACAATCAAGCCGCATCACAGAAGATCGCCGAAAGGCTGACCCACAAAACCGATTACTGTCACGCATGTCGCTACGACGGATGAACGCGGAAGCATTGCGGGATTCGCTCCTGGCTGTTTCCGGACGACTTGATGAAACAGCGGGCGGATCTCCCGACAGCGTTTCCGTCGATCAGGACGGGCTGGTCAGTGTCGACGCAACTGGCAACAACCGTTGGCGACGAAGTGTCTATGTACAGTATCGCCGCACAGAAATCCCATCGATGATGGAGACGTTTGACTATCCTGAGATGGGTCCCAACTGTCTCTTCCGCAGTGTGTCGACCGCTTCGCCGCAGTCGCTGATGCTGATGAACAACGAACACGTTCGCGAACTGGCGTCGTCGTTTGCCGCTCGTGTCGAAGCTCTGCCACAGGAAAACGATTCGCACGATTCAGGCAGTATCGTCGATACCGTTTATCAGCTTGCGTTGAGCCGCTTGCCGACCGACCAGGAGCGGCAGCTTGGAATCGAAACGTTGAAGGAATTGCAGGCTATGTGGGATAACCGACCGCACGCTGCTCTGGAGACTTACTGTCACACGATTCTGAATTCGGGAGCGTTTCTTTACATCGACTGATCCATCGACAAGGGCGTACTGACTTTTGAATGCAGAGGGCACAGAGGTGAGAAAGCAGAAGCCTCTCATTTTCTCCGCGAGTCCTCTGTGATCACTTTTCCAAATACAAGCACCACCGTAATGCCGGAACAAATACCGCATCAAAACACACGCCGTGACTTCTTCGCTCGAACCAGCGACGGGCTGCTGGGCGCCGCGCTGACTCATCTGCTGTGCGCTGACTTCTTCGGAGGCACATCCGCACTCGCAGCGAGTCACGATGAGCCCGAGGTTGCTCTGCCATACAATCTCAAACCGAAGAAATCGCATCACCCTGCGAAGGCGACATCCGTTATTCAGCTCTTCATGAATGGCGGACCAAGTCAGATGGACCTGTTCGATCCAAAGCCGGAACTGCGGCGGCTCGACGGCAAACCATTTCCCGGCAATGTTGAAGAGATTGGAAATTCAAACACGGCTGACATCGGCGTGATGATGGGTGGCCAGTACGAGTTCGCCCGGCACGGCGAATCGGGAATGTGGATGGCGGACATCCTGCCGCACACGTCGCAGATGGCAGACGACATCTGCCTCGTCAATTCGATGTGGACCGACCATCCGAATCATGACAACGCTCTCTACAAAATCCACAGCGGTCGGTTGTTTATGGGGTATCCGACGCTGGGTGCCTGGACTGTTTATGGGCTCGGTTCTGAGAACCAGGATTTGCCGGCCTACGTCGTGCTGAACGATCCGCTGGGCCCGCCGAAGAACGGGACTCGCAACTGGACGTCGGGTTTTCTGCCGCCGGTCTATCAGGGAACACGGTTTCGACCGACAGGGTCACCTATTCTCAATCTCAAGCCGCAGTACGAGCAGCCGACAGCGGTGACCGAATCCGCTCGCGGACTGTTGAACCGACTCGACGAAATCCACCGCAAGGATCGACCGTATTATCCGGAACTTGATGCGCGCATCGAGTCCTACGGGCTGGCCGCGAGGATGCAGTTATCAGCCGGTGAAGCACTCGACCTGTCGCGTGAGAAAAAGCACACTCAGTCGATGTACGGTGTCGGCGAAGAATGGACGGACTCGTTCGGAAAGCGTTGTCTGCTGGCTCGACGACTCGTCGAACGAGGCGTGCGGTTCGTACAGATCTTCCTGGAAGAACAACCCTGGGACAGCCATGCCGATCTGGCGGCCAACCATCGAGGAGCGTGCCTGCGTACCGACAAGCCTGTTGCCGGACTTCTGAAAGACCTCAAACAGCGGGGGCTGCTGGATTCAACACTGGTTATCTGGGGCGGCGAGTTTGGCCGGACTCCAACGACACAGAAGTCGGCCAACGGTTTTTCCGGTCGCGACCACAACATGCAGGCCTTCACGTCATGGATGGCTGGCGGCGGAATCAAAGGCGGAACGAGTTACGGAACGACCGACGACTTCGGTCACAGCGTGGTCGAGAATCCAGTCAGTGTTCACGATTTTCACGCCACCATCCTGCACCTGCTCGGCCTGCATCATCAGAAATTGTTCTTCGAACGCAGCGGCCTGGAAGAACGATTGACCGGCTTCGAACCGCCGCGAGTCGTTCACGACATCCTGAGTTGACGCACCGAATGACCCTGGACATCGAAAAGAGTCAGCACTCATGATGAACCGTCGCGAAGTTTTGAGTTTCGCGGTATCTGCGGGAGCCGCCACCGCACTTCATGGTTCCGCAACGTCGGCGGTGGAAGCGGATGGATCACCGTCTCTTCGAATTGTCGATACGAACGTCAGTCTGTTTCAGTGGCCGTTCCGACGCTTGCCACTCGACAATGTCGATCTGCTGGTTAAGAAATATCGGTCACTGGGAATCAAGCAGGCATGGGCGGGCACTTTTGAAGGAGTGCTGCACCGCGATGTCGCCAGTGCAAATCAGCGACTGACTGATGCGTGCCTGAAGTATGCCGAACTGATTCCTATCGGCTCGATAAATCCAGAACTGCCAGGTTGGGAAGAGGATCTGTCCCGGTGCCGCGAGCAACACAACATGCCGGGGATCCGTCTACACCCGAACTATCACGGCTACACGCTGGACGATCCTCGTTTTCTTCAACTGCTGAAGCTTGCCAAGGCTGTCGGACTGTTCGTGCAGATCGCGGCGTCGATCGAAGACACTCGAACCCAGCATCCGAAACTTCAGATGCCGGACGTCGATCTGGCTCCACTGGCCGAGGTGGTCCGGCACGTTCCAGGAGTCCGAGTGCAGATCCTCAATTACCGACCGCGCGGACTGGTTTTTGATCAGTTGGCCAAGGCGACGAATGTGTTTTTCGATACAGCTCGTGTCAATGGGACGGATGGAATTCCGAAACTTGTCAAATCGCTTCCGGCTGGCCGAGTTCTGTTTGGGTCGCACGCGCCGTTTCTCATCCCGGAAGCGGCGTTGATTCGCGTGCATGAATCCGGGCAACTGGATGATTCGGCTCTTCGCGCCGTTTACGCCAACAACGCGGACACCGCATTCTGGAAGAACGGCCTATGAATTCTTCATTACGACCAGGACTGCCGTCGCCCGAGCAACTCAAGCGATACCACATCTGGGATTCCTATTTCACGCCGGCCTATTCCCATCCTGGCTCGGACGGCAGCATTGGGCTTATTGCTGACATTGAACGTGCAATGCCAGCAGTGAAAAAAGGCGAGTTTGAGAAGCTCTGTTACTTCCCTCACGTTGGCCTTGGAACGACAAGCGACGCTGACTTCGAAAAGCTGGTCCGATCACGCCCCAACATCACACTCAAAGCGATGGAACGGTGGCCGCATCTCCTGCTCGGCATGATTCAGCTCAACGCCAACGACGTCCCGGCATCGATGGACGCGTTAAACCGCTGGCTGCGCGACGGGCCGATGCTTGGCGTTTACTTCCGCGGCGGCGGTGTGGGATCGCTGACCTGCACGCATCCCAATTTTCATCCGCTGATTGAACGAATCACCGAGCTTCGCGGCGTGATCATGCAGCACACCTGGTTCGTCACTGGTGGCAAGCAGAGTCCCGGAGCATCAACACCATCTGAACTGGCGGAGCTGGCTGCCAGGTTTCCCGAACAGAAGTTTGTGTGCGCTCACGCGGGCGGCGAGTGGCAGCGAGGAATCCGCGCAGTTCAGGGTTCGCCCAACATTCTGGTCGAGACTTCCGGTTTCGATGCAAGTGCTGGTTTCATCGAAATGGCGGTGCGGGAACTTGGTGCCGAGCGAATTGTCTTCGGCAGTCATCTCCCGTCACGCTCTCTCGGCACCGAGTTGAGCAAAGTCATCACCGCCGACATTTCAGAAGCGGATAAGCGTCTGATCCTGGGCCAGAACTTTCGCAGCCTGATTCAGCGACCAGTTCAGTGAGCAACGCAACCGAATCAAATCCAGCGACAGATTTCTTCAGCGAATTGCTACCTTCCAACGGTCGAAATTGATCGTTTCCAGAACACGTTTCTCGGCAAAATCGCGTTATGCCTGTATCCATCCTTGTCGAACATCCGGCGGAACTACTGGCCTTTCTGCTTGCCAGTCATCCAGACACGGCGAGGGCGAAAGTCCAGCGCTGGCTCAAGTACGGAATGATTGAAGTCAACGGGCAATCGCTTACTAGATTCAATCATCCTCTGGTGACAGGAGATCTGGTTTCGATTCGCGACCAGGGTGACACGCGTGCTCAGAGTCAGTTGCCTTCGGGAATGAAGATCCTGTTTCAGGACGCGTCACTGATTGTTATCGAGAAGCCCGAAAACCTGCTGAGCATTGCGACTGAATCCGAGCGGGAAAAGACAGCTCATGCGTCGCTGACGAATTACCTGCGCCGCGGTCAGGCTCAGCGTACCGAGCGTGTGTGGATCGTCCACCGCCTGGACCGAGAGACATCTGGTCTGATGGTTTTTGCGAAAACCGAAACCGCTAAGACGACGCTGCAATCGAACTGGAGCCGAGCCGAAAAGCGTTATCTGGCAATCGTGGAAGGATCCCTTCCTGAATCAGCAGGCGTGGTGAAGTCACACCTGGATGAGAGCAACCCTTTCAAAGTTTACAGCGTGCCTCGCAGCGAACAGACGCGACAGGCAGTGACTCATTATCGCCTGATCAGAAAAAACTCGAACCTGGCGTTAGTGGAACTCACGCTGGAAACCGGTCGGCGCAACCAGATTCGAGTGCACCTCTCTGATCTTGGCTGCCCAATCATCGGAGATGACAAGTACGACGCTCGTACAAATCCGGCCCGCCGCCTGGGATTGCACGCGAGTTACCTGCAGTTCGAGCATCCGTTGACCGGAAAGATTCTCCAGTTTGAATCACCACTGCCGGATGTTCTGGCCAGACTTCTCTGACCGATGAAACGGACCCGAGTCGTCAGCCCGGATTATTCATCCAAGGTAGGCTGGAACGAGCAAACGCTGCCGGAACTTTGGTCACGAAGTCAGTTTCCAAGTGTGAGAAAACAGAGTCTGCATCGCCGTGCGATTGCGATGTTCCGGCAACGAGTGTCGCGACCTCGGTCCGGCCTGCGCGAATCATCCGGGTATAGCAATCGCAGAGAACTTCCGGTGCATCGCGATGCGAGTTCGACAATCAACAGAACACCCGGACTCACCGACCGATGCTTCTACATCGAAAACAACTGCTCGTACTGTTTTTTCAGCGTGGCGAGGCCGGCGTTGACGATCTTGGCGTCGCTGGTGGGCGAGATCAGTCGGCATCCCTTGTCGTAATACATCTCGGTGTGTTCCGGGCTGATGGTGACGGCCCCCCAGGACTTGCCGTGCTTTTTGCACGCGGCCGAAACCCGATCCACGGCGGCGATGCAGTCCGGGTGGAAAAACTCGCCGGTCACACCAAGACTCTGGCTGAGATCAGCCGGGCCGACAAACAACAGGTCGACACCGTCGATGGCGGCGATGGCGTCTACTTCGTCGACCGATTGCCGGGTTTCAATCTGGATCGCGACAAATGAATCACGGTTCGATCGTTCGCAGAATTCAGCAGCTGGCGTTGTGGCGAATCTTCCGTCGCGACCGCCAACGTTCAAACCACGATTTCCGCGCGGAGCAAACTTCGACCACTTCACAAACTGTTCGGCCTGTTCGGCTGAGAAAATCTGAGCGGCCATCACTCCGCCGCCGCCAGCTTCCATGCAGCGAGTGACCAGAGCGTAATCGGTCGGCGCGACTCGCACAAAGTTTTCGAGACCGGCGGCGCTGGTGGTCAGCGATGAAATCTCAAGCTGTTCAATCGTGAAACCGCAGTGTTCATGATCGAACCAGACTCCGTCAAAGCCACCCTGCACGCCGAGAATCTGCAGGAAATTGTGATGCATCAATCGACCGACGCCGATCATGCGCACGACTTCGTTGTTGGCGAGTTTCTCTTTAATTTTCAGCATGGTAGATCACCGAGCAAAGCGTGAGACAGATACGAAAAAGAACCGGGCTCTCGGAGCCCGGCTCACACAGGGTGTTCGCTCATCATTAACGTTCGCTACAGCTTCGCTGCGGCGTCGCGAACCGATTTCAGACAGACTTCGATATCCGACAGCGGGTTGCTGGGGTTTTCTTCGTACTCCAGCGACAGGCTGTACTGGTAGTTCAGTTTCTTCAGAGCTTTCAGACAGCCGAGCACGTTCAGATCGCCTTCGCCCAGAATCTTGAAGTGCTTTTTGCTCTTACCGTCTTCTGTAACAGTTTTCACATCTTTGAGATGGACGCCGAACGTCCGCTTGCCAAGACGCTCGATGGCTTCGACCGGCTCTTCATCACTGCGCAGATAGTGGCCGGTGTCGACGCAGCCACCGATCAGCGGATGACGGTCTTTGACGATGTCGATCGTGTCGCTGATCTTGTCGTACAGGGCGTTCGGTCCGTGATTGTGGATGGCGATAGCGACCTGATATTCCTCGCAAAGTTTGTCGAGCAGATCGAACGTCTTATTGTCTTTCTTCGGGTTGGCGCTGAGCGAGACGATGCCCATCGCTTTCGCGAAGTCGAAGGCCTCGCGGGCTTTGGTCTCGTTGCCGTCAAAACCGAGCACTCCGTAAGCGATCAGTTGAATGCCAGCGTCGGCGAGCATCTTTCGTTGCGTGGCGACGTGTTCCGGCAGCGTGCCCATGGGAACGTGTTTGGGGTAAGCCTCCCAGTATTTCAGACCAAGCGTCTTTGTGTGTTGCAGCGCGGTAACGGCGTCGAATCCTCGCAATGAATAACTCTGCAACCCCATCTTGAATCCGCCATAGGAGTCCGCGGCGGAAACGGATGAGAGGCCGGTCAGCGTGGCAGCACCCGCTGCTGACGCTGCCAGAAACTGTCGACGTGAAACGGAAGTGGCAAAGTTGCTCATGAGGTATCTCCAAAGCCTGGTGATTCAGGTATGAAAGTTGGGCCATCTGCCTGTGAGATTTGAGATGGAGGAAACAGCCAGCGTAGCGGCGTGCTCGCTGATCAGCTACCGAAGGCCATCACCGTGAAGCGGCGATACTTAAACATCTCGCCGGTCACCGCATCGTACTCCGAGACGACAAATTGCGCACAGCCAAACGGAAGTTCGTCCGTCAGCCAGGATTCGCATCGATACCGAAATCGCTGTCCGGTCGCCTTGCTGGTGAGGTAGTCCTGCGTGGCAGCTCGCTGGCAACGGAAGGCGTTGTTTCTCACGGTCGTTTTCACGTGACGAACTGTGGCTGGTCGGAATTCTCTGTCTGCGGGAATACCTCGCAACAGTGTCAACAATTCGAATCGTGAAAAGTCAGACTCCTTGACGTTGGAAACGGGAACCTGAGCAGCAACCGCTCGCCCGCTTTCAAACGCCAGAACATCCAGATCAAACGTGGCCGACTTTTCGTCGGCGCGGCCTTCGTTCCAGACGACTTTGATCGTTTGCACAAGGCGGTCGTCGATGAGTTTTCGCCCCAGACTGTAAAGCCCGATCGCGTCAGAGCGCGTGCCGCCCACACTGACGCTGCTGCCAGCGGCAGTGAACTCTATCCACGCAGTATCGGCGCGCTCGTCTGGTAATGTCGCGAACCAGGTATGCAGGCTTCGGTCGAACGGAAACTGCGGCGGCGGGTCCGAGTAATCGATCCAGCCAGCCTGTTCCATCTGCTGGAAGAGCCAGGAAGAGCTCCAGGGATTCCTTGTAGCTGATTCTGCCGAGTACACCGACACGGCGAGCAGCACTAATGAAATTGCCAGGCCGGTTCGACGAACCGCAAAGCGTTCCAGAGTCGGCACCATGGCCAGCACCCAGAACGGCGTCAACCAGATCATCCACCTCAAGCCGAACGTGTTGCCGCCGTAGTTGTAGTTACCGGTTCGCGTGAGGTAGAAGCCGAGCACCACGACGCTCAACGCTCCGCCGAGAATGATGACCGGACGGAGTCGAGATTCCGTCAGCCATTTCCTCCGAAACACCGGCACGAGGGCCAGCAGAAAGATCGGCGACAGGCTGAAGATTCCGTGGTGCCCGATGACGCAATGAAAAAAGTACGTCAGTGGCGAATCCAGGTTTTGATCCATGCCGTGCGGCGTGTGCCAGTAACTTTTCACGCCGTCAATTTCGTAGAGGTACTTTTCCGTTCCATAGTAAAGATAAAACGGTTTCCAGCCGCCGGTCGCCAGATAGTTGGTCACGAAATACGCGACCAGCGGAATCAACGCAGCGGGAACAAACCACTTCGCCGTCTGCGATGCGGACTTTCTGAAAAGCAGAACCAACACGGCAATTCCCAGCAGCGCCGCGGGCAACTCGTGACAGCAGACCAGCGCTGCCCAGAATCCGACTTGAGCAAAGTCAAATCCGCGTCGGCTGCCGTCGCTCAGAATTCGCAGCAGCGGTGCCAGCATGAAGACCAGACACATCGCTGCCACCGAGTGATTATTCAGCGTCGTTGCGTACCCGGTCACCAGTGATCCGCAACAGAACGTCGCCAGCGCGATCAGTCGTGCTGTCTGGTTCTGCGATGATCTCGCTAGTAGCCGAGCCAGTACAACAAACGACAGCACCATCGGCAGCCAGTTGACGATCAGTAGGATCAGCCGCGTTGTGTCCGCCGTCTGCTTCAGAAGATCGAGACCGAGAACGTTCTTCACGATCCAGTAAACGCCCGCCACCGCCGTTGACTGCAGCGGCGGTTTCGACGAGTACAGATGCCCTTCGTGCAGCACCTTATCAATCGTCGTCCAGCCGGACTTTTTGTCGATCTCGTCAATCTGGTATGTACCGCGTTCGACCAGCGACCAGACCGTACACCACCGCGACCGATCATTCGCACTCTGCAACTGCCGGGCATTCAACGTCGCCGCAAACAGCAACGCCGCTCCCAGAGCAACGACCAGCCACTCTGCGGGAGTGACAAGATGCCTTTCGCGTAAGGCGAGGCTTGGATTCGAAGAGTTGTCCACAGATATTCAATGATCAGAATTTGTTAACTGGGCGAAGCGCCGTCACGATGACCGACTTCCGTCTGGCAATGGTACCCGCTCCGTTCTACAACCCGCGAGTGCTCGCAATTTCTCGCGGCACGCTCTGCTTTTTATTCCGGAGCGACTTCTGATGGCTGACGGTTTTTTGGGTTTTCAAACATCCTTCATGCTGGACTTTGTGGTCTGCGCGCTGGCTGCCGTGGTGCCGGCGCTGGTGTTCAGCATTTACCTGGTCAAGTTCAAAAGAAATTACGTCGCCCACCGGAATCTTCAGCTCGGGCTGGCAGTCGTGCTGCTGATCGCCGTTGGCGCGTTCGAAGTCGATATGCAGATGATTCAGGGCGGCTGGCAGAACGTGGTCGCCAAGCGAGAAGTCCAGCTCACGGTCGAGCAATTGCAGTCGGTCAGGCAGGTGTTGTGGATCCATCTTGTCTTTGCCGTGACCAGCCCGATTCTCTGGGTCGTCACCATCGTTCTGGCCCTGCGACGAATGCCAAAGCCGCCGGTTCCGAGTGATCACAGCCCGCTGCATAAAAAGCTCGGCTGGGCGTCAGTCGTTGATCTGACGCTGACATCGGTGACGGGATTGTGGTTTTACTACGTCGCCTTCGTGCAGTAATTCGCCATTCTCAATGGCAGGATTGCCAGTCGGTGGGCTCACCAGTCGCGAACCGACTCAGCCAGTCGACGTTTCGTTTCGCAGGCGGTCGCGAGCTCGACTCAGTGTCGGGCCGATCGAGTTTTCCGGGACGCCGAGCCGCGAGCTGATTTCGCGGTAGGTGCGGCCTTCGAGATGGAACTGCCTCACAATCGACGCATCACTTTCAGGTAGGTCACGCAGCATTCGTTCGACCTGATCGGTGTCGTCGATCCGCTTCACATCCCAGTTCGCATTGGCCTTGGCCTGGTCGATCGAGGACTGATGAGCCGGCACATGCCCGAACTCCCTGGCCAGCCGCCGTTGAGCGATCTGTCGAACGACGATCCGCCTCGAAATGACTGTCAGATAAGTGGCCAGCGACGACTTTCCGCGGAAACGTTTCAGGATTGCCATGTCGTCGGCAAGCAGCGTGACGAAGACTTCGGCACAGAGGTCGTCGATGTCATCCGGGACGAGCTGGGTACTGCGGGCGTGAGCGGTGTGATTGATGACGTGGATAAACAATCCGATGAATCGGTCTACAAAATCTTTCCATGCACCCGGCTCCTGAGCCAGGCAACGCTTCAGCAGACTTCGATCGATTTCGGTAAGGGCCACGGCAAATGCACCCAGAACTGGCGACACATAAACAGATAAGGCTTCCGTGCCAGCATCGTCGCGTCGCCTGAGACAAGCCCCAACTTTAAAGGAGCTACTGGGTTGGGGCAATATGATTCTCGGCGCACCGCAGGGCCGACTGTGATCAATCGTTGTCCTGATCGCCGAGTCTGCGGAGCAGCTGGCCGATTCGATTGATGGCGACAGTTGCCCGGTCGTAAAGATCGATACGACGCAAAAAACCGTGAATCTGACCGTCGTAAAGTTCCCGCTCGACTGTAACGTCTGCCGCTTCCAGCCGATCGGCGTAGGCATCGCCCTCAGACAGTAGCGGATCGAACTCAGCCGTCATCACGTATGCGGGTGGGAGGCCGGCGAGCGATTCGGCCTGCAGAGGAGCGGCATACGGGTTTACAGATTCTGACGGGTCATTCAGATAAAGATCCCAGAACCAGGCCATCCGCTCGGTGGTGAGGAAGTATCCTTCGCCGTTTTCAATGTACGAGGGCGTTTCCAGGTTGGAGTCAGTAATCGGGTAAATCAGCACCTGATAAGCAACGTGCGATGTTCTCCGGTCTCGATCCATCAGACTCACGACGGCGGCCAGGTTCCCACCAGCGCTGTCGCCTCCAACCGCGATTCGCCTGGGATCGATACCCAGCTCTTCGGCGTGTTGAGCCGTCCAGACGGTCGCGGCATAGCAATCGTCAGCCGCGGCAGGAAACCGATGCTCGGGAGCGAGTCGATAATCGACCGACACCACCACACAGTCTCCGGCATTGGCGAGGGCGTGGCAGAGGTGGTCGTAGGCGTCGAGATTCCCCAGCACCCACCCGCCGCCGTGGAAGAAGACGAGCGCTGCCCGAGGAGACTTTGAACCAGCACTTGAACCGGGCCAGTAGATTCTGACGGGGATCTCGACTCCGTTTTCCACGACAGGAATGAGCCGATCTTCAACTTTCGCGACCGGTTCCGGATCGCCTTCCAGACGCGTGGTCTGCTGGCGAATTTCGTTGATCGACGCGACATCCCGAGGAAACGGTGGGATTGGCTGCGGTTGTTCAAGAAACGCCTTCGCCTGAGGATCGAGCGGCATAATCAACTTCCAGATGTGGTCAGAATTCCGTCCGTCATCCCGGAAAATGGCACGACGCGTTGCGAAGAACTCTGGCGCCGGAAGTCCAATCCGTAAAGTGTGCCACTCGCACTGCCAGGGCGAATGCACTTGCGGAGTTCGTGCCGCTCGGCCTTCTCTTTGGCGTGAAGACTGAACAGGAACACGCTTAAAGAGCGTCATGATCCGATACGGAGTCCGAAGGAATTTCTGAAATCCTGAGTTAATCGCACTTGTCGAATGCGGTCAGCCGTCTAACGCAACAACTTCTCTGCCCTGACGAAGGACTTTGGACATGGCTTCTGACACATTGACCGTAGACGATCTTCGAGTGGCTTTTGAAAAGTTTCAGTCGGAAGGGCTCCGACTCGCTGGCGGGTTAAACGATCTGTCTCAGCGGGCTGCCGTTTACCACCACGTGTTTCGCGAGTCCGGTGGTAATCACATCTTCCCGCTGATTGCCGCGCACGGAGCGCTGTGGGCTCGAGGCTGGTTCGGCTTCGGAGCGAAACTCGGCAGAGTTCTGTCATGGCAGTACGCGTTTAATACCCGGACGCGGCTCGAGAAGCTCGCCCAACTGGCTGACTTCGCCAACGCCTTTCGCGACATCAACCGCCGAGTCTGCGTCGATGTGTACGCCAACTACTATTTCACGAAACAGTTTGGCGAACATCCTCACGCGGCAAAGATTGTTCCGACTGACGTGCTTAACGCTCTGAACCGAATCCATAACGCCAACTGTTCCGGTATCGAGCTGACGGATGACGAACGGCGGGAAATCTTCACCGTACACTTTCTTTCCGAGCAGCAGCACATCGTCGGACCAACAATCGAAAAGGCCATTGCCGAATTCGACTGGCCGCTCCTTCGGTCACTGGCTCTGCGACCGGTCATTCGCTTCGCCTATTTCCGTCGACGGTTTCTGTTTCGAAACTTCGCGAACAAAGAAGAGCGGATCGAGAAAGGCCTCGTCGCCTTCAACATGGCCGCCGATCTCGGCTGGGAAAATGTCGAACAGGCATTGCGTGAATACGATGTGCTTCCCGAACGATTCTTTGCGAAGCCAGTCGAGTATTTCACCTCGCTTCGCGAAGCCATTCTGGCATCGCCAGCGCACGGTTGAGGTTCCCGAAGGTGCTTCCTACTCGGCTGGCCAGTCGGTGACTTCGTTGGCGGCCTTATGCAGCAGGCTGTCGATTTCACGTCCGAGATGATTGGATGACGGGCTGACTCGGCAATTCAGCAGGGCGACAAAGTTTCGACCGTCGTGACGGCGGATGAGAATCGTAGCGGTGCCGGGCAACGAACCGGTGTGCCAGTGATTGATTCTTCCGCCACTCAGGACGCGATTGGACCAGCCCAGCGAGTAGTAAACGTCCTTCTTCGCTCCGTCTTTTTCATGGCCAGCAAGTCCGGGCGGACGACGATACATCAGCTCGATGCTCGCGCGGCTCAGGATCGGGCAGTTGTCCGGATCGTCAAACGCGGCGGCGAACTTTGCCAGATCGACAGCCGAAGCGATCCAGGCTCCGTGCGAATCCATTGCTTCCAGATTCCAGGCACCGTATGGATGGGGCGTTTCCTGATCGAGATCCGCTTCGAACACGGACTTTCCCGTTCCTGGCTGGTAGTAGCGAACTTCGTTTTCCGCTCGACCTTCCAACCGGGTGGCCCCGATCTTCATCGCTGTCACACCGATCGGAGCGAGCACATTCTTCTTAACGTACGCTTCATAAGTCTGGCCGCTGAGTTGCTCGACCACTCGACCGAGCAGGCAGTATCCGAAGTTCGAATACGCGTACCGTTCGCCCGGATCGAAATCGAGCTGCTGAGAAAGCATGGCCTTAATGACTGCTTTCTGATTGGCGGGAGCTGGAACTCCCACCTGCTTTGCAAAGCGAACTGACTGGAACATAGCATCGAACGATTTGTCGCGATCCCATCCTCCTCGATGTTCCAGCAAATGCCGGATCGTTATTTCACGCAGCCGCGAATCGAAGTCATCACCAGCCGCTTTGATGTCATCTTCGTAGTCGAGCAACTCAAAAACTTTGTCATCCAGCTTCAGTTTCTGCTGCTCGATCAGCTGCAGAATCGCGACAGCAGTGATCGGCTTGGAAATACTGGCAATGCGAAACAGGCTTGTCGGCTGTACGGTTTCCTGTGCCGCAACGTCGGCATAACCGTAGCCTCGCGCGAAGACGACTCGCCCACGATCAGTCACCGCGATGGAGGCTCCGGGGACGCGGTGCTCTTTCATAAAGTCGTGAATCAGCCGATCGTAACTGGCGAATCGTTCGTCATCCTTACCGGACGACACGTTGTATGACGCTGTTACTTCACGATAGCCCGGACCGCGGAGTACTCGCCCCGGACGCAAGTCAGTCATCTGCCCGTTCTTGAGCACAAGCTGGCCGTTGACGACAACATGTCTCATGCCTTCGGACGGAGCGTGAGGATTCGCGAAGTCAGCTCGGTCCGTCAGTTTTTCGTAGTCGAAGACGACCATGTCTGCCGCCAGCCCGATCGCGATTCGACCGCGGTCGTAAGCCAGTACATCGTTAGCGGCGGCGGCGCTAGTTTGAGCGATCGCACGTTCCAGCGAGATCGCTCCGAGATCCCGCACGTATCGGGAAAGCAGCCGCGGGAAAGAACCGAACGCTCGCGGATGAGACGCAATCCGGCCTCCGCCAGCCGGTCCGACGTCGGTGCAGAACGACACAAAGTTTTGCTGCATGGCCAGAATCTTGTTGGCATCGGTCATTGTCTCGGGCAGAGCGAACGCGCCGGAGCGGACCAGATTGAAAAACGTGTCCCAGGGATCTTCGCTCTTTGCTTTCGCAATGGCGGCCACGGACTGACCGTCGAGTCCGGCGTACTTCTCGTTGTTGCTGCGCCCGACGATGATGCGATTCCAGTCGTGGCTGGCGTGTCGGAACCAGTTTTCCCAACCATCAGTCGTCTCCATCTCTTTGCGGATTTCGGCTCGCAGCTCGGCATTGTCGAGTTGCGCTCGCAGCCGGTCGTACCCATCACTGAAATGCCGCGGATGAATCAACGCGGCGATTCCGAGTCCGTTGTTGACGTAGGGGTAAATGTCCGCGGTGACCTGTTCGCCGGCGGCGCGAGCAGCCCGAATCTTTGCGATGGCCAGCTGCATCTTGCCCCAGTTCTGCCGACCAGCCGCCTTTAGATGAAAGATGTGGACCGGACTGTTTCCCGCACGTCCGATCTCGAGCGCCTCGTCGATCGCTTCGAGCAACTGATCGCCTTCGTTCCGCATGTGCGTGTAGTAACGCCCGCCGTATTCGCCCGCGACGGCAGCCAACGCGGCGATCTCTTCAGTCTCGGCGTAAACAGCCGGCGGATAAATCAAGGCTGTTGATACGCCGATCGCGCCGGCTTCCATGCCTTCCCGCACCAGAACCTGCATTCGCTTGAGTTCGTCGTCGGTCGGTCGCCGTTCCACATCGCCGAGCACGATTCTCCGAACCTGAGTATGCCCGACCGTCTGCACAACATTAACGGGCAGACCTTTCGATTCGACCAGAGTGAAATACTCGGCCATCGTCGTCCAACCCTGACGACGACCATCGGTCTCACTCAGCGGCGCCGCGGATGCACCCTCGCCAGCGTTAATCGTCGTGATGCCTTGAGTCAGCAGGTTGATCGCTGTCTTGGGATCGTCGACCATTGGGGAAGCCGTCTGCCCCATCATGTCGATAAAACCCGGTGCCACGATGAGACCTGCCGCGTCAATGACCACGCCGGCTTCCGCGTCCGTCAATCGACCGATTCGGACAATCTTTCCATCGTCGATGCCGAGGTCAGCCACGTAGGACGGTGCTCCCGTCCCATCCACAATCCGCCCGCCTCGGATAACGAGATCGAACTGCTGACCGGAAGACTCCGAGCCCATTGCAACCAGGCAGGCAGAACAAATGACAAGACGTCGAATCGATTGTGTGAACATCGTCCTTCTTCACTTTCCGATTGATGCAGATTCGCATGACCGAACGCAGCGAGGCTCAGTCCGCAGCGGCCTCGTTTCCGGTCGCAGATTAATCCGCCGAACAGGTGGAGGTCGAACCTGCGGCGACGTTCTCGCCGATTTCCACGCGTCTGGATTCATGCGGGGGGCCGTCCTGCATCGGTCCTGACTGATTACTTATGGAGCGGTGTAATTCGTTGCAAACACGAAAATGATGTTGATTTCAGGCCAGATCGGATGGAATCAGGCAGCGTCGCTTTTGCCAGGTCGTCGTGGCAGAGTCGCCGGACTGTGGGAAGACGGTCGCCGTTCCGGTAAAAGTCTCGCTTGCGATCAAGGTATTTCCAATTAGACGGCAACTTCACGAGACAAGGCACACGTTATGAAGCTCGTCAGATTTCTGGACGAATCCGGTCATGTTCGGTTTGGCAGTCAGCACGCGGACGGTTCGACCACTCTGGTCGAAGGCGACATCTTCGGCGAATTCAGTGATACCGGGACCGTTGCGACGGTCAACAAGCTGCTGGCTCCGACGACTCCAGCAGATATTCTCTGCATTGGTTTGAACTATCGTCGGCACGCGGCCGAGGGGAAAAACGACATCCCGGAATACCCGGTTCTCTTCATGAAGACGAGTTCGGCGATTCAGAATCCGGGCGATCCGATCGTGCTGCCGCGACACCTTCGCAGTGACGCCGTCGACTACGAATGCGAACTGGTCTTGATCATCGGCAAGGAATGTCACAACGTCTCGAAAGAGAACGCTCTGGATTACGTCCTGGGTTATACGTGCGGCAACGATGTCAGCGCGCGAGACTGGCAGCTCAAGATGGGCGGCAGTCAGTGGTGCCGTGGAAAGACGTTTGCCACGTTCGCTCCGATGGGGCCGTGCCTGGTGACCGCCGACGAAATCCCGAATCCCAATTCGTTGGGCATTCGGACGATCCTCAACGGCGAGACCATGCAGGACTGGAATACCGACGACATGATCTTCGACGTTCCGACGCTGATCGAATTTCTCAGCGGAAGCACGATCCTCGCACCGGGAACCGCTATCTTTACCGGAACGCCACACGGCGTTGGAGCTGCTCGCAAGCCGCCCGTCCTGCTGAAAGATGGCGACACGGTCACCATCGAAATTGATCAGATCGGTGCTCTGACAAACCCGGTTGTTGACGAAGCCGTTTAAGGCGACCCACTGAAATCACAACAAGGAGATCACAAATGACATCTCACCTGATTCGAAGTTCGGTGACTGCCGCAATTCTTCTGGCAGGACTTCTGCTGGCCGAACGCTCGGCAACGGCGGGCGACATCTTTCCCGATGAAAAACTGGAAACCGCGATTAAGGAAGTGCTTCGTCGGCAGGGCAAGGACGAGATCAAAGAAGAGGATCTCAAGAACGTTTACCAGGTGACCGCACGAGGCAAAGGGATAAAGAGTCTCAAAGGTCTCGAAAAGTGCCCGAACATGGTGCTGATCGATTTCGCTGACAACGAGATCGACGATCTGTCTCCGATTGCCGAACTGACCAACATTCAGTCGCTTGATGTTTCGAAGAATGCGGTCGCTGATCTGAAACCGCTGGAGAAGCTCGTCAAGCTGCAGTACGTCCAGCTCGAAGACAACAAAGTGGCGGATCTGAAACCGCTGGCCGGACTGAAGAAGTTGTCGGCTTTATATCTGTCACGAAACGAAGTGGAATCCGTCGAACCGTTGAAAGACCTGACGAAGCTGTCGTCTCTTTATCTGGGTAAGAACAAAGTCAAAGACGTACAGCCGCTGGGCGGTCTGAAGTGGCTGGCGAATCTGGACCTGCGGGACAACCAGATTGCAGATGTCGCTCCCTTGTCGAGTCTGACCGACCTGAGATTCACGTTCCTGCAGAACAATCAGATCAAAGACTTTTCGCCGCTGATTGAAATGGCGAAGAAAGACGCGGCTGGTGAGCGTCGATTCGCTCCGTACTGGAAGCTTTATCCGGATGGTAATCCAATCGACGCCGCTCAACGCGACAAGCAGATAGCCGCGTTGAAAGAAGTTGGTGTGCGGATTAACTGGAAACCGAAGAAATAGCAAAGCTCGAAGTCTGCCAACAGACATCTTCGAGTCGTCCAGGTCAAACCTGCTTCGACCGTCCGCCCTTTCAACAAACTTCTGTATCGCGAAGTTAAAGCTGCATGTCGAATGTCTGACACACAACCAGAACCCGACAACGCCAGCGATCAGCACAAGACCAGTAGTCCTGTCGCGGCGATGCTGGAACAGGCCGTTCGTGCATTGCGTGAAGCTGAGCCGGCGGCGTTTCTGGTCCAGGCTCGTGTGCTGCGGCGAGTCATCAAGCAGGAATGGGAACTCCCGGCGCTAACGGTCCAGGTTCCTCACCGTAAGAGTCGGATCATTTCCCGCAACACCGTGATCCGTTACGTGGACTGGGACGAACTAGGCCTGGAAGCCAACGCTGATCTGCCGGACCGCGCCATTCTGATTGCTCGACCGGACGACAAACATCTGGAATCGATGAGTCTGGGGCAGCTCAAACTTCAGATTTGGCGGCTGCTGTTTCATTCAAAGATTCACGACGTCTTCGACCAGTTGCAGAGTAACGGAATACTGAAAGCGGGGGACTTTCGCCAGAGAATCGACCAGCTCGGACAGGTCGAATTCGACGAGATCCACTCCGTGCTGAAGCGTGAAAACTTTATCCCCGCCAACACATCGTCAGCGGACGTGTTTATAGAATTCGCCGCGGTCTACAGTGAACTCCGGTGTTTCGCTCCTCACTGTCTGAGGTCGTATTTTCCGTCATTCTCTGATTACAAAGCCGTTGATCGGCTGCTCAGACAGGATATCGACGTCGAAGAACTCTTCCTTTCGACACGACTTGAGGGCAGTCCGGACCCGGAAATTCCAGACCGGGATGAAGCTCACGACGAAACTGACGAAGAACTGGAAACATTGACTGGCCGAGGTTCGACGGCGCACGTTTTTCACGAGCGAACGTTTAGCGAACCGGACGATGCCCGGTTTCCGTCGTTGCTTGATGCAGTGATGTCAAAAGTCGAGTCCGCAAAGAGACCGAATCTGGCGACGTTCGGGCGGCTGATTCGGCGCGCCGACAAAGCATTCGCTCGTGGCAACGCGGTCGCCGCAGCGTTGCACCAGATGCGGGCCGCAAAGTACGCCACGCCTGAACTGGTCAGTGAGGCCGTCAGCGGTGCGTTGACTGATCTTCAACGACTGGTCCGCCGACTTCAGAACGCACTGAATTTTGATCAGCCAGCGGCTCGAAGCTGGTACGAATCGCTGGTTGGGCTGCTGCTGCAGGCCGGCCTGGGTTTCTGGAACGCTGACAAAAGACTGCTGTACGACCTGCAGAAAGTCTGTGTCGACCACGAAAAAGAAATCTACACAGTTGACCTGCTGGGATATGCCACTTCATTCGGGCGGCGACCGATCAAACGGGCACTTCCCAATCAGCGCGAAGTGCTGATGTCGAAGCACCTCCGCAGCGCGACCCGCCGACTGGTAACGTCTCGACTGACTGGCCAGGAACACCGCCGACTTTCGCGACTGCTGCACGAAGCGGCTCACTCGTCTGAACATCAGATGAGAACCCGTCTGCGGCCACTCGTCGAATCAACGCTGGAAGAAGTTGATCTCACGCCACAAAATATTCCTGAGCGGATTGCGTTTGGGAAACTGGTCGAAGAGTTGCTCGACGGCGTCGCCAATCGAGGCTTCCTGACGATGGGAGATCTGCGTGACGCAATCTCCCGCAGCAACCTGAAGATCAGCGACCTTTCCGGACCGAAAGAATTCTTTCTCGGCGACAAACTTCTACAGGCCGACGGGCAACTCAGTCGCGTGCTCGACGGCGTTTACCAGCGCGGTGACATCTATCTTCGATGGCTGCAGCGACTCAGCGCGGTCTGTTTCGGAACCGTCTGCGGGCGATTTTCGACTCGGTTCATTTTTATTCCATACGGCCTGGCTTACCTCGCTTTCGAGGCCATCGTCCACATCGTGGAGTTGTTTAATCCGCCCGCCACGGAAGAGGTGATCGATGCGGCAACGGGAGTGGCAACCACCATTCATGGAGCCTCGTCGCCCGTCATTCTGGCCGCCAAACAGAACATGCCGGCCATCATCTTTGCACTCGGTACGCTGCTGTTGCTGATCATTCATGTGGCGCCGTTTCGACAATTTCTGAAGAAGACATGCGCGTCCATCTTCAGCGGTTTACGCCGGGCTTTTTACGAATGGCCGGTACGTTTTCTGCGACTGTCAGCCGTCCGCCGGTTTCTGAAAAGTGCGACCGTCCGCCTCATTCGGAAGTTTCTGATCTGGCCGGCCATTCCCACCGCGCTGGTCTGCTCGGCGCTGCCACGACTCTATCCGCAGATTCCTGAGCAGCCGTGGACCAACTGGGGAATCGTGCTGGCCGCCATGAGCGTGATCCTCAATTCGCGAGTCGGACGCGACGTCGAAGAACTGAGTGCGGAATGGCTGCATTCAACCTGGACTCGGATCCGCGTTCACGTTTTCGTCGCGTTGTTTGATCTTGTAATGGACTTTTTCAAACGCCTGCTCGAAGGCTTTGATCGAATTCTCTACGCGGTCGACGAGTGGCTGCGGTTCAAAAGCGGTGAGACAACCCTGTCGCTCGGCGCCAAAGCGATTCTCGGTGTTTTCTGGGCAGGCTTTACCTTCGTGGCCCGGTTCTGCGTCAACCTGCTGATCGAGCCGCAGATTAACCCGATCAAGCACTTTCCTGTTGTGACGGTGTCGCACAAAATTATTCTGCCGCTCGGACTGCCAGGCGGATTGCTCAGCAAACTGTTGCAGCCCTTGTTCGGCGTGCATTCTGACGCTGTCGCTATCAATACGGTATTTCTGATTCCCGGCATCTTTGGTTTCATGGCCTGGGAACTGAAATCGAACTGGCAACTCTACAAGGCGAATCGTGGCGAGAATCTGAAACCTGTGCTGGTTGGTAATCATGGCGAAACGTTTATCCGCCTGATGAAACCCGGATTCCATTCCGGAACGCTGCCGAAGCTGTTTCTGCGACTGCGCCGCATCGATCGTCATCGCTCACCCACAGAACACAGCCTCGCACGCAGCAAATACCTTGATCACCTTCATCACGTGCATGTTGCCGTGGAGCATTTTGTCGTTCGCGAATTACTGCAGCTTCTCAAAGAGGCCCCCGGCTGGAACATTGATGACATCTCTGTGTCCCGAATTCGTCTCGCTTCGAACAACATTCGAATCGAACTGGCTTGCCCGAGCCGTTCCGCTGACACGCTGATGATGGTGTTTGAGGAGCAGTCCGGTTGGCTGGTGGCGAACACGCTTCAGACGGGGTGGGTTCAACAACTGGACGAGACACGGCAGGACATTCTGCTGTCGGCACTGGTCGGTTTTTACAAGCTGGCAGGCGTCGACATGGTTCGCGAGCAGATTGCCGCCAGCTTCGCTCCCCGCCGAATTCCTTACGACGTGATGGAAGACGGCCTGGTCCTCTGGCCGGACGGCGAGTACGCCGAAGAAGCGGTTTACAATCTGTGGCACCACCAGATCATTCGTCCGTACCCGCGTGCGGTCGCCCGGAACTTCCTCCTGCCCACGCTGACGACTGAGAGTCTGCTGTTCGTCAAGACGCCGCTCGCGTGGGACGTCTGGGCCGCTCGCTGGGACAACAGCCAGGGCGTCAAGCCAGCCGTTCTACCCGACAATATTCGATGGTCATGGCCCGTGGCTGACAGCGAGGATTCGTTCGACGAACCCGCTTAACCGACTACGATTCCGGTACCCTGAGAGTTTGAACTGAAGAACTCTTCCGCAAGAACAACCGCTATTGGCACTGCTTTCCGTCGACAGATTGGATCAAAGAATATGCCACGCAATATTGATGGCTTCGCTGCTGCCTTGAGCCTGCGTAACCGGAGCAGTCTTTCAATAGTTATCGTTGTCGTGGCGTGGTACCAGGCGGTCGCTTCCAGTGAAAATTCAGCGAAGTTTGAGCAGGCAGTAGCAGCTGTTTCGAAGATCAAGGGGCTCGACCTTGCGGTTGAACAACGAGGCAAATTACTGACTCGATGGTTTCAGTTCGGAGGCATGGTGGCCAGGCAGCAGTGCAATGCCGCTCTGGCTGAAAGCGATTTCGCAACGGCAGAAGAGTGGGCCGACAAGGAGTATCAGTTGGCTTCTGAATGTCTGGAGCCCACAGAAAAACTGCGAATTGCAAGCCTGATGAACCTGGCGAAAGTTCGGTTTTTACAGCAGGACAGATGGGACCTTGCACTTGAAACCTTTGCGGCAACGGCCACGCAGGCCCGGACAGGAAAGCACGTTGACTTCGAAATTGAAGCGCTGATGGGAAGTGCAGTAATACTTCTGGCGCGCGACGCGAATGATCTGAAACCCATCGCGACGTTACTGAAGGCGGCTCAGATGGCGACTCCGCAGTCCCCTCTGTACGCGAATTCGATTCTCTTTGTCTGGAATCGTGTCTGGTTTCCAGCCTACCAGCAGGCTGGCCGTTCATCGGATTCACAGACCAGTTCCTTGAAGGCACTGACAGCAAAGCTGGATCGGATCGCGGACGCCCTGACGGTTGAAGGTGTCGATTTGCTTCAGGCGACGGCGGGCAGACTTCTGCTGCCTCGCCTGGCGCTTGATTCATTGGATCTGGAGACCGCCCGCATCATTCTGAAGGAACTTGATACGCCACCGCGGCTGGACGTCATGCCTGCGTTCTGGCGCGTTCAGTTGTTGTCGCTCAAAGCTCGATTGGCCACTGAACTGTCTCTGTTTGCAGAAGCGAGAAATCATCTGGTACTTGCATTGGAAACCGCTGCTGCCAGCAATCTTGAAGAACAGGTCGCCGTCCTGCAGATCAGTCTGGGTGAACTGCTGATTCGACAGGGAGATTACACCGCCGCTGAGGAAGTGCTTCGCGACACCATCGAATTGTACGAGAAGCATCCACGGCTTCAGAACGATCCGCAGCGACCGATCGCTCTTAGTGACCTGGCTCGCACCTACGAAGGTCGGGGGCGTTATAGCCGTGCGGAAGACCTGTATGAAGAGGCGATCGCACTTGTGAGTCAGCAGACTCCGGATGACACCATGCGGATTGCCATGATCCGAAACAATCAGGCCGCAAACTTCTACATGGCGGGGCAGTTCGAGACATCGTTGGAGTTGTTTCAGACAGTGCTGAAGTCACTTCAATCTCGTTTGGGACCGGATCATCAGCGAGTCGCTGAGGTGTATGCAAATCTCGGCTGGCTGGCGATGGAGACGGGAAACGCAAGCCTTGCCAGGAATCATTGGAAGACGTCGCTCGATGGTGTTCAGCGGGCAGTCGGTGATGAACATCCTCGCGTTGCAGAGATCATGTCGTACCTTGGTCGCGCCGAGGCCATGCTGGGCAACACTCAGGAAGCCACGAACCTGCTGGCAACGGCGCTGGATTTAAGAGAGCAACATCTGGAGAGAACGATGCGGTCCGCTTTGTCCGAGCGTGACAGGCTGGCCATCGTGCAGGAGTTGCGCGTCCATCCGGAGTCAGCAGCTTGGCCCGGCGTGTTTGACACATGGCTTGAGCTGGCTGAGATTCTGAAGACTCCTGCCGCTCAGCAGTACGAGCGCGTCCTCAGGTGGAAAGGGACGCTCGATCGATTCCACATCGGGACCACGGAGATGGCCGGCGTTGCCCCTGATTTACTGGCGCGGCGAGCGGATGTGCTGGCTCAACTTAGAACGGCGTACTTTGGAGGCTCTTCGAATCTGAGTCGTCGGGCCCGTCAGGAACTGGTCACCACACTGGAAACGGAAGCCAACGCTCTCGAACGCGAGATCCGGGAAACGGCGAACATTGCAGTCGGTGTCGATGACGTTTCGATTGTCGATCTCAAGGCGAAGTTGCCCGCCGGCGCGGCACTTCTGGACGTCATTCAGATTCGGCGTTACTCACGCCGCGAAACAGGCGAGGAAGTTCAGGACAGTCGCGAGTATGTCGGTTTTCTCCTGGTCGGACAGCAGCCAGTCCACCGCATCAACTTCGGATCGGTCGAAGCGTTCGACAAAGTCGCCCTTGCCTTCTACGAGGACGTTTCGTCGGGAAACCCGGACTACGCACAGACCGGTGCAAAACTGACACAGCTGATTCGCGTGCCGCTGGAGGCGGCGCTCGCTGATGTAGACACGTTAATCGTCTCGGGCGATGGACTCTTCCACATGCTGCCGCTGGGGGCGTTGCCTGGCAAAGAAGCAAACACCGTCTGGCTTGACGAACTGGCGTTCGCTTCGGTCGGAAACCCTCGAGAACTACTGGATCATTCCGAGCAACATTCCGACGGAAAATCCCTGCCGGAACTGACCGCTCTGGTTGTCGGCGGCGTCGAGTATGGTGAACGGCAGCCCGATATTGCTCGACGGAACTGGTCTCATCTGCCGGGAACTCAAAAAGAGGCGGACGCGATTGTTGCACAGCTTGGAACAGCGATTGGCCAGAAACAGGTAACGTCAGTCAGCGGCAAGTCCGCAACTGAAACAAACATCACAGATCAACTTCATAAGAGCCAGCTCGTTCATCTTGCGACACACGGATTCTTTGGTGGAAGCAGCCGGAAGCCGGGCGACGCGTTTGAAGTTCTCGATATCACGGCGGAGATGGATTCGGCAATTGTCCTTGCCGGTGCGAACACCCCCCCCGACGAAGAGGACGAACTGCTGACGGCCGAGGAGCTTGGCAATCAGAATCTGAAACATGTCCGCCTGCTGGTGCTTTCCGCCTGTCAAACAGGACTCGGACATGTGCGCGCCGGCCAGGGAGTTGTGGGACTCCTTGGAGCGCTCGGGCGCGCGGGCGTTCATTCGATTGTCAGCTCTTTGTGGGAAGTCAATGACGAAGCGACCGCAAAGCTGATGGCAGCCTTCTATGCGGAGCTGAGTCAGGATTCTTCGGAACTGGGACTGGCCCGGTCGCTTCGTCGAGCTCAATTGAAACTGCGTCGAGGCGAGATCAAGCCCGACGGAGGCGGAAGCTTTACTCACCCACGATTCTGGGCTCCGTTCTTCCTGAGCGGTTCCTCGCAGGGCATCCAGCTCAAGCCGAATCCCTGACTACGATTGCCAATGATGGATCGATCAGTCTGTTAAAAGTTCAGACGTTCGAGGATTGACGTGTCGATCGCAAATGCATTGTCGACTTCGGCGGCGCGGTCAAGCTGGTCGCCATCGGCTTCGTCATAGACTCCGTTTCCACCGACCAGCGTGTCCATGCTGCTTCCCTGACCGAGTATACGATCGGCATCGTCGCCACCGATCAGCAGATCCGCCTGGGCTCCGCCACGCAGAGTATCCTCACCGGAATCGCCAAGTACTGTGTCAGAACCGCGACTGCCGTTGAGATTGTCGTTTCCGGCTCCGCCGCTGATCAGATCGTTTCCAGCTCCGCCGCTGATCAGATCGTTGCCACTGTCACCGACAATTGTATCGTTCTGAGCGCCGCCGTTGATTGTGTCATCGCCGGTGCCCCCTCGCAGTTTGTCCTTACCAGCGTGGCCAGCAATTTGGTCGTTGCCGGCTCCACCGTCGATGATGTCGTTACCCGAGTTACCGTGCAGACTGTCGTCGCCATCGCCGCCCGACACGGTGTCGTGACCACTTCCAGCCATAACAGTGTCGTTACCAGCCCCCGCTTCGATCAGGTCGTTTCCGGCCATGCCGAAGATGACATCGTCTTGCGACCCACCACGCAGCGTGTCCGCCCCGCCGCTACCGTGCAGTGTGACGGGGAGCAAAGTCAGGCCGCTGGCATCCAGAACACTGTTTCGGGCCGACGCGTTCAACTCGACGCCGTCCAGTCTCGATGAAACGCTGGCGGCATCTACGAAGGATGCGTCATTGATCAGGATGTCGTTGCCACTCAGCGAGAGCACGTCCGCACCCAATCCCCCTACGAAGTACTCAACACCAGTCAGAGTGTTGATTCTGTCGTTTCCATCATTTCCGTTGAGTTCGATCGAAGAAGCGAACGCCGTGTTGATTCCTGTGATCTCGAAGTGATCGTCCCCGTCGTTTCCGTTAACAATCAGCGACTGAAGCCCGACTGCTCCTGGCATTCTGAAGTCTACAACGAGAGAGTCTGCTTCTGACGATCCGGAAATGATCAGGTTTGACACTCCGGCCAGCGTAACGCGATCGATCTGCTGTCCAGATTGAGTCACGATCAGATCACCGTCTGCAATACTCAGTGAGATAGTCGTCGAAGAACCGTCAACGTCCACCGTCAACGTGTCTGAAACCGGCAATCGTCGCGTGCCAGTGCTCAGTTCCTGCGACATCAGAGCGTGAGAGAAATCAGCCGGATCAAGGTCGTCGTAACCAAGTGCGTGGCCCATCTCGTGCAGGACGACGCTCAACAGGTCGATCCGGTCAGAGGCGGGGCTGCTCGAACCGGCCTGTAGCTCGTTACGCGTGATCTGTTGTCCGAATTCACCACTTCCACCGGGAGTGGCGTCCACAAACCAACCGTAGCCAGCCGCATTAACATCAAGGAAGAGTTGTGAGTCGGAGATGCCCGCCAGTGTGTCACCGGACAGGGTCGCAATTGCCGGAGTGATTGCTTCCAACACGGCAATCTGCGCTGCGTCTAGATTGGCAGTCGCCATCCAGATGGAGCGTGCCTGATCGAGGATCAACGACAGGTCTTCGGGTTGCAGATCGGCACCAGTGACCGCCACTGCAGCAGCTCCACCTGCTGCACGTAGTGGATTGACGTTCGAACCCATCGTCATGATCCGCTCGATGCGGATGGCGTCGGCAATGGATTGTCCGGAAGCATCGTCGCCGAGCAGCACTCGCAATGTTCCATCGGTAACTGCCACCGACGTATTCAGGTCCTGCCAGAACTCTCCCGAAGCCGTGAAGTCTTCCGGCGTTCGCTGTTGATTAATTCTCGTCTGACTGGCTGTTGAGCCACCAGTAATGACAACGAACACCGCATTGGTCGCATTATTCGAACTTGGAGACCATGTCGCTGAGACTCTGTAATTGCCTGCTGCCAGTCCGGTGAAATCCCAGGCGGCAATACTCGAACCGTTTCGCGGACCGGCGGCTCCACCGAGCACTTCAAAGTCGCCATTGAATCCGTCGGCGGTGCTTGTCTCAGACGTTCCGAACAGTGAGTAACCAGCGTCACCATTGTCGATGATGGCTTCATCGACGCCCCCAGCCATTGGCGCAGGCGGTGCGGCGACCTTCTGGAGATCGGTCACGCTGTTGCCGCGAGCCAGGTTGATGTTCTGCGTCGAGAACTGATTCTCGGAGGCATCAAAAGTGAACTCGACAATTTCACCGGACTTGTTGATCTGCAGTATGTGCCGGTCGCCGTTGGCTTCGATGTACGCGTCCGGTGCTCCAAAGACGAAGTTGGCCGGAGTGAACTCGTTGGATGTTGATGGATCAATATCCTTCGACAGATTGGCTCCGAACCACTCGCCGCTGATCTGCTGAAGCAGAACCAGATCACCACCGTTGGTGCCATAGACGGAAAGCGATCCATCTGGATTAACGATAGGAGCCAGTTCGGTATAAACACGCGCCACGAACGGCATCTGGAACGGGAAGTAACCGGATACTCGGTCATCGCCGTTGGTGTCGACGTTGGCGCCGTTGCCATCGGCGGTGTTATCCGCCGTCGTATCGGCGATCAGCTGCGAAACGTTTTCGGCCAGCGTAACGTTGGCATCACCATCCACGGTCAGATGGACGAGACGGCTGCTTCCATCCACGCCGAATACGTGTCGTACGCCACCGGAAATTACCGCCTCAACGCTCTGCAGAATTCTTACATCACGAGCAGACTGAGTACCGGCGCGAACGCCACTGTCAATGACGAGAGTTTCAGCCGCGAAGCTGGTGGAGATATCCCCCGTTCGGTTGAATCGATATTCAACCACGGAACCACTCATGTCCGCACCATAGAGGTAAATTCGACCGCCGGTCGCATCGTCCACGATGCCGACTGAAGCGTACACACGAGCGGCGTTGACATCGCCGGCCAGCGCCGTGAGATCCAGAGTCGAACCATCCGTGCGGAACAGAATCACGTGCCCGTCGCTCGAAGTCGCCACGGCAGCGACGCCGCGGTCTCCGTCGATGAAGGCCGATGGCTCGCCGGCCAGCACGACGCCGCCAGGCGTTGCCAGTTCGTGAGTTGTCCAGACACCCGTCGTCGGTGTGAAGCGATATTCCAGTACATTACCGTCGGCATTTTTGCCAAACACATGCACGGTGCCATCGTCTTCCCGCACGGCAGACACGTCGCCATCAAAACTGATGGCATTGAACGCGGCGGATTCAGGATCGACGCCGCCCTGCAGCACCACTTCGCGAGTCAGGTTAATCTGCTCGTCGAACAGGGCGCCATCAGGCCGAGCAGTCATCACCAGACTGCCATTTCGCAGTACCTGAAAGACCATCCGCCCACCGCCGTCACTGTTGACGACCGAAACCTGACGACGTTCTGATTCGGCGAAGACCGTCACCGCCAGATCGTCGTTCTGGGACAGTGATGTGTACAGCACGTTTGCCGCATTCAAAGCACCTCGAAACGCACCTCGCCCCTGAGAAGCATTCTTGATGCCCGCATTTTCCTGCGCCACTTCATACAGATCGAGACCATCGACATACGATCGATCTTCCTGACGAGCTGGATCGAGTAACGTTGAGATCGGTACCGGATCGCTGATGATGCGGCGTTGACCGGCGAGATCCAGCACCTCTGGAGTGAGCGACTCTGTGTTCAGAGGGGCTGTAAAGGCGACGATTGGCTGCACGGCATCGACACCACTGACCTCCGCGAGTTCATCAGGACGGAACCGGCCCACTGCGCCCGTCCGGTCAATAAAGAAAACGCGACCGGATCGGTCGATGTACGGCTGATTCACCGCTGCGAGATCGACCGGCGCTCCTGGGATCGCCGGAATTTCAAAGAATTTTGCCGTCGGAGGAGTTGTCGGGTTATTGGGTTCTTCTGTTGGGTCGCTCGCGAGACTTCCAGGAGAAATGACCTGAACAACTCCCACCGTTAGCGCCGGATTCAGATTTTTGCCCCCACCGCCACCACCACCACCGCCGCTGCTCGTTCGCGCAACGGCAAATGTCCCGACAATCACATCATCTTCAGGAATGCCTGGAGTTTCGCCCTCGTCGATTTCTACGAAGGTT
>JABMPE010000002.1 GCA_013203845.1 Rhodopirellula sp. | reverse complement strand
CGTCATCACCGTCGAGTGAATTGATCCTGTCGTCACCTGCAAAAGCATAGACCACATCATTCAAATAGCTGGTATTAATTACGTCCCGATCGGGCGTACCTTGACGTTCTTTGTCGCCAGACTGCGCCACATTGAGGTTGTACGTTTTTCCGTCGTTGTCAGTGTAATCGCCTTCGTCACCGCTGGCCGTTTCGAAAAGCTGCCCAACTTGCCCGACAATTGCCTGAACGGATTTAGTGATGTCGTAAAGTTTCTTGCCGACGCTTACCGCACTCGTGAGGTCTGGATTCTGGTCATCATAGATCTTCTTGATCGCCTCGGTTATCCGTTCTTGGTCGTCGCCGTTTTCACCTGTTGCTTCATTTGTTCGCTCATCTGTATTGTCGTCCGGTATCGCGTCAGGTGGAATTTCTGGCAATGAATTATCGATCGTATCGTCAGCGATCGCTTCCTTCGCTTCTATGAGTCGTTCGCCAGCTTCCGTAATCAAAGCTACAGCTTGTTCATGACGATTCACGTCTTCATTAGAAAACATACTCTCGGAATCATCGCCGGACTTTGCTTTCACCATTGGCAGTACTGACTTCGCTTCAGTGACTTGCCTATCTGATGAAAATGTGACGTTTTCGAATAGTGTCTGAAGTTCCTGGCGTTTCTCCGCAGTTTGGGCGGAGCCCTGAGCGGCATCGAGGTTTCCATCTAAGCTGTTGCCAGTCGCAACGAAATTTGCAAAACTCGTTTGCAGATCTACAAACTTATACGTTGTGCTATTGGTGACTGAGGCAACGAAGGCTTTGTAGCCGGTGAGTCCTGCGACGGCGACATCATCAATGAGTCCTAGCGCGGCAGCTGCACTGCCGCCGACGCCAGCCGCAGTACCTACAATCGCAACACCTACATCAACAGTGTTAAGGTAATTCGCGAGCTCTCTTTCATTGTCAAACTTACCAGGGTCTAGTTCGAACTGTGTGCGGGCGTTTGCGTTTAGAAGCGTTCCCAGTATCGGCGCACCAAAAGCGATACCAGCTGCTACTGTGAGTGTGACAGGGGCACCAAGAATGAGCGCAGAACCAAATCCAATTGCTGCAACTGTGTTAGCCGCTACATTGATGACATTTGCAGGCTTGCTGAGATCGGCCCCTTCCCAGAACTCTTTACCGAGATTGTCAAGAAACGGATTGCCAAGTGGCGTTTCCAGCTTTTGCTTGATCTTCAAGTCGTCGCCCACGGGGACTATGACGGAGTAAGACACTTGTCCTGTGTAGACGGGGTTATTGAGTGAACTGCTAAAGCTAAAATCACCCGAACTATTCACAGATTGTCTTGCAAGCGAATTCGACGACTGGGCAACTTCTCGAGTCAGCGTTGCCGAGGCTCCGTCAACGACATGAACTGCGTACAAGTCTTTCGCAGTAGTTGGTCGAACTAGATTGAAGAGCGTTTCAGGCGTTATGGAACCATTTTCGAGTTGTGCCGCAAGGAAGCGATCATTGAACGTTCGTGTAAGCTCATACGTGCCATCGTCGGTGATACCCTCTGAATAAGAGTACCGTGTATCCCCCAATTCTGTCGGAATATTCTCGGGGTCTGGTAAGACGACGGTCGCCACGTCTGCAAAGACAATGTCTTGGACTGAAAATTGGAGAATTGTCAGCCCGAACTCATCTGTGCGATGCCTGACAACCACACGGAAGCGGCCATTTCCTAATGGCACGATTTCAACGTCATTCGCATTGATCACTGTCGAATTACCGGACAGAACGCTGACGCGTGATAACTCATCAAAATCTGTCGCTAATACAAACGTATTCTGCCCGTGAAACTCGACAACCTGATCGCTTGCCATCGCGTATAGAACTGAATCCAGTGGTGGCAGCGAAGCACGATCAACGATCGTCTCGATCGTGACGCGAGCTGTATCGCCGATGACGTCGGTGGCCTCGATCACGACGGTCGTGTTGCCAGTCTTCTGTTCCAGTCCGGTGAGAGTCAGCTGCGAACCGGAAAGTGACTTCGTAAGAAGTCCTGCATCGAAGCTGACCACCTGATACGACAGGGCCGAACCTTCTGGGTCATTGAACACGGAATTCAGGTCAATCGTACGGGTTGGCATTCCGTTGGTGAGCGTGATGATGCCGGGTGGATTCACAACGACTGGTGGATCGTTTACTGCATCGACCGTCACACGGAACGTGTCAGAAACACTGAGGCCATTCGATTTCGTGGCAGTGACCGTAATATCTGAGGTTCCGGCTTCGTTCGCACCGTAGGCCAGAGTCAGCGTCTTGTTGTTGACACCTGCCGCCACGAGAGAAGGATTGCTGGTCGAGACAGTCAGCGTCAGCTCAGAGTCGTCAATGATGGCGAAGACATCGCTGAGATCGATCGTCTGATCGACCGTGTCTTCGGTGGTCTGGCGATCAGCGAGAGGTGAAACGAGATAGGGGCCATCATTCCGCTTGTAACCCAGCCGTTGAATCGTTCCGATGGCTTCCGTCGGCGTCACCAGTCCGCTGCCGTCGTAGTCACTGGATGCGGCACCAGTGTTGAGCGCCTGAATTGTGCCGACAGCTTCCGTCGGCGTCACCGTCCCATTGCCGTCCTTGTCCCAGGGAAAATAGGTGATGTCTTCGATATCAAGCAGCCTGCCTGAGTCGAAGTTGTTCGATTCATCCGACTCGGCAACGACGTTTTGTGTATCGATCACGAGGAACAGGTAACTGACGTCAGTCGAAATCGTTCCGGTCGCCCGGCCTCCTGGATCGGCTGCGTTTGCATGGGCATTCAGAGCCGCCCGATCAAGAGGAACATCAACTCTCTGCGTCCTGGTTGCACCTGCGGCAATGCTTTCGACCGTCATTACGGAAGCCTGAACGAGAGCATCATCGCTATCACCGTAGACGCCATTGGGTGACCAGACGATATGTGCCTCAAACGCATCCGCAGCAACGTCCCCCTGATTGCGAAAGCTCACTTCGATCTCAGCAACGCCCGACTGAACGTGATCGTTCAGCACATTGAAGTGCGTGGCCATTAAATCTGCGGCCAGCAGTTCGCGTTTTTCAAGCAGCTCCACCGTCGGAGAATAGATAGCGGCGTGCGGCCTCGAACGTCTGACTCGAGACCGTCCGTTGCGTGAACGACTGATACGGTTCGAAAAGTCTATCAGCCAGTTAGAACGCAACATTCAGAACTCCATATTTCTACAAATGGCCCGAATCAGCCCAGGAATACTTTCGGATTGACGGCCATCATGGGCGCCAACCATTCGGTACTTCGTGACGACGATTCAGTTTGCTGACAGCCTCTGAGTATGCGGCTAACAGGCAACTGATGGTGTGTAGCTGCAGCAATACTGTGCTCTGTTTTAACTCTTGATATCTCAATCTCAGGTCCGAAATGTCGGTCGAAGCGTCCGGACCAGTTCTCCTGGTGCCCTGTCATTCATTGTGAGTGTTTGAATGAAGCCAGTGCGTCGTCCTGCGTTTCAAAGTGAGGCCACAGTTGGGTCAGATTCATTGACTGGATGACACCCTTTGTGGTCGACGACGCACAGCAGAAGGCTGCTCGTCCGTTTCGTGTGCCAATCTTCCTCGCCAGCCTGACGACGGCAGTGATCATGACGGAGCCAATGATTTCAACATTGGTGAAGTTGATGACAAGGTTCTCTGCGCTGTGTCGATCAATTGCCTGAACGACCGAGTTTGTTTCTAGATGAATTTCGTTGTAGCGAAATCCGAACGAGTCACCTTGAGGCGTGACAACCATGGTTACGCCGACCATCTCGACGGTCAGAACATGGTTTGCTTTCGTTGCCATGCGACTCTCGATGAACCTTGAAACCTCAGCGCACAGAGCACAGACCGAGCGATGAGATCCAGTTGGAGACAGGCGGGATGTGAGGGACCGCTGATTGCCGAAGGCGGGAAATCATGGCAGCGTCGAAAACCGTATTCTGCAAAAAATATGCGAAAAATGTGGTAGGAGGGCATCTGCCGGAACAGCCTCGGGAGCTGCTCCGGCAGTGGGGATCCCCTGAAATTTCTTCGACTAAGAAAGTTCAAGCGCCAACAGCTTTCGGACAAACCGCCGGCAACCCGCCCACACACTTTTCAACCGTAAATATTCAAAAACCTGTCCCGACGAAGTGCGGTGGGCAAAGTACCCGACAGCTGCAGTAGGGATAGTTGACTTCGCATCAGGCGATTCGTGGTCACGACAGTTCTGGCTGCCACGCAACGTTGTAAGCCTTAGTGCGGGCTGGCTCGTGAACGTGACATGAATTCATCGCCGATTTCAGAAATTCCAGAATGACGCGATTACGCCGCAGTCGTTATCCGCTGCCCGGGTTAGCTTCTCTGGGGGTTTACTTGTGGTATCAAATGCATTGGTGTACCTTGGTTTGCGTCTAGTCATTGATCGCGAGATTCAACTGTTTCTATGCATGAGAAGACAAATGGGCGTGGGCCAGACTGCTCGTATCGATACATCGCTTGTGCGGAATGTGATTGCTGGTGAGGAAACCGCCTGGCACCGATTGGTCAGGTTGTATTCGCCATCACTGGATCGCTTCATGCATCGCTGTCGGATCCCGGAGTCGGATCGCGACTCACTGCGGAATGAAGTGTTTGCCGAAGCATTTGCGGGGTTGTCAGGATTCGTGGGCCAGAACCGTTCGCGTTCGTTCCTGAAATGGATTTGGGTGATTGCTCGTCACCGCGTGTCGCGTTTCGTCGATTCTGAAAAGCGAAGACCCGATCGAGCATCGGGGGGCGACGGTGTCCCTGGTCTGATTTCAAGCCTTCCTGATCCGTCTGCTGGACCCACCGCTGACGACCGCGCCGAACTGCTGCGGGCAATTCTTAATGAGTTGGATTTAGATGAGACTGACTCAAACCTCTTGAAGATGTACTACATGGAAGGTCGCACGGCCGCCAAGGTCGGTGAATCCTTTGGATTGACGGACGTGGCAGTTCGAAAGAAAGTTGCACGCCTGCTGAAACGAATTCGGGAACAGACAGACGGTATTGAAGATTGGTAGCCGAGGACAATATCGGGCACTTCCCTGTTTATCCGCATCTTTGTGTCACGACAGCCTCTAATTCTGCACCAAGACAGTGGAAACCCTGATTTCGTGGTACACGACTTGGCTTACTGCGAGTTTCAAGAGCCAACTGACACCCATATTGCCAGTAAGGTGGCCCGACGGGTGTCGGTGTCGATTGCGTCCTTTACCCGTTACCAACTCGCGTGAACTGAAGAGGGTGAATCTGGCATGATTGCGACTGCTTCACCGGTCAGGCTGGAAGAATGTCCGGAATTGGCGTTGCTGCAGAGTTATCTGCTGGGGCGGCTGCCTGATGATGATTTCGAGTCCGTCGACTCGCATGTCTCGTCGTGCGACAGCTGTTCTGCCGCCATCCGCCACTGCCCGCCGGAGCTCGACGAGTTGACGTCGCAACTCAGACGGATTCCAAGTGAGACTGACTTTGGTGACTACGAACTGATCCTGCGGCTCGGTCGTGGTGGTATGGGACATGTTTATCGAGCACGACATCGCAAGCTGGGGCAGGATTTCGCACTGAAAGTCATCCATCCCGATCTACAGAACGATCCACACTTCGCTGCACGGTTTGAACGGGAAATACAAAGTCTAGGCAAGGTGAATTCCCCTCACGTCGTCCAGCCAATGTATGCCGGAGAATGGCAGGGGAAGTCTTTTGTCGTCATGGAGCTGATCGACGTGTTCGGCGACAATTAGCCTCTCGGTTTAGCGACAATTAGAATTCCGGTCTGGTTCCAGGAAGATCGTTACGGTGAAGGCTTCGTTTTGGCGTTCTTCGCCGTTTCCACGCGGTAGCTGGGGACGTTCATTT
>JABMPE010000138.1 GCA_013203845.1 Rhodopirellula sp. | reverse complement strand
GTCAGTCCGGCGGACATTTCAGTTTTCAGCGAGCGATCTCCGTTACCCCAATCTTGACAGCACGGACGAGCATTCAGATGAGCACGAGCCTCTGAATTTTGAACTTGGAGTGCTCCGTGCCGAATACTTCAGAATTCCCGGAACGAGACTTTCGATTCCTCAGTCAGTATTCATTCATGAGTCGCTCTCGCCGAACCTCAAACACTTTATAGCGCCACGAGGGGTCTCGATCTTTCGTCAGATAGCCAAGCTGTCTAAGTCGGATATCTACATTGGAGGCTCCGGTAACTCAGCTATTCCAATAACAGCATTTGAGCAGCTAGTTGCAAGCATGCCTACGGATGGCGAACTTCTGAAGTATGTCAGCGCGCGGGTTGCGGCAGTCATTCGCAACTACATGGACGACGTGTCCGATGCCGAAAACGCTTACAAACGTTATCGAAACCGTCGCGACCTTGTGAATTTGCCTGCGTCTCATTTATCCATAGAATTTCGCGAGTATGACATCGACCGCTTTTCGGTAATTAAAAAACGGTTGCTCACGATGCTCGCGGAGGAAGACCAGTATTCCGAGAACGAATGGCAGGCGAGGATTGTCGACATTCTTCTTCTGATTAACCCAAAATATGTCAAAGCATTCAAAGAGGCCCCGATTCTCGACTCGCGCACAAGTAAGAAGCGACGAGTTGACTTCTTGCTGATGGATGCCGATGGAAACGTGGACGCACTTGAGATAAAGAAACCATTTGGAAACGCAATTATCACCAAGGCAACTTATCGGGATAACCACGTCCCTCTGCGCGAACTCTCAGGTAGCGTCATTCAGGTAGAGAAGTATCTTTACCACCTTGTTCGTTCAGGAGAAAAGGGAGTTCAACTCCTGAACAAGAAGTATGGGAAGAATGTGCCGCCAGGAATCAAGCTCAAGGTAACCAATCCATCAGGCCTCGTGCTGATCGGGCGGGACCAAAACCTGACTCCGGAACAACGCTTGGATTTCGAAATAGTCCGAAGGCACTACAAGAATGTGGTCGACATTATTACGTACGACGACCTTTTGCGACGGCTCCAGAATAGTCTTGCCGTCTTAGAACAAGGGTCTGCCGTAAATTCTTAACAGCGACGCAGATCGAGCCAGTTCCCATCGCCCCTGCGGTGTCAGAACCACTGGTAGGCGTACTCGTGGAAGCGGGTGATGGCGGTGCTGCGGCGGGGTTCGTCTTTGTAGTCGGACCAGTCGTTCTGTGATTCCTGCAGCACTCGCAGCAGTTCCTCGTCGGCGATCCATATGATGAGCGAGGGAGTGAGTGCCAATCACATTTTGCTCATTCAGGTGGTATCAGGTGGTAGTGGACGCGAAGAGCAACGAGTTCGCTGTGGTCATGAATCTGCCGCAGATGCTGGATATCAAGGACTCGCTGGTCACGAGTGATGCACTCTAAGTCAACAGGTGGTGGGCAGCGCAGTGCTAAATCGATGTCGATTCCCGCAGGTCCACGAGAAGTACGTGGCCCGCATCCGGATTTCGCTGGCCTCCGATGTTTGGAGTCGAATCAATCGCCGGTACACTCGAACTTCAGTTGTAACTCATGCTGACGGGGGGAGTGGACGATGCTGACGATTCCGGGGACAGGCTCTCGATTCTGCGATGGAATTTCGCGGAGAAGCTGGCTGCAGATTGGGTCACTGGGGCTCGGTGGATTGGCGCTGCCAGGGATTCTGAAGGCGGAAGCTGAGTCACGGCGGCCACGGCGATTGAAGGGGATTATCAATATCCTGCTGCCCGGTGGACCGTCACACGTGGACATGTACGATTTGAAGCCGCTGGCGCCGACGGAGATTCGGGGCGAGTTTCAGCCCATCGCGACGAACGTGCCCGGCATTGAAATTTGTGAGCTGATGCCGCGACTGGCCGGCATGGCGGACCGGCTGACACTGATCCGCTCGCTGATGGGCTTTCGCAACGACCACAACACCCACTGGTGTTCGACAGGCTGGGAGTCGCATCCGCCCATGCCGTCGTCGCCGATCGTCGCGGGCTTTCCGCCGGGAGACTGGCCGTCGCTGGGCGCGATCCTCTCGAAGTCATTCGGCCCGCGCGAGACTGGTGTTCCGCCATCGGTTGACCTCAGCCCGATCGATGTCGACGCACGATTTATTCTGCGGACGGCACCGGGACAGCCAGGCTATCTGGGGGCGGCTCATTCCGCGTTTGAAGTGGCCGCTGTCGACCGAAGTAACATCACGCTCAACGGAGCCAGTCTGAACCGGCTGAGCGATCGTCGGTCGCTGCTGGCCAGCTTCGACCGCTTTCGCCGCGCCGCCAACGAGCCCGCGTTTATCGAAGGGCTCGACGAATTCCACAAGCAGGCGTTCGAGGTGCTGACGTCGTCGAAGCTTGCCAACGCGCTCGATCTCAGCCACGAGAGCGACGCGATCCGCAGCCGTTACGGACTCGATCAGGTCTTTCCGAATGAACGCGACGGTCGCACGCTGCTCGATCAGTTTCTGCTGGCTCGGCGAGTCATCGAAGCCGGGGCTCGCTGCGTCACTCTGTCGTTCACTCGCTGGCCGTTCGGGCGGATGCTGCAGGGCGACTATAACTGGGACTGGCACAAGGACAACTTCAACGAAGCCCGCGGCACGCTGCCACTGTTCGACATCGGTGTTTCGGCACTGCTTCAGGATCTGATCGATCGCGACCTGATCGACGAAGTCGCGGTCGTCGCGTGGGGCGAATTCGGTCGGACTCCGAAAATCAACTCGAACGCTGGCCGGGATCATTGGCCGAAAGTCGGCGGAGCTCTGGTCGCTGGCGGTGGGATGCGCTGCGGTCAGGTGATTGGTGCGACGACTCGCTGGGGCGAAGAGCCGCTCGAACGTCCGGTCCACTTCCGTGAAGTTTTCGCCTCGCTGTATCAGCGTCTGGGCATCGACGTCGCGACAACGCAATTCACTGACCTCGCCGGTCGCCCGCAGTACCTTGTTGGCGACGCCAGCCCGATGCCTGAGTTGGTTGGGTAGATCGCATGGGCTGCCGCAGCATTGGTGGCATTACAATGCTGGCTGGTGGTGGCTCTGGTTTCTCATCGTTACGTTCCAGGAAAGCTTAGTTTGGGGACTTGCCTGCATCTTTCTGCCGTTCGCATCCCTGATCTTTCTGGTCATGCACTGGGATGTCGCTGGTAAGTCTTTTCTGATTCAGCTGGCTGGGATCATTTCTTGTTATTGCAGGAATGGCGATGATGCCAGCATGGCTGTGTGCGGCAGGTCCAGGATGCCCCAGCCTTAGCTCTCGATGAAAAGAACAGCTTCGTTTCACTCGAACTCGCGCGATGAGTAATCTTGTCGCTACGTGACCCGCCCATCCTGGACGGGACACCCTGCGGCAAGAGATGACAAGATTCAACTCAGCAGACCTCTTGCGGCTTCGCCGCACTGGTTGGCAAGCAACCAGTGCCACCCGCGGTCCATGTTGCCGAAGATAACGAGGTTGACAATGTGTGCAAATTACTATGTAATGCTGCGTTTCATGGGCCCCCTTTAGACACCCGTCGTGACGGGAGGACTTGACGTGATACCTGATCTGACCCATCTCCAATTCCATGTGCTCTCGCTCTTGATGTCGAGAGACACGATGAGCGGTTTGCAGCTCCGAGAAGAGCTTGGCAAAGAGGGGCATAGGAAAACGCTCGCGGCCTTTTACCAGATGATGTCACGCATGGAAGATTCGGGAATCGCTGAGGGCTGGTACGAGCACTCAGTCGAGGACGGCCAACCTGTGAAGCAGCGGAAGTACAAGATAACTGGAGACGGCGATCGAGCGTGGCGGCGACAACAGGAGTTTTACATTGCTTCGAGCCGATTGGGGCTTGGACTCGCTGGCGCGGGAGGGATATGAAATGGTCCTTTTGATGTACCAACTGTTAGGGACTCTTGCGGCAAGTTTTGCGTTTTTTTTGCGTAATCTTGAGCGCGCCACGGTGGTACTCTTTCGTCGAATCGTTGACTGAGATGGCGAACGATGCTTTTTGGCAAGCACCGACTCCGAAAAAAATCAGTCACTGTTTCGTCATTGTCCTCACGGCACTGCTTGTTTGCTTCCACATGGACTTCGTTGCTCGATTCACAGTTGTCATCGTCGGCTTTATCGCCGCAGCCTTTCTTTCCGCAGCCTTTCTTTCCTTTTTTGGTACCTTTTTCTTTGCTCGGTGTGTCAAGTGGGTTCACACTTCTCTGGAGTTAGTCGTTTCAGTCTCCGTGCGAATTGTGAAAGTGCTTACAATCCCAAATTGGCCTGACACATGGGAACTCTTCAGCTACTGCCTTCCCCAGAACACTCGCGAACGAGTTTTCGAGCCTTCCCGCGAAGACATGCTGAAGCGTTACCGAAGGGCTAACCGCAAGTATAAGAACAAGGCAGCGCGCTTTATTCTGAATGTCGCTTGGACTTTCCGCTTCGCACTGCTAGCAGCGTGTCCGGATACTCATTCCGACCTGGTTTTCGTTGGTGAGATGTTGTATTCCGGCTTCAGTTGACGTTG
>JABMPE010000021.1 GCA_013203845.1 Rhodopirellula sp. | reverse complement strand
GGCCGAAGGACGCGACATCGATCCCGAAAACCTTTGCCGCGAACATCCCACGCTGCTTCCCGCAGTTCGTGAGCAGATCGCGGCGCTGAAGTGGATGCCGTCGCCGCACCGTTCCGAACGGCTGGACTCCGACAAGCGAGTCGGGTGCGGCGCAGTGACGCAGGCGTTGTTCTCTGCAGGAACATTGCTGGCAACTCGGTATCGGCTGGTCGAACCGGTCGGCGAAGGTGGCTTCGGCAGCGTGTGGCGAGCCTTCGACACGGAACTGCACCGCACGGTCGCGATCAAGATTCCCCGCGAAGCACGTGCCGGGTGGCTCACGAACGAACGATTCATGGCTGAGGCTCGGCGTCTGGCTCAACTGCGTCACGCGGGCATTGTTCCTGTCTTCGATGTCGGACGTCATGACGACGTCGTGTTCATCGTCAGCGAGTTCATCGACGGACACACGCTCACCGAACTGCTGACGTCCGGGCCGGTCCTGCAGGCTCACGCGATCGCTCTGGTCGGACAGCTCGCCGAGGCACTGCATGCCGCACATCAGCAGGGCTTCATTCACCGCGACGTGAAGCCGGCCAACATACTTCTCGACGCCAGCGGCCGCGCTTTCCTCACTGATTTCGGCATCGCCGTGGAAACCGAATCGCAGTCCGCACAGCCGGGACTGTCGGGAACGCTGTCGTACATGGCCCCTGAACAGGCTCGCGGTGAGGGCGAACCGGTCGATGCCCGCACGGACGTGTTTGCCCTCGGTGTCGTGCTGTATGAATTGCTGACCGGCAGCCGTCCGTTTGCCGCTGACAGGCCCGCCGAACTGAGAGACCAGATCATCACCGCGAGACCGGTCCCGCCGCGTGAGCATGACCGGCAGATTTCGCCGCGGCTCTCGGGTGTGTGTCTGCGGGCGCTGGCACGTGATCCTGCCGATCGCTTTGCGTCGGCTCTCGACATGGCGAACGCCGTGCGTGGTGCAGAGTCATCACCGCGATGGCGGTCTGGGGTGGTCACGTTCGCCCTGACTGGCATGGTGGCGATCGGCGTCGCCAGCTTCTTTGCGACCGACCGGATGACATGGAGTCCGGATGCTCGCGACAGCTCGCAGCAACGCGAGTCGCCCTCGCAGTCACCGGCTGAACCGGCTGAACCGGCTGAACCGGCTGAACCGGCTGTATCAGGACCGGGATTAGTCCCGGCACCAGGATCAATACCGGACGCCAGAGACGGCACGGCGAATGCGGCCACTGGACCGTCCATGCAGACGACAGTTGCTGTCGCTGGGCCGGTCACCGAGCCAGTCAGTGTCGAGTCGTCGCTGGTACTTCGCGGCCACACGGGAGTGGTGAGCTGCCTCGCAATCTCGGCCGACGGGCGTCACGTCCTCTCCGGGAGCTGGGACAAGACACTGCGCTTGTGGGACGCTCAAACCGGTGAGTCGGTCCGCGAATTCCGCGGCCACACTCAGGGCATTGGCGGAGTCGCTCTGTCACCGGACGGAAGCCGAGCCGCCTCGGGAGCAGGCCACCTGTACCGCGACGCGACATTGCGTCTCTGGGACGTTGACTCTGCGGAGTCGCTGCACCAGCTCAAGGGGCACGCTCACAACATTATGACTGTTGCCTGGGCACCGAACGGCGAATTCCTGGTCACCGGCAGTCTCGACAACACCATCCGCCGCTGGCAGCCGGATGCGAATCCACAGATGACGCTGCTCGGCTCCGTAAAGCAGACGGACAACAATCACTGGGCCGGGCAGGTCTGGGCGGTTGCCATCTCTCCAGACAGCTCACGAGTGCTCGCTGGACTCCGTGATCACACGATCCGCCTGATCAATGCACAATCCGGACAGCAGCTCCTGTCACTCGGCGGTCACACCGATCAGGTCCGCAGCGTCGTCTTCTCACAGAACGGCACCCAATGTCTCTCCGGCAGCCTCGACGGCACCGTCCGCCTGTGGGACCTGAACACCGGCGAGATGCTCTTCCAGGTCAACCCTGACCTCGGAGCCCTCAACACGGCCATCTTCGGCCCGAACGAGTCCACCATCCTGACCGGCGGCCAGCACCACAGCTTCACAATGCTCGACATCAAAACCGGCCGACTACTCGCCCGATTCACCGGCCACTCCGAGCCGATCATGGTTCTTACCCTCAGCCCGTCGAAGGCCATCCTTTCGGGCAGCCACGACGCGACGATTTGCCGCTGGCCGATTCCGACGAGCCCGACAGACTGAACTGTAAGCCCCTGCGAAAACAGCGGAGCCCCGCACAGGTCTGCGGACACCCTTCTGACGGTCGAGGTCTGCTACGAGTTTGCCCCCCCCATGACGCCTGTCTCCGTAAGTCCCCTGAACGCGTCTTTGGGAACGCCGTCACTGTCACAGGTTTACTCTCTCGGACAAACCTCCCTCCCGCAGCACGTTCGGCGATGGATTGCTGTCGCTTACTTGCATGCACGTAGGGGGAATGCGGCGGGTACTCAGTCGCGGGACGAGCTTTCCCGTGTGAGGGGCCGGCCTCAATCCGCGTTTTGCGTAATCTTTCGCGCACTTTGGGGTGAATACGCGAGATACGTTCCTGATCAGCCCGGCATCAGTCCAATCTAACCACTCACCAGCGCGCAATTTGGTGTCAGCAATCCGCTATATCGTCCAGGCCTGGGTCGTTTTCGGTTCTGAAAGTCCGGCAAAAGACATCCCTTTCCTGAAGGGCGGCACGCAGCGCGCACGAATTCGGCGAATTGTGCATCCTGCGTACCATTGCTGTCACGTCGACTTAGTTGCTCATGCACACGTGAAAGGCTGCTTCAATTGACAACAGAATGATGGCTCAACGATCGTATTTTAGTAAAGGCGTGCGGCCTCTGCGTGTTGATTTATTAGCGTAGTCAGAGTCTTTCGTGCAGGTTCCGCGAGATGCGGCCAGCAAGCAACTAATTGATCAACCACGGTCTGCAGCACGCCAGAATCCGCTTCAGGGGCTTTCCGCACCCGGGCTTTCCGCAAATCAACTGCGCTGTCATTTGATACCCGCCGCTTTCATTTTCGCGACGGCATCCCGCAGGGTGCCGAACGTGCTATTCAGCTTCATGGACCTGACGTGGGCGACGCCGGCTGGCGGCTGGGGAGCCATCAACGCCTCCACAGTCAGGGGCACGTCGCCCCTCAGCAACCCTGTTGGATATCGCAGCAGGCGCGCCATCTCGGCGGCGACGTCCTTGCGGGACGGCTGCACGATCGTCTTCATCTCCGCCGTCACCTGCTTAGCGAGCGTCACCTGTCTGTTATCGCTAATAGCCCCGTGCGGCATGATCAGCAGCCGCCGAATCGTTATCCGGAACTTCCTCTTCTTTTCCAACGTGTAGGGTTCCACGACAAGGCTCTGCAGCCCGCCCAGCGCCGCGTGGTACTTCTGGGGATCGCGGTGCCGCTGGATTGCCGGCCACTCCCAGCGGGTGAGACTAGCCAGCTCTTGTTGCAGGGCGGTGCCTGGCAGCTGCGTCGCCGCAATGGCCGACGCCCGCCGCCCCCGAATATCTTTGGGGACCTGGTGGGTCGCGGCCAGCTCGCTGACGGTGTCAAGATTCACCAACTGCTGCTCACGCCACCAGATCAGGTCGACGCCGGTGTTCCGCGGCAGAATGCGGGCACACGGGTCTTCCGGGTCTTCGGTGTCCAGCGGGTCGTTGGGATCACGACCACTGATGTCAAGTCCGCGGGCTCGTCCCGTACGCCCGGCAGCTTCCAGTCGCTGCTGCACCGCGTCGCGGTCTGTTGTAGCACGACCCACGGCATCCGGATCGCGAAACAGCGTGTAATCGACACGCAGCCACATTTCCCGCACCCAGCGGGCGTAGCAGAAGGGGCAGATCGGGATTCGCTGGCAGCACCGAAACGACTCTTTCCCGGGAGCGTCGTTGGCCCGAAAGCCGGTGGCACCTTTCGGGATGAAGAAAGTGGGGCGGCACCGCTGTGCCCAGCCCCGGTCACGGAGGCCTTTGGGCGTGTTACCGACCAGGTCCCAGCCGGCGTCGCCCAGCTCCACAACCCGCTCCCGCCACAGCTTCTGCAGATAATAGGCCTTGGCGACAATCTGCTTCTTGCGGTCATCCAGCGACAACCTGGCCACACGCAGCGGCTTCTTCGGCCACCCGGCGATCGGGAACAGCGTGGACTCCTGCTGCACGCGGTCGGCGTACCGCATCGGCACCGCCGCGGCGTGATAAATGAACTGACTCACCCGGTGAGACCTCCGAAGTATGGGGAAGGGGCAGGGGGAACATCCGCCCTGTCGCACACTACTAGGCACATGCGCGCTGAAGCATTACCACAACGTACTTCTACTAAACGACTTACGTTGTTCCGTGCCGGCAAACTTACCGAAACCGTTAACAGTATAAGAATATCGATAATCATATCTAACTGTCTTTGACAGTGGGTAAGGGGGGTGCTGACGCCCCCTCCCCCTCTTGTTCCCCGGTATGGCAGTAAAGATTGAGATTTTGTGTAAATCTACAGAAAACAGAAAACAGAGTGCGATCTGGAGAACAGCAAAGTTAAACACTCTGACGATCCAGAATCACGGTGCGACCGCAACACAGAATGGTTTTTTGTAAACATCTCATCTCCGAGTGCTACGGTTTACCCCCGAGTGTAAACAGAAGATTACAATTTACTCACGAGTAGCAGCGCCGTCCTGCATGTCAACGACGATCCCGCGATCCCGACGACCCTTTCCGTGCGGTGGGACCGTCACAGTGCCCTCAGGTTGCGTCGCACGAACCCGCGACCGCAGATAGCTCAAGATGAGCCGGGCTTCCTCGAGAGACGCGCCGCAGTACGTTGTAAGCTCCGCAATCATGTTCATGTCGCGATGCGGCATGGTCTCGGGCGCCGCTTCGACCCAGACGGGCCGGAAGTAGTCGCTGTAGATGGTTGCGAGCCACGATCCGAATATGTACCGATCGTCGCCGATGGCGTGCAGCCGCCCGTCCAGCAGCATTGCCGTTACGTCCGCCGCCCACGGCAGCTGTGCCAGCCACCACTCCAGATCGGTGCAGGACAGCGTCGCCTGATTGCTCAGCTGCGTCATCATGCGACTCATCGCCGTTCGCCCGTCACCGCTGCACTCCGGACACCGCCGGCTTGACCGCTTCTTCTCTGACCAGTTCCCTGTGCCGCGGCACCGCCGACAGTAATGGTCGCGGACGAACGCCTGGTTCGAGTGGTACTTGAACTCGAACTCGGAGAAGGCGTAATCACCGCGAGCCAGCGACATCGCCGCGTCCATCGGCACTGCCAGCCCGCCGGACTGCCAGTGGCTATCGTCGCCTTCCGCTGGTCGCAATAATCAGGTCATGTTAGCGGTAACAGTATCTAGCCAGTATGGAGATAGAAATGGCGAACAACGCAGAATCACTGTCGCGACACGTGCCTTGGACGCAACTGCTGCCGCATCTGGGACTCACGCATGAGTCAACCAGTCTGCCTGCACTGGCGGACTGCCCCCTGTGCAAAGACGGAAAGCTGCGGGTCTACCGGGATTTTCTGCTGAACAGTGAGTGGCTGTACTGCCACAGCTGCCGGTTCGCCGGCGACACGATCGAGTTTGCGGCGGCGGTGTGGAATGTCGAGGTCGTCGAAGCGGTGGCGAGATTACGGCATGAGGAAGTGCTGCCGCACGACACCAGCGAGGAATCTATTGATCTCTATCTCGACCAGATCATCGGTTTGCGAGTTCGGCTGCGTGAATTCGAGAAGAACTCCATCGAGCGCATGGCGAGAGACAAGACCGGAGGGCTGTACTCCCTGTTACGGAAGTTCAGCATCGAACGGTTCGTAGGTACTCCTCGCTGGCAGGAACAGGGCGCGAAGCTGGTGTGGGGAGCGAGCTGTCGCGAGGTAGAAGACCTGTTTTACCCAGGCTCGTACGAAGTCCGCGATCGCAGTAATCGGAACGGCAAGTCGTCAGAGCGTCGCGGGTCCGGGCCGGGCGAACGTCGGCTCTTTAAGGGCGAGGGCTGGAATGATGTGCTTGTTGTGCCGTACTACGACCTGCCCGGTCGGGTCTGCTCACTGCTGATTATCGGGCGTGAGGCCAAGCCGGAGAACGATGACGTACTGTTCAAGCCGTTGAACATTGGTGGAAACCGGCGTGACATACGCGAGTCAGGAGTTTCGTCACTGCTGAATCTGGTCGGAAAGCCGCACAAAGATTTTGGTGACACACTGTTCGTGATCGCTGATCCGTTCTTAGCACTCTGGCTGCAGCTCCGGCATCTGCGGGATCATTCGGCCCCGTTACCCATCGTTGGCAGCGTGCTCGACGAACGGTTTTCCCCGGAGCACGTGTTCGACCAGTTGCCCGCTCGCCGGATCATTTTCTGGGGACCCAAACGGGATCACCGGCTGTTTCGACAGGCCGTAGCGGCGGGAGGAGATGTCTCGCCACTGTCAATCACTACGCGGCAGTTGCTTCGTCAAACCGGAGGTATGCCGTCGAAAATCTGGCTGCACGAGCTGGCCAAAAATGCTGTCCCGTGGCCGGACGCCCTTGCTGACGAGCTGACCTCGCTGGATGACCTCGATGTTCAGAATCTGCTGTCGGGGCTCAAATTGACGCCAGCGGAGCTGGAGAGAATTCCGTGGCACGATGACTTCGATGTGGGATCGCGCATTGAGCGACTCAATCTGCATGCCGTTCGCCGCCGCCGAGCCTTCGTCAAAAATTGTGCCATCGTCGAGACAGGGGGGACG
>JABMPE010000020.1 GCA_013203845.1 Rhodopirellula sp. | reverse complement strand
GGGCCTCCAGGTTGCCGCCTAAGTTGATCGCTAACGATCACTTAGACGCACCCGAAGGCCATTCAGATCCCGAAACTCTGAATAATCCGCGCTAGCAGATTGAGAGACTTCCCGCATGGCTTTCCGGCTTTCGGCGGAGTCTCGATGTTGTGTCCGACCGGCAGAGCTTCACGCTCCACACGTGAAGGCTTCTGTCGGTCGGTTTTCGTTGTGGTCCGATTTAACACCAACCGGCCCCGTTTCGGTGAACAGGCTACGCACCTGTTCGCAGCACATGATTTCTCAGGAAACGCGCGAGCGTCTCGCTTCCCGGTGGAGGCCTCGCCCGCTGTTTCCGATCGACTGAATTCGTGTTCTGATTCATTTCAGAAATTCGCCTGGCTTCATGGGATCGTTTAAGGGTCCAGTTGCTTCCCGGTGACCACCCAGACGGTCGCTTTGCATCCGGACGGCGTCGGCCTGGCTTCTCCCGAGTCGCACACAAAACCGTTTTCAACCAGCCAGCGGCGACGCGGGCGTTCTGTGTTGCCTGGCAGATTCAGGGTTTCCTGAATCTCCGAATCCGTCGCACCGTCGGCAGCTCGCGACGTGAGAAATTCCAGCACCCGTTTCGACATGACCGGGACTGTCGATCGAATCTTCTCGCGAGCGTCGTGACTGGTTGAACTTCCGTTATCGGGTACTCGGATCGGCTGGCGGCGAGTCTGTATCGTTCGTCGGGAACGGCCCCACCTCGCTGGTTTCTGTTGAACAGGGAACAGCGAAAGTTGCGTGAGGTGTTTCATGATTTCGATCTTTTCCGTCGAGTACCTTCGAAAACGATTCCGTCAGCAGCGACAGCAACCGGCCTGCTTTTCGAGACAGCCAGCGTTCCGCTCCGTCGGTTTGCTGTCTTCCCGCGAGCGTCGGGCGGATGTCTTGCGGCAAGGCTCGCCGCGCGTCGGCACGTTCGGTGATGTCCCGGTAACTGTCACGAAACTGAGCGTTCAAGATGTCGGAACGATCCGTCCGCCAGTCACACAGCTTCTGCCAGCCTCCGATCGCCTGAATCGCCTTCCAGGTGACATCATCCAGCGATTTCCTGGCATCGGCCTGCCCGTGGGCACCGAATCGGCGAACAGCCTTTCTGGCATCTTCCAGAGCTTCCGACCACGGCTTCGATTCCCCATGCAGAGCCGCCACGGCAAAACGCCGCACCGTGGCGATGTCCGGCCACTTGCCACACTGACAAACGAAACGCGCCATGGCCACCGTCACCGCGTCTGCCGGCAGGTCACACAGACTGGCATACCATGCCAGCACCTGTTCCCGATCGAATTCGACGCGACAGCCTTTCGCGAGAAACAGCAGCAGCGGCTTAAACTCACTTCTGGTCATTCAGTTTATCTCCGAATAGTGCCGCGAGCCTCATTGCCCACGACCAACACAATTCCGGCGGACGCGACCATCGCGAACCGCTCGACCTCCAAACAAAACAGCTTCAAAACGAACTCAGCGCTTCCAGTGTCTGATTAGCTCGACCGTTGGCAGCCGGTTCATCCCGGTAGTAGCCGGCGGCCAGCTTCTCGATGTTCCATTTCGGCCCGTCGCGTTCCCGTCTGAGCAACCAGCTCAGCGAGAACCACGGCTTGCCATGTACGAACGGTGAACCTCGCACCGCCTCGATGACCGCTTCTGAATCGCTCAACAGCTCGCGAGCGTTCGCGGCCTTTTGGCTCCGGTGAATGCTTTCCCAGGCCGAACACAACGACGGCAGCTCTCGCGACTCGACAGGCTTCGCGATATCCGGAGGCAGCGAGTTCCACTGTTCGACCAGCCGCGACAGCTCAGCGGGAATGACCAGGTCGGGCGTTCGCTTCGGATCCAGCGTCGTTTCAGGACTTTTGACGGTTTCCGGATTCCGGAATGTTCCGGAACTTTCACCGACCTCCGTGGCATCGTTCGTTGTGACATCGCCCGGCGCGGCATTGTCCGCTTCGATAATCTCCAGCCAGCCGATCGACAGTAGCGCGGGCAGAGCGTCCAGCAGACTCACCAGTGGGCAGCCGGTTTTCAGTGAAATATCTTCTATCGAAAGCGGTCCGTCTTCGTCCGCGAGAGTTCCACGGACGCGGCATTTCATCGCGACCTGGCAAAGCAGCGTCCACACACCAAAGCGGGCCGCTCCGTTCGGCCCTTCGATTAGCCGCCGATATCGCGAGCCGTCATGCTTGACCGGCAGAGCGATCCACTTCGGAACGCCTTTGATCTTTCGCGTCTGAGCGACTTCGAAGTGCTCATCCCAGCGTCGCACACGTAACAGCTTTCCGGCACAATCTGCGAGCCGTTGGTCGATGTCGCCGCTCACATCGAGCAAGGCGAGCATCGTCACGCGAACCGATTCCGGCAACGCATCACTTCCCGCGACCAGGGCAGCCAGCTCCGTAGCGGACCGATCAACCGAGTTGGCAAGATCCGGGTGTTCAGGGTGAACCCGATTGGCGTGTGTGTTATCATCCCGATGCATCATGCACGATCCATGAAGGAATTGTGTGAGACGCGACGGGGCAAGTGGCCTGAGAAACCACCCCGACGCAATGAACGAACAGCAGCACGGACGCGGCAAATTCACTCCGAAACGCAAACGGCAGGCAGCACGCGAATTCAGCGCGCTGGCCTGCCGTTTGTGGTTTCGGTGAGTGCCTTCCACGTCTTCCGGTCGAGCAACCGGCCTTCGGCTTCCGATGCGGACAGCCAGCGTTCCACGGTCTCCCGTCGCCAGCGAACGCACCCACGAGACAAAGCCAGCTCGCGCGGCCCGATCTTTCCCGCTGACTTCATGCGATGCAGAGTCGCCAGCGAGACCGACAACAACCGCGCCAGCTCGCGAGCATCAATCAGCAGAGAATTAGAGGCCTCGCCAGCCGCTTCGGGTTTCGCCTGAGTGATCATCGGCGGCCCCCGTTCTTCTGAGTGGTGAGCCACCCACGTTCTTCCAGCCGTTCCGCAACGACCGGCAAGAGGTCGGCGGGGATCAGTCGATACTGCCCCGCACGTGGCAACTGATCATCGAGTGCGTCAACGACTCGGCGTATTCGCCACAACTGAACTCCGAACAGTCGGGCCGTGTCGCCAACCGTGTAGTGCGATCTGTGCATCGTTCGCTCCGTCATGAGTCACGTAACTGACGGAGCGTTTTGTCCCAGTCGGGAACCCGTACATCAATCCGCAAGATTCCCGAAAAGTCTTGGAAACATTGAGGAAACTCTAAGTTTCGGAGATCTTTCGGGAGAAAGTTTCGAGGTCGCGGTCAGCAGCAATGATGCCCTTGCTTACTCGGTCCCAGCCAGCACCTCCGTCAGGAAGTGCTTCAGAATGCTTTTTCGACTTTGCAATTCGGTAACGCCCCTCTGCAAGCGACGAGTTCCACGCATCGCGAATCTCTGCGACCGAGAGCCCATCAATTCTGGCCAGTTGGTGCCAGTGAAAGTCTCGATAGAAGGCCGCCCTCCGCCGACGGGGTGACACCATCGCAGCTACTTCATCGACGCTGGGAAACGCTGGTTCTGGTTGTTCACGCTCATTCTTCGGTAAATCGTCAGCGCATGCTGATGTCGCCACCGAGTAGTTCGTCTGATCAACAGGACCTGTTTCCTCGATCATGTTCTGTATCGTCTCAACAGCCGGGAATGGCACGTCCCCCAAATCGGTAGTGCCCACGGTAAATCCACGCTCGACGACAATCGCTGCTCCCCTCGCAGCGGCCAGCACTGCCGTCACCGTGTCCATTTCCGGGACGCGGATCTGAAACTCACCCACTACTTCCTCAGCAACTTCAAATGGCACATCGGAATTCAAGTCTTTGCAACTTGGATCTTCTCGTCTGCATGCCACTCGATAGAAACAATCCGTGATCCATCCACCGAGACTTTCAAAGGGACCGATTTTAATACTACGTCGGAGATGTAACGCCTGTAGCCACTCGGCAAAACTGTCGATGCCGAGGAACTGGCACTCGTCAATCACAAAGCCCCCCATCATCACCAACCAAACTGCGCTCTGGCCTGGTACCCGGGCAGCACTGTCGATCACACGTTTTGGCGCACGGATCGCGAATGCACTGAGTTCACCGATAGCGTTCGGATACAGTTCACTGCACCCGAATTCGCACAGTGACGAACGGTAAAAACTAAGCAAGGCTTTTTGCAGTTGAACGAGTGAGTCGATATCGAATTGCGTATATTCAACTGCGAGATCCAATGCGTTGCATTTCGGAGTTGAGCGAAACTCTGGTCGTTTAGATTGGCTTTGAGTGCCTGCGAGTCCGGATTGTGGCTCTCCGCTGACAACGCTCGGAACATCGTAGCCCTTGGCTGTGAACCAGCCGATTGCCTCATCCTTAGACAACAAGGCTGCTTTGCTTGGAATCCGCTCAACGTCAACTTCGCGAATCACGACACTACCGTCTCGCAATCGGTACAGCTCCACAAAACGTCTTTCTGCCCCCCTGATTTCCAGATCTGGTGGATCGACGAGAAGTTCAACCGTCTCGGTCGCGCGCACGTCCGAATCCAGGTCGATTGAACCTAAGAACCTTTGACCTTCCCATAATTTCATCCGAGCCATCCGGTACTTCCCTTGCATCACGGGTCGGGCCGGATGCAGAGCGGGCAAGGGAAGAAAGCCGCCACTATCACCCGGTCCGCTTGATTGCTGAGCGTCGACTCTCCGCAACCGTCCCGCGTGTTCTCGATGTGACCCGCCCGACAACCAGCGCGAGCGATGTCAAAACTCAGTACAGCGAGCCCACCAGTCGGCAGCTCACCCACCCGGCCACGTGATTGACCCGCCGCCAGACGAACACTGAACCGACATTGTGCCACGTCTCAACCTGACGCGCAAGTGACCAGCTCCGGTAGTACCGATGGCCAGTCCCGAATCCACTCCCGTCGGCGGGAACTGCTCACTGACCGCGTTCATCCTCAGCTGCACTTCGCCACGCTGCCCAATCAGCCAGAACCTTTGCCGGCTTCTTGTCGACGATGACATCCGCGAGTCTGGCAAGCCATGTCTTTGGTCGGAATCCGTCTTTCGCCGCCTGCCTAACATTCTCCGCAAGGTCCCAACCGGGAGAACGCACTCCCTGTGTCACAAGATTGTGGATCACCTTGAGCGCAGGGGGACGCTGAGACTTCGGTCCGTGGGCGAACTCGTAGAAGGCAATCTCCAAAGAGAGTGCCGGGTTAGAACCATCATCCTCAAACTTCGCCCTTGCCAGCGTCGCCAGTGCTCGTTCATTGTCACCTCGGCAGAACAGAAACTGTGCGAAATTGCCGAGGTTGTGGGCGTGTTTGGGATCGGCGTCGATCGCCCGCTGAAACATCTCCTCGGCCC
>JABMPE010000137.1 GCA_013203845.1 Rhodopirellula sp. | reverse complement strand
TGGATGCCGACGGCAAGGAATTGCGATATTCCGATCGGCCCTACGCGGTTCCGCCAGCAAAGAAGAAGCCGGTCCCAAAGGGCAAGAATACAGAGACGTCTGCAACTGCTTACCCGGATCCGCCGCCGACTCCTGAGAATCCTCGATTGGATATTGTGATCGAATCGGTTGAGTTTGAATCGCCGGTGATCACCACCTGGCCACCGAAAAGCCACACAGAGATTCTTTTCCCCAGAGAGGCGAAACCGCAGACGTCTGCCGACGAGACGCGTTACGTTCAGGATGTTCTCAGGAGATTCATGGCACGAGCGTTTCGACGACCGGTGTCTGATGTCGAATTGAAAGCAACGACCGAATTCTTCAAAAGAATCCGTGCCGAGTCGACCAGCTTCGACGAGGCAATACGCGAGACGCTGGCGTTGGTACTTGTCTCACCGCACTTCCTCTACATCGTTGAAACTCGTGGTGATCACGAAGCTGGAAGTTCTGAGGAACGAAACGGTGAGGTGCGGCGGCTTAACAATTTCGAGCTGGCGACACGGCTGTCGTATTTTCTGTGGAGTTCGATGCCGGACGACCGTTTGTTTGAACTTGCTGAGAACAACCAGTTGAGCCAGGCAGAGATCCTCGATCAGGAAGTTCGTCGAATGCTGAGTGACGAGCGAGCTTCCGAATTCATCTCTCGGTTTGCCGAACAGTGGTTCGATCTCGGGGCGCTCGATCGAGTTGCCGTGAATCCTGAGTTCTATCCGGATTTCGATAACGATCTGAAACGTCACATGGCCGACCAGGCCCGCGAGTTTCTCGCGGAAATCGTTCGTTCTGATTCCAGTTGTCTGAACCTGCTGGAGTCCGACTGGACGATGCTGAATCGACCGTTGGCAAAGCATTACGGATTGTCGGGGCCACGGTCGACCGCCTTTGAACGGGTCGTCCTTGGTGACGAAAAACGCCGCGGTGGTTTGCTGGGGCAGGCGGTGTTCCTGCTGAGTAATTCTGATGGCGAGCAAGCTCATCCGATTAAGCGAGCGGTCTGGATTCTCGATCGGCTGCTGGATTCCCCGCCAGCTCCGCCGCCACCTGACGTTCCGGAACTGGACCCTGAGAGTCCGAGCCTTGCCGGACTTTCATTGAAACAGCAGCTTGCTTTGCACCGGAACAGCGAAGCGTGCGGCAACTGCCATCGAGGGATTGATCCGTGGGGGGTTCCGCTCGAAAACTTCAACGCCGTCGGCTTGTGGCAGACTGAGTCAACCGTTCGGCGAATCAGTCAAGGCAAGGGAAAAGTAACCAGGGGGGCCCCCGTTGATGCTACAAGCCAGCTGCCCGATGGCACTGAGATTAATGGGCTTAGCGAGTTAAAGACCTATCTGCGAGAGAACCGGCGCGAACTGTTTGCACGAGCCGTCGTGCGTCGATTGGCTTCTTATGCTCTCGGGCGTTCACTGGACCTGGGGGATCGAAAAACGATCGATGAACTCACTACTGTTTTCATCGATTCAGATTTTCGGTTAAATCAACTGATTGTCGCACTCGTGAAGAGCGATTCATTCCTGACGAAATAACGTTTCTGCAGATTGCCGTCCAATGAAAAAGTCCTGGCATCTCGATCGCCGCACAGTGCTTAAAGGTGCTGGCGTTGCGCTGGCATTACCGCTCTTTGAGAGTATGAGTCGCCGTGCGAATGCGACGGAAGACAAACAACCCAAACGAATCTGCTCGGTGATGTTTCCGTATGGGATTGCCATTCCCGGCGATGGCCACCCGGAGCGTGAATGGGGCTGGTTTCCCCGCGGCACTGGCAAGGATTACCAGCTGACCAATGTACTGAAACCACTTGAGCCGTTGATGGATCACGTGTCGATCTTCGGAGGCTTGTCGCACCCGAACTGTCGAGCGATGAACGGGCACGACACGGGCGACACGTTTCTCACCGCCAATAACCTGGAAGCGGGCTCGTATCGCAATAGGATTTCGCTTGATCAGTTCGTGGCCCAGCGAATCGGTGATGCCACACGAATTCGATCACTGACGCTTTCGACCGACGGCGGCATTGGTCCCAGAACTCGGTCGACAACGCTGTCATACACACCGAAAGGTCAGCCGATCCCCGCTTTGTCGGAGCCGAAACTGATTTTTCAGCGGCTGTTCGGGCAGGATGACGCGAGTCAAACGGATCGTCGTCGCCTTCAGAATTCAGCGAGTATTCTTGACCTGGTTCGCGATCAGTCAAAGTCGCTGCGGAAGAATCTTGGCAAACCCGACCTGCGAAAGCTCGACGAGTTCGAGACGTCAGTTCGTGAAGTCGAAGAAAGAGTCAAGCGTTCGCAACGGTGGCTGTCGATCCCGCTGCCAGATGTTGATCCCACTTCAATTGCGTTAGATGCCGATCCGGATGGGCCGAAGGACTACATCCGAGCAATCTACGATCTGATGTTCCTGGCGTTTCAAACGGACATGACCCGCGTTGCGACTTACCAGATTGGAAGTTACGGGCCAACGATTGCTCGAACCTTTCCAGCGTGTATCGGCTTGCCTGGCAACTGGCATGGCCTTGCTCACGGAGCCGGCAAAAAAGGCGGTGCTGAGCAACTCGGGAAGTTCGATCAGTTTCTCGCTCAGAATCTGGCTCGCTTCCTGACACGACTCCAGGAAACACCCGAAGGCGATGGAACCATGTTGGATCGCACACTCGTTCTTTACGGCAGCAGCAACAGCAGGACTCACCTGAACCGTAATTACCCGTTGCTTCTGGCAGGTGGCGGTCAGCTTGGGATCAGACACAACCACTACTTGCAGTTCGATGAGAAAACTCCAATGTCCAACCTGTTCGTCTCGATGATGCAGGCGGTCGGGCTGGAAGTTGATCGATTTGCGGACAGCACTGGAACACTGACTGGTCTGTGACGCATCGATCCTGAAACAGGAGCTTCGAAACATTTCTTCAAACGTCGAAAACAAAACGCCAGCTTCGCGAAGTGCGGAGCTGGCGTTTCCTGTCGGAGTCGTTTGAGTCTTTAACGACGTGATCAGTATGTCGTCGTCAGACTTTCGAGGAAGCCTTTCAACTGTCGGCTGCGGACCGGGTGTTGCAGTTTGCGGACGGCTTTGGCTTCGATCTGGCGGACTCGCTCACGAGTCACTTTGAAGATGCGGCCAACCTCTTCCAGCGTGTAGGTGTAGCCATCGCCCAGGCCGTACCGGAGTTTGATGATCTCTCGTTCTCGATAGGTCAGCGTTTTCAGCACGTAGTCGATCTTTTCTTTGAGCATTTCCTGCGTCGCGGAACTGACCGGGCTGTCGGAAGAGTGGTCTTCGATGAAGTCGCCAAAGTAGCTGTCTTCGCTTTCGCCGACGGGCCGATCGAGGCTGATGGGGTGGCGTGCGATTTTCATTACTCGGCGCACTTCGCCGGTGGGCATGTCAGCGGCCAGGGCGATTTC
>JABMPE010000136.1 GCA_013203845.1 Rhodopirellula sp. | reverse complement strand
TTGACGTGCGGGCTGCGCTGGCAACACTGGCCGTGGCGCAGGGTTACACGCGACCGCAGATGACCGAAGAACCGATTCTGGACATTCGCGAAGGCCGGCACCCGGTGCTCGACAAGCTGCAGCCGACAGGCGAGTTTGTTCCCAATGACACGTTGCTCGGCGGCGATCATCACGGTCGAGTCCAGATCATCACCGGCCCGAACATGGCCGGTAAGAGTACCTACATCCGGCAATCGGCCTTGCTGACACTGATGGCTCAGATGGGCTCGTTCGTCCCCGCCAGTGAAGCCCGCATCGGCATTGCAGACCGAGTGTTTGCGCGAGTCGGAGCCAGCGACGAACTCGGCAAAGGCCAGAGTACGTTCATGGTGGAAATGACCGAGACGGCCAGAATTCTGAACACGGCCACCGCACGTAGTCTGGTGATTCTCGATGAAATCGGTCGAGGCACCAGCACCTACGACGGCATCTCTCTGGCCTGGGCAGTCACCGAACATCTGCATGACGTGCTGAAATCCCGCACGCTTTTCGCGACGCACTACCACGAACTGACCGACCTGACATCGACGCTCAAGCATGCCTCCAACTGGAATGTCGCCGTGCATGAACAGGGCGACGGCATCATCTTCCTGCATCGCATTGTGGAAGGAGCAGCCGACAAGAGTTACGGAATCCACGTCGCGCGCCTGGCTGGCGTCCCGCGCGAAGTCGTCGACCGCGCCGCCGTCATTTTGAAAACGCTGGAAGACGATCACCTGGACGAAACCGGCAAACCAACCGTCCCGGTCCGCCCGGCAAAGAAAGACAACGCCCGCCAGCTGTCTCTCTTTGTGGTGGAAGACCACCCCGTCTTCGACGAAATCCGCCGCTTAAAGATCGAAGAAATGACCCCGCTGGCCGCCCTCGCCGAGTTAAACCGCCTCCGCGACGAATTGAACAAGTAGTGAAGTAGGGCCGATTCCTACCGGCCACAACAGAGGATACGTGGCCCATGGGAACCGGCCCTACTCAACTGCCGCCAACCGCGTCGGAGATTCGCTGATGATAATTTCAGCGTGAGCCGTTACTTCATCAACGAGAAACTGTTCCTCGGCTTTCACGTGCGCGATGGAAAGACTGCATGCGCAGTCGGCGGTAACAATTCGAAGTGGTTTCATGTGGATGTCTCGGAGCATCGGTTGGTTGTCCCTTACTTCAATTCCACCAGCAAGTCAGGGAACGACACAAAAGAGACCTGACCATTCGTGTTCAGTGGCTTGCCAGAAAGATCGATCGTCGAGTGAGATTCTCAGCATCAGCAATACGCCGCGACGACATGGCAATCGCGAACTGTTTCGTTCGAACATGCACTGCGCGAGTCAATCTGTCGTAGCGATCGGGCGCGAAGTCAGTTTCAAGGTGTGAGAACACAAAGTCTGCTTCGCGATGCGTTGGCGCTGTTCCGGCAATGATTGGCGTGACCCTGGTCCGACCGTGAGAAATCGGAAAGTTGTTTTGGACCCGTTTCAAAGCACATCGATTGGTTTGTCGAACAGAAAACGGGCAGCAGAAATCGGAATCTGCGGCCCGTCTTTCATTGATGGATGAAGCGTCCATGTGTTCGAAGCGACTCTCAGAACACGCCGTTCGAGGTTCGAATCGTGCACTCAGGCAGTTTTGCTTTCAGCGCATTGCCACCTGCAGCACCGCAGGATGTGTCACTGACGTCGAGCAGCTTCAGGGTCTTAACACCAATCAGCGCGGCCAGGCCGTTGTCGGTAATGCCCTTGTTGCCGTAAAGCAGGAGTTCTTCCAGCGTTTTGTGGCCTTTGAAAAAGACAACCATCCCAGCATCGGTCACTGCGTTTTTTCCGGCGTTCAGAATTCTGAGCTTTGGAAACGTCCGAAACACGTTTGCCAACTTGTGTTCTACTAAACCCGCAGCATAGATGTTGAGGTTCTCTAGAGATGCCATGCCTTTGATCGCCACTAATCCTTCGACTCCGAATCCCGTTTCGCCGACGGCCAGGACCTTAAGATTCGATTTGTTGAATCCTTTGAATCCTTCGCCGGTTACACCACAGAACGAAACATTAAGCGACTCCAGAGTTTTAATTTCCAGAATCGAAGCCAGTGCCGCATTGGTGATGCGAGTTCTGACGAGATTCAGATTTCGCAGAGGCAGCGAGGCCAGACCTGCCACAACCTGATCGTCGGCAGCAGTATTCGCCAGTGATAAGTCGGTCAGCTCCAGCATGGAACCAAATCCAGTCGCGGATCCACCGGTGACCTGAGTTCCGTCGAGGTTCAGAGACTGTAGATGTGGAATCTGTGAGAGTTCGCTGATCACCAGATCGTTCGCCCCTGAGTTGGACAGGTTGATATTTTTCAGCGACTGAGATTTTCCGATGACCGTCAGGGAGTCTGGTGAAACGGGCAAGCCGCTGGCGTTGAGTGTTTCAAGGTTTGGCAAGGCTTTCAGAAAGCTCAGACCATGGCCTGAGACCCCGGCACCGTGCATGTCAATTTCCGTAATCGCTGCCGCCGCTTCCGGTGACGACGCCAGCTGAGCGAGGCTGCTATCGGAAATCTCTTCAGGACGCAGTTGCTGGAACCGGGTCACGATTTGCTCTGGCGTCAAACCGGTAGGAACGACGGGCTGTGGCGAAGCAATCGTTGGTGTTGCTGCCGGAGCAACCGGTGTTGACTCTGGCGAAGCTGACGCAGCATTGGGTTCGTCGCCTGAGACGAGATTCTTGCCGTCCTCAACGAGACCTTCCACTTTGTCGCAGCCCGGCATCGTCAAAACAGCGGCGATGATAACGGCGACCAATGCTTGAACCCGGGAGTAGTTCAGTAATGTCGCCCATTGCCTGCTTCTGTAATGCATTCAGAATTCTCCAGATAAAACGGGACAGGAAGAAACAAGGACGGCATCTGCCATCAGTGAAATGCCTCGCCGTCACGACGAGGAAGTAAGCCCGCTTCACCAGCATTCTGTGCGGCTGTTTTGCTGACGGCAAGCCGATACTCGATCGGCTTCCGCATTCGGAGCCATCCTGCTCCCTGAAAATCTGCAGGCGGCAGGCTCCAGAAAATTCATATTTCTCATGCCTTCGGCAACGATTGTCGGAGCTGCCGGCAGTTAAGTCTGCGTAACCGTTAAATTCTCTCACGTCTTTACAGCCGGAGTTGTAGTTGGCTTCGCTGGAATCAGTTTTCCCGTCATGACCGTCTTCAAACGCGGCCGATAATGACCGGGAAGCTGTCGTTCCGCAGCTCGGCATACCTGGTCCTGGCTGATCGAGTGCGAAACGAAACTGCGGAAGTGCCGCGAGGATGGCATACCGGACAGGCTCTGCTTACGCGAGAGGCGGCACGGCTGCCAAATCTCTGATTGGGGGGAACATGGGAAGTCGATTTACGGGGCAAGGGCTCCTCATACTGGTGCTTCTGGCAAGTCCATCTGCTGCATTTGCAGAGCCGATGATTCCGTGGCCGTGGCTGGAGACGAATCGTTACTACGCCTGGAAACAGGAGCGGGACGACGTGCGGGCGGACTGGTACGCTCGGCGGGCGCTTGACCCTGTTGGATCGCGACAGCGGTACATCAAAGGGAAAATGTGGCCCCCTTATCCTCGTCCGGAGGGTCTGTCGATGCTTCCCTCGCATCGATTTCATGCGGCCCACTACTGGCCTCATCCGTACGTTTGTCAGGACCGCGCGTCTGTTCGTGAATTCCTTGGTGTCCAGGAGAATGCCGGCTGGGTCAACCAGACAACTCTGTACGACTACCACTTCGATGATGACACGCAGTTGCTGAACCGTTCCGGTGTGCTTCATCTGAAATGGATACTTCGATCCGCACCGGCGGAACATCGGATTCTTTACGTGCAGACGACTGACGCGGCCAAAGCAAGTGAATTGCGGTTGACGAGTGTTCGTGGAGTCACTGAAGAGCTGGTCGGGCTTGAAAACCTGCCGCCGGTCATTCCACGGGTTACGTCGCCGATTGGTCGCAGCGCTCTGGAAGTCGACGGAATCCAGCGTGGTGATATGAGTTCTCAACCGGTTCCCCGAATCACTCCGGCAATCGGCAGTGGTGGTGGCGGCGGATCGACGACGGGGCAATAGAACAGGTGATTCAGTTGACGTGAGACCCGGTTCATCGATCTGCAGGTTTCTCATGAAGGATCACGAGGACCTGAGAAACAGTCGGACCAGGTGGTTGGATTCGACAAGCGATTTGCAGCGGGCCACGAAACGGGCGAGTAAGGAGTCGTGCCGTGATCGGCAGCAATCAGAATTATCCAGAAAACGGGATTCCCTCTGTGGGCGAGCACGCAGAGGGGGTCATGGAGCCGGTCGCTCAGGTTCCACCACCGCTCCCTTCACACGCTCAGTTTCCAGAAGTTCCACACGCTGCAGGGCATCAGCAGAAGGGTGCGACCTCAGCGGGTGCCGGATCTGCCAGCACGTTCTTTGCCGGATTGTCTGACCAGAAATCGCCAACCGCTGCGTTTGATGGTGCGGCACGACCGCCATCGCCAGCACGATCTGCGGCAGCGGGATCGCCATCAGCATCCGCGCCGCCAACAACCACGGCACCATCGGGAACCGTTTCTCCGTTTGGAACCACGGTAAACGCGCCGCCGCCATTATCGCGAACGCCGCCGCCGCGAACTCCGCTGTCGGGAACGCCGCTTTCGGGAACGCCGCTTTCGGGAAACGGCAACGGTTCAAAAGTGCCGGCATCATCGACACCCGAGACTCCGAGCCGCGGATTTTCGCAACAGGCAGAGCTGTACGCGGAACTGTTCGGAGTGGCTCCGGCTCCGCGAAAATCACGCGTCGCTGAACAGCGTCAGAAGATGCTGCAGCAGGTTCAGGCTCCACCGCCGTCGAGTCCCCGGACTCTTCAAGAGAGCGGTCTTAGTCCGAATCAGGTCTGCGATCTGATTCTCAAACAGCTGTATCTGCAGGGGACATTACTGGGCGTCGAAATGGCGCGTAACGCCCGACTGCCGTTTAATGTCATTGATGAATGTCTGCGGTTTCTCAAAGACGATCGCTGCATCGAAGTCACTTCGGGAGACGTTATCGGCCGCGTGTCTTACCGGTTTAATCTCACCGAAATCGGTCGAACACGAGCGAAAGAGGCGTTCGATTACTGCCGGTATGTCGGTCCGGCTCCGGTCCCTCTGGATAAGTATGTCGAGCAGTGTCGGCGACAGGCGGTCAGCGGCATCAATTGCACGGCGGAACCGCTGCTGGAAGCTTTTGAATCGCTGATCATCGAACCGCATCTGCTCGAAGAACTCGGCCCCGCAGTGTGCAGCGGCAAGTCGATCTTTCTGTACGGACCTCCGGGCAACGGCAAGTCGCAGATCGCCAAGGGGCTGGGGAAATTTCTCAACCTGCACGGTGGAGAGATCTACGTTCCGTACGCAATCCAGAGCGAAAACAGCATCGTCACGATCTTTGATCCGAGCCTGCATCATACGACTGATGACGATGAAGTGGCGGCTCTGCTGGGCGACACGAAAAACCCGCAAACGCATCAGGACATCAATCGTCTGCTGCACGAAAATCACCCCGATATGCGCTGGCGAAGGGTACGACGTCCGGTCGTCGTGACTGGCGGCGAGTTGACGCTCGATATGCTTGACCTGCGATTTAATCAGGCGAGCAATTTTTACGTCGCCCCGTTGCAGGTCAAAGCGAACGGTGGCGTGTTCATGATTGACGACTTTGGACGTCAGATTGCCAAACCCCGCGACCTGCTTAATCGCTGGATTCTTCCGCTGGAAGAACGTATCGATTACGTCACGCTGGCGACGGGCAAGAAATTTCCGGTCCCGTTCGAGCAGCTGATTATTTTCTCGACAAACCTCGATCCGGCTGATCTGGTTGACGACGCATTTCTGCGGCGAATCCGGCACAAGATCAAAATCGGGACGCCGTCCCGAGACCTCTACACCGAAATCTTTAGCCTTTGTTGCGATCAACGGCAAATTGCTTTCGAACCGCGGGCGATCGAGTATCTCTATCTCAATTATTACGACCACGGGCAATTGCCAAGATCCAGCGATCCCAGGGATTTGCTGGAGATCATTCAGTCGATCTGTCGATTCAGGAATCAGCGTCTTGTTTTGACTCAAGAGCTGGTGGACGAAGCGGCTCAGCGATTTTTCGCGAAAGTTTGATCCCTCCGGCGTAACGACAGAGCAGACGCTGTTCAAACGCGTCAGCCACCCTGCCCCGGACTGGTTGATCAATTCGAGGGGTACTGCACAGGGAGGTGCGGAATGCCGGCGAGAAGACTGCTTCACGCGGCGACAATTCTTTGCTTGCTGACAGGCATCGGCTGCCAGACCACTGGCTCGTCGAACTGGTCGCTCTGGAAATCGGTTTCTGACGATCCGAAAGCGGACCTGAAGGATCCGGAACGCCTTCATCTGGCGTACGGAAAGCTCAGCGAGCAGACCGGTGACTACGCCACCGCTCGCAAAAGCTACGAAACTGCGCTTCGCCAGAATCAGGAGACCGAGGAAGCGATCCTGGGGCTCGCCCGCCTGGACCTGCTGGCAGGTCGGCATGCAGAAGCTGAACGTCGTTTCAAAGAAGCTGTCGAAGTGGCACCGTCCAACCCCCTGACGAGCGAAGCGCTCGGCCAGTTTTATCTGACCCAGAATCGTTATGCCGAAGCGGCGGCGCAGCTGCAGCGAGGTCTGGCGGTCGCTCCGGACAACAAACGTCTGCGGCATAAACTGGGGATCGCTCTGGCTCGTGGCGGCAACATGGTCGCTGCCGAACCGCAATTCGTTCAGGCCGTTGGTGATGCTGAAGCCGACTACAACATCGGCCTGATTCTGTACGAGCAGGGACACACGGCTGAAGCCGAGCAACGATTTCTGCAGGCTGTCCTGAAGAAGCCAACGCTGGCTCCCGCGCAGCACTGGCTCGACACGGTTCGTCAGGAACACGAAGCGCAGACACTGCTGGCCGGCGCTCCGAACCGGCAAAGCTCCGCCCCGGATGTCACGGCCCGTTTACAGGCTCCAATTCCCACCCGGAAGGACGACCAGTCTGCAGCGAGCGGAGTCAACGAAACCGCTCAGGCACCGACAGCCAGCACAGTTCCCGCGCCCGGTGGAAACATCATTCCAACCGGTGGATCGGTTGCGGCTCCCGTTCGTCCATCCGGCTTGAATCCAGCAATGATGAACGCCACACAGCTGGAACAGTACGAAAACTCGCTCTCGCCAGCGGAACGATCTCAGTTTCGAGCCCAACTGCAGTCCGGCGCGTTCCGCGTTCAGTAAGTTCGAATTGGGGCTGCCGGCTGAAACAAACGCTGCGTGATTCCAGCCTGCCGCCACCGCTGGCTTTGACGTAATTGCGCGGAGCGAGACAGGTCTCTGGTTCCGTCGTCGCAACCTTCAGCATGTCTCCGATTTTCGTGACAAGCCGGACCAGGTTGCACCAACGCCCTGCCTGCTGTCTGGTGCCAATCATCGCTGCGGGATCCCGCTTGCCGACCTCACCGCGTGACCTAAACCAGAGATGGTTGAGTCGAGCGGTCGCTGCCATCAGGTCTTTACCTGTCAAATCCGAACCGCTCGCACGGCCGTTTCATTCCGCGCGAACCCGGTTACCGGATCTCCAGGTTGTCCGACGCTCACACATCAAACCGTCCTGTCGTCCTGCATGCCCGAGTCGTCACTGGCACCGGCGGAGGTCCCGATAAGACCATTCTGAACTCACCCAGGTTTCTGAGAGACCTCGGCTACGACTCCGTCTGCGCGTACCTGCACCCACCGAACGACCCTGGCTTCCACGAACTGAAGCAACGAGCTGAACAGCTCACCGCGGAGCTGATCTCGATTCCCGATCGTGGTATCCAGGACCTCTCCGTCGTCAGTCGGATGCTGAAAATCTACCGCGAACGGAACGTGTCAATCTGGCACGGGCATGACTACAAGTCCGACGCGCTCGGTCTGTTACTTCGCAGGTTTCATCCGATGAAACTTGTGTCGACGGTTCACGGCTGGGGCGTCAAGTCGAAGAAGACGCCGCTGTACCACGCCATCGATCGGTTCAGTCTGAAGTCGTACGACCGGGTTATCTGTGTTTCCGACAGGCTGCTGGCGGAGTGTCTGTCCGCTGGCATTCCGATCGGTAACTGCTGCGAGATCGACAACGCGATTAACCTCGCGAGTTACACATCTCTGCCGACGAAACAGGACGCCAGAGTTCAACTCGGCATTAATCCCAAAAGGCCAGTGATCGCCGCCGTTGGTCGGCTCTCGAAAGAGAAGGCGTTCGACGTTCTGATTCAGGCGTTTGCCGATCTGCTGGAAACCGGCATTGATGCCACGCTGATTATTGCTGGCGATGGGCCTGAACGAGTCGCACTGCAGCAACTGGTTGATCGCCGTGGCTGCGCAGAATCGATCCAGCTGGCTGGCCATATTTCCGATCCTCGCCACGTTTACGCAGCTGCCGACGTCTTCGCGCTGAGCAGTCTTTCTGAAGGCCTGCCGAATTCTCTGCTGGAAGCAATGGCGTGCGGAGTTCCAGTTGTTGCCACAACCGTTGGCGCGATTCCGACAGTGATCAGCGATGAAATCAACGGACTGCTTGTCTCGCCGGGGAATACCGGGGCTCTGACACTCGCCGTGAGTCGTCTGCTTTCGAATGGCGATCTGTGCGAACAACTGGCAGCAGCCGGCCGAAACACGATCGCATCCCGCTACAGTTTCGAACGGCGAATGCAGAAGGTCGCCGCTGTCTACGACGGCGTACTCGGACGCGATGATCGATGCCACCGACTGGAAACCGACCATTCGGAGTCGAACGTGCCAGACTCGGACCGCTGTTTCTTACGTTCCGACAGTCCACCAGCTCCGTTTTCCAATTCGTCAACGGGTGCCGTCACCACGTTACCCCAGCCGGTCATTGTTCGTTCACTGACTCAGGACGCCGCTGTTGATTTCGGAGTTCGAGTTGAGCTGACCTGCACTCCGGTGTCGTGGCAGAACTATCTCGCGTCCAAAGGTGACGCTGGATTTTACCAGCAGGCGGCGTGGGTTCGAGTTCTTCGGACCGGGCTTGGTCATCAACCGGTGTGTCTGCAGGCAACGTCTAATGGCCAGCTTGTCGGCGTACTTCCGCTGGCGTTCGTCGAAACGCGTTTGTTCGGTCGCTTCCTGGTCAGCCTGCCGTATCTCAACTCGTCCGGCATCGTTGCTGAAACCCCCGAAGTGGCGAGGGCTCTTGTTGATCGAGCGATTGACTTTGCCGAGCAGCTTGACGTGCGGTACCTGGAACTTCGCCACGAAGCGGCCATCGACCATCCAGTGCTGACACAAGCCGTCACTGACAAAGTTCACATGCGACTGGCATTGCCGGAGACGACCGACGAACTGTGGGACTCGCTCAAATCAAAACTCCGCAGCCAGGTTCGCAAGCCGTTGAATGAGAAATCGCTGACGGTTCACTGGGGAAGTCACGACCTGCTCGACGAGTTCTACTCAGTCTTCACTCAGAATATGCGGGACCTCGGAACGCCACCATTCAGTCGAAAACTCTTTGCGGCGATGCTTGACGAGTTTCCGGACGCCGCGGAGATCTGCAGCGTCCGTCTCGACGGTCATCCAATCGCTTCGGGGCTTTTGATCCACGGACCAGGCGTGACTCAGGTTCCCAGTGCCAGCTCACTACGGCAGTTCAACTCGACCAGCGCGAACATGTTGATGTACTGGCATTTGCTGGCGCGATCGATCGAACGAGGGCAACAGGTGTTTGACTTCGGTCGAAGTTCGAAAGACGCCGGGACTTACAGGTTCAAAGCTCAGTGGGGAGCGAAAGAATTCCCCGCCGTCTGGCAGCACTTTGTCCGTCAGGGGCAGGCCACCGATATGCGACCAAACAGCGGAAAGTACGATCTGATGATTCGGGCCTGGCAACAGCTGCCGGTCTGGGTCACGAAAATCATCGGCCCGTCAATCGTTCGAGGAATTCCTTAAGTGATGAGCCCCATGTGCAAGTCGTGATTTAACACGCCGTTGAATTCTTGAGCGTTCCACCTGATTAGCAATTTATGAAGCCAGTCAAGGACATCCTGAAACACTCGTCGGTCTACGCGGTCGGGCAAATCCTCAGTCGATTTGCCTCGATCCTGCTGCTGCCGCTCTACACCCGTTGTCTGAGTCCTGCTGACTATGGCTGTGTTGCGATTCTCGATCTGACTGCGGGTATCCTTGCGATCCTGATCGGATCGGGAATGGCATCGGCGGTGATGCGTTCGCACTTCGACAGCGAGGACGAAGAGCACCGCAGTCGAGTCTGGTGGACCGGCCTGACTTGGGTGGCTCTTTCAGCGACCGCTCTGGTTGTGCCGTTAATCGTCGCGCGGGATGTTATCGCCGAGTTAACGCTCGGGGCCGAAGTCACCAGCGGAGCGATGTTCTACCTGCTGGCGGCCGGCACGCTCTGGATGAATACCGTCAGCGAGTTGCTGGAAACCTGGTTGCGAGTCCAGAAGCGATCCGGCACGTTCGTCACACTTTCCATGAGCCGGCTGCTGCTGAATATTGGTTTGAATGTCTGGTTCCTCGTCGGGCTTGATCTGGGAGTCGGTGGTCTGCTGGCCGGCAACGTGATCGCCGCAACGGTTAACACCACCGCGTTGCTGCTGATCTTCGCGCGAAGTCAGTCGAAGTTTGCGTTTGACAGAACCGTCCTGCGTACGCTGCTGTGTTTTGGCTCGCCGCTGATTATCCAGGCATTTCTTTCGCTGATGATGCATGAGGCTGACCGCTATCTGCTGAGAGCGTATGCGAGTCTCGAACAGGTTGGTGTGTACTCGCTCGCTTATAAAATCGGGCAGGCGGTAAACACGCTCTGCATGATTCCGTTTGGAGCCATCTGGGGAGTCGTGCTTTACGAGATCGCTCAGCAGCCCGACGCGAAGAACACCTACGCGAACGTCTTCAAGTATTACGTCTACGGTTTGTTAGTTGTGATGCTGGCCGCGGCGTTGTTCGCGTTTCCCATGCTACCGCTTCTGACGCCGGGTGATTTTGGTCAAGCGGTCGACCTGATTCCGGTCATCGTGCTGGCGTTCGTCTTTTTCGCGATGCACTCGCAGTTCAGTGTGCCGGTTTTGCTGGCTCGCAAAACGGCGGCGTTGATCCCGGCCTCAGTCGCTGGAGTTGTCACAAACGTTGTCTGCAACCTGTTGCTGGTTCCTCGCTTCGGGGCTCAGGGAGCCGCGTGGGCGAGCGTCGCGACGTACGCCGCGTTCTCGTTTACCGGCTTGTGGGTCTACCGGAAAGTCGACCGTTATCCGTATCCGTTTGCCCGTTGTCTGCTTTGCGCAATAGCGGTCGGCGCGACTTACGTCAGCGTCCGCTACCTCGTCTTTCCAGAAGTGACCGGCATCGTTGGTCGACTGATCGTTGCCACCGTAGCCACTGGATTCTGGGCCGTCGTGCTGTTTGGCCGCGTCGCGATGCCACTGCTGCAGGTTGTCGAGCAGAAGACGGGCCGTCGATTCATTCCGCCCATTTTGCGGCACGCAACAGCAACCACTGAAACACCCGTCACAGCGCATATCGAGAGGCCAGCCATGAAAGCACTTCTTTTAAGTGAGATCTTCCCGCCGCAACATGGAGGCAGCAGACGCTGGTTCCAGGAAATCTACAGTCGGCTGCCGCGAGAGAACGTCGTTGTTGCGGCAGGCGAGCATGCGGCGCAGGCCGAGTTCGACGCGACGCACAACATGAATCTGCATCGACTGGCACTGACGATGCCGCAGTGGGGACTGCGAAGTTTCACGGCGCTTGGCGATTACTGGCGGCTGTTCCGAACCGTGCAACGACTCGTGCGTAACGAGAATGTCACGGAAATTCATTGCGGACGCTGTTTGCCGGAAGGCTGGCTGGCGTTTCTGATGAAGAAGTTCTGCCGGGTTCCGTACGTCTGCTACGTCCACGGCGAAGATGTCGAATCCGCTGCGACCAGCCGCGAGCTGTCCTGGATGGTCAGCCGCGTTCTGGCCAACGCTCACTATCTCATCGCCAACAGTCAGAACACCGCTCGACTGCTCACGCAGAACTGGATGCTGCCGGAGACACACGTCCGCGTTCTTCACCCCGGCGTTGATACCACTCGCTTTGTACCAGCGCCTCGCGACGAAGCCGTTCGAGCGGGACTCGGCTGGCAGGATCGGTCCGTGGTGCTGACAGTCGGGCGGCTACAGGAACGCAAAGGCCACGATGTGATGATCGCGGCTCTATCAACCATTCGGGAAGCCATTCCGAATGTGTTGTTTGCGATTGTTGGCGACGGCGAACAACACGATCGCCTCCGGAAACTTGTCGACGAATACGGCGTCGCTGATCACGTGCAGTTCCTCGGCGAGGCCGACGACGAAACGATGATCCGCTGCTACCAGCAGTGTGATCTGTTTGCCCTGCCGAACCGCAAGGTCGGACGGGATATCGAAGGCTTTGGCATGGTGCTCGTTGAAGCTCAGGCCTGCGGACGACCGGTGCTGGCCGGCGCTTCCGGCGGTACTCGCGAAACGATGGACATAGGTCGGACCGGCGTCGTCGTGCCGTGTGAAACAGCCGACAGACTGGCGACAGAAGTGACTCGGCTGCTGCTGGATCGCGACGGTCTCGACGACATGGGTAAGGCCGCGCGTCCGTGGGTCGTGGAGCATCTGGATTGGGACGCGCTGTCACGACAGGCGGCCGAACAGTTCGAAATCGAACTACCGCCCCCCACAAACGAGTTCGTTGAAACTTCAGAAGCCGCGTCCAACGAAACAGCAACGGCCCGGATTTAAGAGCAGACATCATGAGCGAAGTCAGCACCACATCTTTGAGTTCGGAAAGTCGACAGGCGAATGCCGCGTCGTTGGTAACGGCCTTGTCTGTGACCAGTCAACTTTCGCATTCCGTACGAAACGTTCCGCTGAGCGTCGGGCTTGATCTGCCTCGCGGATTTCTGTGGGACGATCAGGCACTGACAATTCAAACTTCGGATGGTGACTGCCTGGAACTTCAGTCCACGCCGCTGGCTCGCTGGTCGGACGGCAGCGTGAAGTGGACATTGCTGGACTTTGTCGCTCCAGAAGTTGTGCCCGGCGTATCACACTGGAATGTCGAACGATCGAACGAATCGGGTACCGTAACGACTGCTTCGATCGCGTTGTCGGCAGACTCGATCGGACTGCGGTTGGAAAATAATTCCGTGGTGCTGCGTCGCGGTCATCAGGAAACTCAGCTCGACTTCGTGCTGACCAGTGAGTCTGGTCAGAAACGTTGTCCGCGGATCACTCACCAGCGAATTGAGTCGGATGGGCCGGTACGTTGGACGGTAGTTTTTGAAGGCGTTCTTCCAAAGTGCCACGGCCTGCGTTTTGCCGCTCGGATCAGCACGTTTCAGAACACGGGGCTCGTCCAGTGTGACGTCAAACTTCACAACCCGAACCGGGCAAAACACAAAGGCGGCTTGTGGGATCTCGGCGACGCGGGCTCAATCAGTTTTGACTCATTCAACGTGGAAGTTAAAAGGTCTACTCCTGCCAGCACGATCCACTGGAAGGCCGAGTTTGATCATACGGACTGTTCCAGCGGCGGTGGATCGCTGTCGATTTATCAGGATTCCAGCGGGTGTGACAACTGGCAGAGTCGCAATCACGTCAACGCCGCCGGTCGTGTTCCGTGCCGATTTCGCGGCTATGAACTTCGTGCTTCAGCGCGAACCGAAGCCGGTCTGCATGCTTCGCCGACTGTCGCGCTCGAAGGCGGCGACGGAAGCCTGGTGGTCGCGGTTCCTGAATTCTGGCAGCAGTTTCCGGGTTCCGTTTCAGCAGACGCGTCGCAAATTCGAGTCGGTCTATTCCCGGCGCAGTGGAACGATCTTTTCGAACTGCAGGGTGGCGAGCAGAAAACGCAAGCCGTCTGGCTTTCACTCAGTCAGGCCGACACCGATCTGCACGAGGTTGACTGGGTTCATCAGCCGGTGCGAGTGACAACGTCTCCTGAGTGGCACGTCGAAACGAAAGCGATTCCGTACTTCTGTCCGGCAACCAGTGATCCGCACGCGCGTCTCGCGAATCTGCTCGCCGAAGCCCGAGAAGGCGAGCACTCGCTGACGGCTCAACGCGACGCCATCGACGAGTACGGCTGGAGAAGCTTCGGCGAACTCTGGGCCAACCACGAGGGAGCTTATTTCGAAGGCTCGCAGCCGATCATCTCGCACTACAACAACCAGTTCGATTCAATTTACGGCGGCATTCTGCAACTGGCGCGAACAGGCGATGCCGCGTGGTTCAACCAGTTCGATCCGCTCGCGCGGCACGTGTCAGACATTGATATCTATCACACGCAGAAAGACCGCGCGGCTTACAACGGCGGCCTGTTCTGGCACACAGATCATTACGCGGACGCGGGCACAAGCACGCATCGCACCTACACTGCCAGGAACTCAAAGTCTGGCCAGGATTACGGCGGCGGCCCGAGCGACGAGCACAACTACACAACGGGCCTGCTGCATCACTACTACCTGACAGGTAACGTGGAATCACGCGCGGCGGTGATTTCGCTGGCGGACTGGGTCATCAACATTGATGACGGCTCACAAACGGTTTTTGGGTTGCTCGACAACGGTCCCACGGGACTCGCCAGTTCGACGGCGTCTGCTGACTTCCACGGTCCCGGTCGTGGAGCGGGTAATTCGATCAATGCATTGCTGGATGGCTGGTTGCTCACCGGCGAACTGCATTACCTCGATTACGCCGAGACTTTGATTCATCGAGTCGTTCACCCGGCAGACAACATCGACGAACTGGATCTGCTCGATGTAGAATCCCGCTGGTCGTACACCGTGTTTCTGTCGGCGTTGGCGAGGTATCTCGACGTCAAGCACGATGCAGAAAAGTACGACGACGCTTATCACTATGCCGCAGCAAGTCTGGCTCACTTTGGTCACTGGATGCTGCACCACGAACGGCCTTACTTCGATCATCCGGAACAGCTTGAGTTTCCAACGGAGACCTGGGCGGCGCAGGAGCTTCGTAAGGCCAACGTGCTTCGCCTGGCTGCGAAGTATTGCGACCCCGAAGAACGTGCAGCGATGCTCAAACGTGGCGAGGAACTGGCCGATCGAGCATGGAGCGACCTTGAACGCTTCGAGTCCCGGCACGTCTCTCGTGCGTTGGCCATCGCGATGAGCGAAGGCGCTCGCGACTGCTGGTTGCGTCAGCAGTCCTTCGAGGATGCAGTGGTTACTCAACGGCGAACCTGGCAACCGAAGCAGAAATTTGTTCCGCAGAAAGATCGAGTGAAGCAACAGCTGAAATCTCCCGCGGGCCTGATCAGAGCGGCGATGTCGTCAGGTAATGTCACTAAGTGGCCGGCGGCGATTCGAAATCTATTAAAGCAATTGTAGGGTGGGCTTTGCCCACCAGATGGTGCTGGTGAACTACTACCGGTGGTAGTGGTAGTGGTGGGCCAAGCCCACCCTACTACGGTCAGACTTCCATCAGGCATTGCCTGACCTGCAGAAAACATTCTCCATGAGATCTCTCCTCAAACAACTTGTTGAATTCACGGCGTTCGTGCTCGTACTGCCGGCTTACGGTCTGTATCACCTTGGAGTGGCGATGGTCGGAACAGAGAAGGCGTTTCCAGGGTGGTCGCAAACATTCTCGTTGCTGCCAGGTCTGACCGGGCAATATCTGCGACGGGCGTTTTATTCATTGACGCTGGATCGTTGCGGCGGAAACGCGTGCCTTTCTTTCGGGACGATCTTTTCTCACTCGACGGCAAGCATCGGCGCGAATGTCTACGTCGGCTCGTTCTGTTGCCTCGGGGCGATCACGCTGGAAGACGACGTGCTGATCGCGTCGAACGTTTCGATCATGAACGGAACTCAGCAGCACGGCATCGAGCGAATGGACATTCCGATTCGCGAACAGCCCGGTGTGTTTACTTCCGTCACAATCGGCGAAGGCACGTGGATCGGTGAAGGCGCGACGGTCTCGGCAGACGTGGGCAGACATTGCGTCGTCGGAGCCGGCTCGGTCGTCACGAAGCCCATTCCCGATTACGCCATTGCCGTGGGAGTTCCGGCGAAGGTCGTGCGGTTTCGCAACGAAGACGCATCGATCGAGGATCGAATCACCGAAACCGAGCGGCTGGTGAAATCGGTTACCCAGGAATCTTAGGAACAACCATTACTGTCATAACCTGCTGACCGCTCGAACCAGTTGTCAGACCGACGCTGAAGTTGGTCGGACATTGCCGGGTGCTGGCTCATTTTCATGAACCACACGGCAATCGCCACCTATGTTGATGACAGGTCACTCTTTCGAAATCTGACGACCGGCATTTTCGTCGGAAACGGTCCTTCATCACACATTGGCACCAGATATGTGCGGCATTACGGGGGTTGTTTACTTCGAACCCGGGCGCAGCGTTGATCCAGGCGTCCTGAAACGCATGGCAGATTCGATCGCGCATCGAGGCCCCGACGCCGAGGGTTTCCACATTGACCGAAACGTGGGACTCGCCCACCGTCGGCTGTCCATTATCGATCTGGAAGGCGGCGATCAGCCAATCGGAAACGAAGACGGTTCGATTCAGGTGGTCTTCAACGGCGAAATCTACAATTTCCGCGAGTTGCGGTCCGAGCTGGAATCGAAAGGGCATCGATTCAGGACGTTCTCTGATACCGAGGTCATTGTCCATCTTTACGAGGAACTTGGTGATCGCTGCGTCGAAAGACTGCGAGGGATGTTTGCCATCGCGTTGTGGGATTCCCGTCAGCAACGCCTGCTGCTGGCTCGCGATCGCGTCGGTATCAAGCCGCTGTTTGTTTCTTTCACCGACAAGCGAATTGCCTTTGGCTCGGAGCTGAAGCCGTTGCTCGCGCACGGCGATGTCAGACGGGAAATCGATCCGGCAGCCATCGACGAGTACCTTCATTACGGTGTGATCCCCGGCGATCGCTGCATCTTTCGCGGCGTCGAAAAACTACGGCCTGGTCATCTCCTGACGGTCGATACTGGCAGTTGGCAGGTCGAGCGCCGGCGTTACTGGCAGCTCAACTTTGAGGCCGATGAATCGCTGAGCGTCGACGAATGGCAGGAAGCGATCCTGGCGAAACTCGATGAGACCGTGCGGTTGCACCTGCTCGCCGATGTGC
>JABMPE010000135.1 GCA_013203845.1 Rhodopirellula sp. | reverse complement strand
GTACACGCCCTACCCTGACTGCCGACCGGAATTCGCGACGGCGATGGACAAAGCAGCTCAGTTATGCGACTGGAAACCGCTCCGAATCCTCGCACCGTTTGTTAACTGGACGAAGTCGGACATCGTACGTCGCGGTGCAGAACTTGGCGTCCCGTTCAATTTGACATGGTCCTGCTATGTTGGCGGCGAGAAACATTGCGGTCGCTGCGGCACCTGTCTGGATCGAAAGCTCGCCTTCGAACAGAGCGGCGTCACCGATCCGACCAGCTACGCGGCGTAGCTGAAAAAGTTTCACAGCCCGATCAGAGGCGGAAATGGAACGTCTGGTTGATGTAACGCCAGAGCCATTGCCCAGCCGTTCGTTCTTCCACGCGGAAGCGAGCGAGGCCTCGCATTCCGGAACGCAGCAGATCGGTGTCTTCATCGAGTTCGACCGTTGCCTGGTATACGCTGCTCAGCAGACGCTCGCGGCCCTGGCTGTCGGTGACCGTCGGTAAGTCGCCACCAAGCTTGTTGGAAAGTTGCTCGGGCACATATTCCAGCGGATTCTTCGACACTTCCTGAATGTGACCTTCGTAAGTCCGCGACGGAAGATGATCGAACTTCAGCTGGATCAACTGGTGCTTCTGTTCTGAGTCTTCCAGTCGTGCAACAAGTTCTGCCTGACTGAGTTCGTTGATGTCTCCCTGGTCGATCAGCACGATTGCCTGAAAAAGATTCGATGGTGCGACACTCAGCAGGTGAGTGCGTTCATCAATCGTGGCACCGATATTCTTCGGTTCCAACGGGGTTCCGTTCCACGTAGACAACTGCTTCCGCGAGGTCTCAATGGTTGGCTCTGGAACTCTGGGAGGCTCGACAATCGTGCCGGAAATTTCCGCTTTGATTGTCAGTGCTCCCAGACGTTGCTGAACTTCTTCAAGTTGATCCGTCAAGGCGGCGATCTGATTCATCGCCAGACTCATTTGTCCTTCGTTGCCGATCTCTTTCTGTGTCTCACGCTCGATCTTCTGCAGCGCAATCTTGTTGAGCAGGTCGCGTTCCTGATCTTCCAGGTCCGGGTTGCGCATGCGCGCGACGACCTGTGTACCCTCAACGCGGTCGCCTGCCTTCACAGGCATTTCAGTCAGCTCGCCCGGTGTTTGCGTGTAGATGTGCTTAACGTCAAGCGGCTCAATGATGTAGGTTGCTTCGATGTGCAGAGGCATCGGAAGAGAGAGTACGGCGTAGCCGACGCAGAACAGTATCGTGAGGGAGAATGCGATTTTCGGTTTACTCATCGGTTCAATCCTCGGTGCCGTAATTATCTTGTACAAGTTGCTGACCATGCTGAAGACGATGGTCGAAATCGACACGACGGCCAGCGTCGCCCCGATACTTTGCAGTCCATAGGGTTTCAGAACGGTGTAGAGAAAGACCGTGATCGCGATGACGATAAACCAGCGATAGATACCGGCAGCAATGGCGAAGCAAATGAACCACGCTTTGCCGGTTTCCGGCATGAAGGGGTCTGGTTTGGATTCGATACCCAGGCAATACCACGCGAAAGACTCTCGCAACAGCTTGTCCGCTTTTGGTCGCAGATTCGGAATCTCAAGAAAGTCGGACATCATGTAGTAACCGTCAAACCGCATCAGCGGGTTGGCGTTGAAGATGACCGTCGTGATCGTTGTCACGAAAAAGATGTTCAAAGCGAGGTTATGCAGCAGTCCCTGATCGGTGTATCGCCAGATGAAGATCGCAAAGGCTGACAGCATGATTTCGATATACATCCCCGCCGCACCGATCATGATGCGTGGCCACTTACTGCGAAGCATCCAGGAATCAGACACGTCGCAATACAGGCAGGGACTGAAGACCAGCAGCATGACGCCCATCTCGTGGCACTCGCCGCCAAAATGTTTGCAACTCAGGCCGTGACCGAACTCATGGATGATTTTCGAGGCACTCAGCGTAATCCACAGATAAAGCAGGTTAGGCCACCCAAAGAACTGCTGGAACTTTGGAAGCTCGGATCGAAACAAATCAAACTGCACCGCGAGCATCGCCCAAGAAGTGACGACGACTGCTACCCAGAGAAACACGCCAAACGGCGAAAACATCCAGCGAAAAAACGGATAGATGACATTGAGCGTCGTTTCCGGATCCCAGCCAGGCAGTCGCAAATAAAGTAGACTTTTCAACGTGTTGAAGAACTTCTTCTTCTTCTCGTCGCGCTGTTTCTTGATCAGCGACGCCCCCTGCCCGGATCGATTACTGGCAACCAGACCTTTTTCATGCAGGTCCGTGATCAGGTGCTGAATGTCGGAAAGCTGCAACCGGACAGTCGGCATGATTCGCAGCATCTCTTCGCGAAGTTGCTCCAGACTGCGTTCGCCGTTCAACAGGTTCAGAACGTGGTACTGTTCCTGCTGGAGCCTGAAGTACTTCAGTCCTGCCGGATCTTTCACGACCCAATAGCCAACTCCCAGGTAATCAATTCGCTTGATTACCAGATCGGCTCGCACCGCCAGCGGAATTGGCCGCTGGGTCGAGGGAATCATTTCGGAAGCTTGCTGGGTAATCATCGCATCACCGGTACGTCAATCGGAGGGGTGTGCTTCGAGTGTTTGGCCAGAAAGACCTGACCTGTCGCTCAATCATCTGCGGGCACCGGCGATCGTCTTTGCGCCTGATGGCCTGATGGCCATTTTTGCTTTCAGGCCCGGTCGAAGAATGTGATCCGGATTGGGAATTTCAGCGGTCACTTTCACGCTGCCGATGATTGTCGAGATCGTCGTATCCACAATCTTGATTTTGCCTGTCAGAATCTCATTTTTGAATGGGATATCGAGGTCTCCGGCATCCAGCTGAACCTGAACGGTGTCGTCGGTCTTAACGTGAAACGAGTCGGTAATTGTGACGTACCCTTCGACTTTCACACGATCAATACTGACGACTTCCAGAATCGGCGCTCCCTGCTGAACGGCTTCGCCCTTCCGCTGGTAGACCTTGGAAACAATCCCGCCGAACGGAGCAAGCACCTGATACGTCTTCAGGGCTTCCAGATTCTCGGTAACGGTCAGCACGGCGATCTTCTGCTCAAAATCAGCCTGTTCGATCTGCAGCGCAGCCTTTTCGGCTTCCAGTCGGAGCTTGTCAATTTCGGCATTTGGTACGGTACCCGGTACACTTTCGTTCGCCTTTTCTGACCTCGCCAGCTGAGCCATAGCCACTTCGTACGACTTCTTCGCGAAGCGAATATGCACATCATTCTGTGACTTTTCGAGTTCTTTCTCGTACGTTGCCTTGGCGACTCCATCCTTGAGTCCGGCCACGACGTGGTTGGCCTGCACTTCCGTGCCTTCTTCAGGCGTGTCGCTTTCGAGGATTCCCGGACGCTCCGCTGCCAGCGTTACGACATCGATCAACTGGATCGTGCAGTCGTAAGCGTTCACAACATCCGGCTTTCCCTGCTGGGCTTCGACGGCGTGGTTACTCGTTGCTACGACTGACATTACCGCGACGGTCGCCGCGATGGTTGAACCAAAGGTCCATGCTGCAAGATGTTTCATGCTGAAACTCTCCAAAACTCCGAAGCCCAATGTTCTGAATGTCAGTCCTGTCGATCCGAGCCTGAGTGCCCTTAACGTGGTTCGACATTGTCAAAACCAGGGCCGCGGCCAAACTGCGAAGATCTGAAACAGGTTCCTGACGTAGTGAATCCGGTCATCTGTTGTCACGATATCATCACAACGCTGATGAATTGAGGATCGTACAGGTGACTGCCGGACGCAGCCAGACCGATTCGAAGCCACTTTTCCCACTGGGAAACTGCGGACAATGCGCAGGAAATTACGCAAATCCTGAAAATCTCCGGCCGCACGATCGGGCCGAGGTTCCCTGACTTCTCAGGAAACAAACCATGAGTGACCCAGCACCGACCGACCGAACACCCTCCGACGCAGCCATGCGGGTTCTGATTCCCGCAAGCTGGGAAGTTCCGGCAGTTTTTCGCAATCGTCTCGGAAATCAGGTTGGCCGTCAGCGAGCGATGATTGCCGATGGGCATTTGCTGCTGGTTCTGCACAGCCCGCCGGAACCGGACGAACACGATCGACAGGGACGATTGTTCTGGCGGCATCCAGACGGTACCTGGAAGGTGTACTGCCCGGATTCCCCCGTTAAGAGCCTGCACGCTCACCTGAAAGAGTACCGACAGCGCATCGAGAAACTGGAAGAGCAGGAAGCCGCGGCGAAGTCGTCGGATGAGTACTTCAAAGTGATTTCTGATCTGCTGCCTCTTCACCGAGCGGCCCGGAACCTTCATCAGGCACTGCAGACCGCGCGTCAGGAAATCAGTGACGCAAAAGTTGTTTTTTT
>JABMPE010000134.1 GCA_013203845.1 Rhodopirellula sp. | reverse complement strand
TCTTCATGCTGAGATCGCGAAACTTTTTCAGAAGACGCATCGTGTACTCTCCTCTGTCTCGAAGAAACTTGAATGGAGGAAGCCTGCAACAGTTGCCCGCTACCTCGGTAAACCGTACTTGCCGCGGAAACATTGCGGCCCACCAAACAGTAGGTCCGATTAGCGAGGGGGCAATCAGAAAACTCTCGGGACCGATTCCGTACACGACGTACGCAGCGGCAGTCCGTTTGGGCAGCGAATTCGGCACAGCCCCGAGAATCGGACGCACAGACGGTAAGCCGGCACTTGCAGGTCCACTCGTGTGCAGTGGCAAGTGCCAGTCTATGAGAAGATGGCGTTGGAGCGTGTGCCAGAGTCAGATGAGAGCATTTGCAGGTGGGCAGCCAGATTGGTTTCGGTTTTGGCAATGTCCAGCTTGCGGCGGATCCGTTCCCGCTGCTTTGACACGGTCGCCGGCGCAACATGCCTCAGCCGGGCAATCTCCTTGGTGCTCATGCCACTGCGGACCATATCGCAGATCTCGATTTCCACGGGCGTGAGCTTACCGCAGGCTTTCGACACGTTCAGAGCAAACGGTGAGATAAAATTCGCCAGGTGATTCTTCAGCAGCGCAACGTATTTTTTCTGTTGCTCGGGAATCTCGCTCTCCAATGCCTGAAGCACGGGCATGAACATCCCTTCGACGTTCGCGCTGATCGAATCGCGAATCTTCTTCTTCTCCTCCTCAAGTTCCGCCAAGACTCTGCGCAGTGCCGTGTTGGCCTCCTGAAGCGATGACCGGTCGATTTCGAGTTGCCGTTCTACCTGAAGGCGTTCGACTATTTTCCCGATCCGCTCGGCGATCGCGTCAATCAGGTTGCGTTCTTCCTTGAGAAATGGACCTTCTGCCAGTGCGGGCATTTCCTGCAGATAGATAATTTCGACCGCACCCGCCGGTTGACCTTGAACCTGGATCGTCGCTGACTGTCGCCAGGGAGACTCACGAAACTCACCCGCTTCATATCTCCGGTCATACAACGTCACTCGGGCACAGCAGATATCAGGATATTGCCAGGAAGGGGGCAATAACTCCACGACGGCTTGCAGCAGTCGCGGCAAAGAATCGGAGTGCTCTTCAACCAACTGCGAAATGCCGTAGAGACAGTGCAGTTCCTTCAGCCGCTCTTTCAACGCGGATTCGATCGATCCAAGCTCTTGAGCTCTTACGAAGAAGTCGCACTCTTTGCCTCTGCAGGGCGGTGGGTCGAGACGCAGGTATCGTGTGGCTTTTCCCGATTCAGGACTCGGATGTGGCGTGTTCGTCATATTTCAACTCCTGTCGGCAAAACCGGGTTCCCGTCATCCAGAGATGTGAAATTCCGTTATCCCACTAGCACTGTTCTCTCTTTCCAACTTCGCTGACAAGTCGCCTGTGTCTTTAGCCGATGTTGCCGCGTCCGCATTATCGCAACTTACAGGCAACAGAATCGGTACAACCCTCCTGTTTCGGTGGCGTGGGGGACTGAGGCAAACCACCGATGCCCTGAATGACGGGGGTGATCTGTCAGCATCTCGTCAGTGGGTGGTCGGTACGAATTGTACCGCTTCTTTACGCAAGAATACCTGCTTGCGAATCGTGCGGGCGCGGCAAGAATGAACCATAGGCAACGGCCACCCGCGAATCAGCCATTTCGGTAATAATCAATGCCCCACTCGACTTGCATGTCCAAACAACGAGAAACACGCTCTTCGGCAGTCGAGCGACGAGTGAGGTCTGCTCAAAGATGGAGAATGATCCTTGTAGCGTCCGTATTCCTCGGAGGAATCGTCTCGACTACCGGCTTCCTTTGGACTTCCCGTTCGGAACGAGTCGTACCTCGTTCCGATGCCGCGGTTCCTGGCGATACCCAGGTTCTCCATGCGAGCCAGCCAAAGCGATGGCAGATTGTGCCGGAATACGATCGACGGATGAAACGAGTTGTTGTGTCCCTTCCCGACGATGACGCTCATCCAACGCTTCAGCATGAGGTTCTCTCCAGGCTTCCTGACTATGCGGAAATCGTTCTCCTCGCGCCAGCTAACCGCTTAGAGAACATTCAACGGTGGATAGACGACCAGCCATACGGCGAGCGTACCAGTATTGTGCCCTATGATCCTCGACATCGCAGCGGGGCTCGTTTGTACCTTTTGCTCCCAGACGAAGAAAATCTGGTTCCCGTTGACACAGAAGAGTTTCGGATCGGCACTCAACACGGCACTCAATGGGCTCAAGACTTGTTTGAAGTGGCGACTGACACGAACAACCGTTCAATTCTGCTGACGCCCTGCGCCCACAAGTGCTATCAGGCGATGCACGATCGTATGGATCGTCGAGTTATTAGCGACAACGCCTACTTGCGTTGCCTGGATTTCGGTTCCGTTGACTTGCAGAAGCTCGATCTGGCCTTCAAAGGAGGTAATGTCCTGGTCGACGAACACCGGGGTGAGCGAATTGCATTCTGTGGGTACGATTCGGTCCGAACCTCGCGAACGGTCTGGGAGGCGTTTCACGGTGAGAAGTTGTCCGACGATAGGATTGCCGAAATGTTCAAGACCGGCCTTAATGTCGATCGTATTGTCCTTGTCGGTGGGTCCGACTCGCAGCCGGAGTTGATGTACCACTTGGATCAGGCCATGCTTCTACTACCCGGTCGCCTTGCCGCCGTGGCGCGAGTTGTTGGAGACAGCCCTCGTCTGGAACCCGATGCAAGTCGCATTCGACAGGTCCAGGCTTTTCTCGCCGAGTTGCGCGTTCTTCTCTGCGACTTGGGATATTCGCTGACCGACATCGACACGCCCGTGCAGAATGTTCTTCGATATCAGCACTACGTGAATGCGATCCCCTATGTGGACGACCGCACGAATGAAAGGGTCATGCTCTTTCCCGTCTTTCCATCAGATCCGGACGTCCCCCAAGACCAGGCGCTGATGCGGAACATTGCACGACTCGAAGCGACCGGCTATAGAGTGGTCAAAGTCCCAACGCGGGCCTACGAACTCACTGGCGGGATTCACTGCTTGGTTAACGTATTGCAGTAGGCATGTGATACGAACGCGTCGTACGCCGGTAGTCCCGTGGCCCAACCGCAATCCAACTTTGCTACAGATGTCCCGCATGCGTGAGATTTTGTCCCGGCGGCGCGTGAGCGGGCCACCGCGACCGCCGCCCTCTACCCCCCCCCCTTCCCCTTACCCAGCCTCCGATCGTGTCTCCTGTTGCATGCCGATTTCCAGTTGCATGCACCCGCAT
>JABMPE010000133.1 GCA_013203845.1 Rhodopirellula sp. | reverse complement strand
GTGCGTGAAGCGAGGCACGCTGTGATGCTTCATGTTTTCGAAGTAGCCGAACGCGTACGGGTTCGAAAGCGGGCCGTGTTTGCCGAATCCTTTTCGCGAGTACCCGCCCTGTTCGTAATGAAATCCTCGCGTATCGCCGCCGTTGTGGCCGGAGAAGATTTCGCCTTTCTCGTTGATCTCGACGCCGAACGTGTTTCCGCCGCCTTCGGCGAAGACTTCGTAACGCCGCAGTTCCGGATGGTATCGCCAGATCAGTTGACCCATCGTGCGGACAGGTTCGTCTTTCGAGCCCGGCCGCTTGATGTTGCCGGAAACGGTGCTTCCCTGAGCGCCGTACAGCCATCCGTCTGGTCCAAATCTCAGACTGTTGACGACCGAGTGTGAATCTTCATACCCAAAGCCTTCGAGCAGGACTTCCGGATCGCCGTCCGGCACGTCGTCGCCGTTTTTATCCGGGTAAAACAACAGGTACGGAGGGTTGGTCACGAACAGTCCGCCTCGACCCTGCACGAACGACGTTGCCAGATTCAGGCCATCGACGAAGACTTTGTGTTTGTCGTAGACACCATCACCGTCTGTGTCTTCATGAATCGAAATGCGGTCGCGGCCTTTGTCGTGATTCGGCGGCGCGGCGGGAACCTTGTCATAAACGGCTCGCAGATAGACGTCGCGGCTGAGCATCTTCAGGCCGGCGATTTCCGGATACTGCCGGTACTCCATTACCCACAGTCGGCCTCGCTCGTCCCAGTTCATGAACAGCGGCTGAGCGATGTCCGGTTCGGAAAGAACAAGCTGAATATCCAGATCGTCCGGCGTTTCGAACTGTTTTTCGGCTTCGGATGGCGGGACCGGATCGTTGTCGCCCTTTCGTTTCAGCACGTACCGCTGGACGTCATCGACCTCGTCAACCTTGGCGAACGCGCCGTGGCTGCGATTGCTCGTGCCGGATGCCAGCTTTGCCGCGTCGACGCCGAAGTCTGCTGGTGTTGCTTTGGCCCAGGCTGAATCGTCGCCGGGACGGTACTGCCAATCGCCGTCCATCCGGATGGCCTGTTTCGCGGTTTCGTTCATGAGGATCGGTGGGGCGACGCTGAAGTTCGGTCGCGGGTTATCCTGATAAACCCGAATCCCGATGGTGTTGAGCTTGCCGAATTCGATCAGGTCACTGTCGACGTTGTACTTCCCTTTTTCGCCAAGCCCGCTGCGGAACTGAGGCGGAAACGTGCCGGTCGCGCCGACGTTCACACCATTGACGTACGAAGCCCGCGCGTCGTCGAGTGCTTCTGTAAACAGAGTCAGGTCTGCACCTTTCCAGGACTCTGGAACCTGAACGAGACAGCGGTACCAGGACGCTCCGTTGATGGGTTTCAGATCGCCGCCAGGCACTTTCCGCCAGGCGTCGGGAATGGTGACCATGTGCCAACCAGTCGCCGGAGTCGGATTATCCTGAGCGACCACTTCAAGGGGCGGGTGACAAAGCATGGTCACAGCGACCAGAAACAGGCATGGGCGAATTTGACTGACTAGTGTCATCAGCGAAGCTCCGGAGAGTGTTGTATGTCTGTGTCGAATACCGAAATGGATGTTGGATTCTGCGTGGGGTATGACAAGCGGAGCGCAGGCATACCATCGGGGCCGCCGATTCTGGTGATGCCTGCGCTCCGCTTGTCATACCCTACCGTTCATTTATCGCGTCAAAGATTCAGAAAGTGTGGTCCGAAGATCAAAAGTCCGATGACCGCCGCAGCAAACGCGGCAACCAGTGTTGCGGCAGAAGCAAGATCTTTGACTTGTCCAGCCGCAGCGTCGTGTTCGGGCCGAACGATGTCGACCAGTCGTTCGATGGCTGTATTCAGAATCTCTGAGGCAATGACCAGTCCAATTGCCAGAGAGACGCTGCACCATTCGTTGATCGACAGGTCAAAGTAGAGCCCGGCACCGATAACCGCCAGCGTGGCCACAAGATGGATGCGGACGTGAATTTCTGAACGCAGCGCGAAGCCGAGTCCGCGGAACGCGTGGCGAAAACTTACACAGCGACTCGTGAAGAATCCTGCAGGTTCATCGCCAGAGCTTTGCTTCATGTCACGTGCCACCCTTGTGAGCAATCTGGTACTACCGTCGCCAATCATCCTGCAGGCTGGAACGAGCGCCGCGCTGTTCCGACATGGACGAGTCTAGAATTGTTCCGGTTGCCGGAACAGCGCGGCGCTCGTTCCAGTCTGCATCGTCGTCGTCTGTCTGAATCGTGGCTCACCGAAAGGCTGATCGTTATCCTGTCGCGTCACCGCTGCCGCAAACTCGATGAATCCGAGTTTTCAAAATACAAAATACACCTGCATCCTCTGAAGAAGTTTTCAACATGTCTGACAAAGTACGAATCGGCATCATCGGTGCCGGAGCCGTTTCTGACTACCACCATGTTCCCGGCATCAACATCGATCCTCGCTGCGAGCTGGTGGCGATTTGTGATCCGAACGAAGCGCTGCTGGAACAGCGTCAGAAAGACTGGGGACCGACAAAGAAGACAACCGATTACGAAGAAATCGCTGCGGATCCCGACATTGACGCGGTGATCATTGCGACTCCAAACTTCGTACATCGCGAACAAACGCTTGCCTGCGTCAACGCCGGCAAGCACGTGATGTGCGAAAAGCCGCTGGGCCTGAACTTCCACGAGTCTGCTGAAATGTACCGAGCGGCTCGCGACAAAGGCGTGCGCCACATGACGGCGTTCACGTATCGATTTGCACCATCGATGAGGTATGTCCGGCATCTGGTTCAGTCAGGACAACTCGGAGTGCCGCGGCATTTCCGCAGCCAGCGATTTCTTGACTGGCCGGAAACAAGCTGGGGCTGGCGTCAGTACAAACACCTCGCCGGAGCTGGCGACCTGTTTGACATGACGATTCACCGGATCGATTTCGCGATGGACCTGATGGGGCCGATCAAGGCGATCTGTGGCGCAATTGCTCAGTTTACTCCGCGAGACAAGACCGCTGACGGCCAAAGCTGCGAGCCGTCGGAAGTCGATGACTGGTCGTCGCTGATTGGCCAGTTCGAAAACGGGGCGACCGGCGTCTGGGAAGGCAGCACCGTGATGAAGGGTCACCACAACAACGGCTTCGGTTACGAGTGGGCTGAAGTCAACGGTTCGGAGGGATCGGCGGCATACCAGCTCACCGATCCGAACAACGTGATCATCGGCAAGCACGGCGGCACGATGGAAAAGGTGCCGGTGCCGGATGAATTCCTGGTCATCGAAGGCAGCCCTCGACCCGGCAACGAAGGCGTTCCGAGCACGGTTTTCCGCTACGACCTCGTCTGGGAATTTGTTTCAGCGATCGTCGAAGGCCGTGATGCACTGCCGGGTTTCGATCACGGAGCACGAGCTCAATTTGTCGCCGACGCCTGTCTGGAATCGTTCGAGAAGAAAGCCTGGGTCGACATCAACCCGGACTTGGGCTGATACAATTGATAGTTCTGGGGTGGGGGCTGAAATGATAAACCGGCTCGCGTTCATCGGAATCATCCTGACAGTAGCCACCGCAATTCTATATGTGATGATTGTCCGTCTGTCCGACACTGACACCAAGCCTTTCCGGGACCCCCTGACGGTCGCTGATGCTGAGGCACCTTTTCGATTGTCGGATGCGGTCCTTGAGCAACCACTGACGACGTACCTACTGAATATCCAAGCAGGAAGCTTTCATGGTTACACCGTGACTGACTCAATTGAGACTGAGCCGATTCGTCGAGAAATTATTGAAGCACTCGCATGGCAACAGAACTTTCGCAAATCGGGAGCCATGTGCTTCGACCCGGGAATGGCGTTTCGATTTGGATCGGACAGTGCCTCGACGGACATTCTGATCTGCCTCGAATGTTCGTGGATGTATATCTATGAAGACGACCAACTGACAAAAAAGGTTGGCCTTACGCGACAAGGCGTTGGGGCATTCACTGAAATTTACAAATCGCTTTTCCCAGAGCAGGAACCAGTCGAAAACAATCACCGTTCAGCCGCAAACAGCGGCGGTTCGTCTGAATTCTGAGGAGCAGCTTTTTCTTGTCCCTTTCTGGAAACGAAGCTGAGCAACATTCCGCCCCTGATCAGTCACGTGCCGACGAGGTCATCGCGGATGAGCCTCGCAATCTGCTGGTGCTGGCACTGTTCAACGTGACGCTGCGGTTCTCGTGGATCTTCAAGACCGAAAGCGTTCTGATCCCGCGTTTCATGGACGTGATCGACGGATCCGGATTCGTGCGCGGGTTCCTGCCCGTTTTCAATCGCTTTGGCCAAAGCGTGGTTCCGTTGTTCCTGGCGGATCGGCTGCGGCGGGCACCGCTTAAACGTCGAGTCCTGCAGGGCACGTCGACGTTAATGGGTGCGTGCTTCTTATCATTGGCCGGATTGTGGTACTGGCTGGGCGAGCCGTTTCACGGCGGCTCACCGTCCTGGATGCCGATCGCGTTTCTGACGATCTATGTGATCTTCTTTGTGGTCAGCGGCATGAATCAACTGACTCTGGGCACGATTCAGGGCAAGCTGATTCGAGTCAATCGTCGAGGTCGTCTGCTGGCCGTTTCAGGTGTCACGGGATCGTTGATATCAATCACGCTGGCGTGGTTCCTGCTTCAACGCTGGCTGGAACCTCCTTTACAACTTCCAGGCAGCGGTTACGTGCTGATCTTCGGCTTTGCTGGTGCCGGGTTTGTGCTCGCCGGTCTGTTGACGCTGCCTCTGCGAGAGCCTGCCGACAACGAGTGCCCGTCCACAGCCCGCGGCGCGAAGCAGGCCGTTACCGACGCGTGGGAGATCATTCGCCACGACAGTGTGTTCCGTCGAGCAGCCGTCGTGGCCATGCTCTTTATCACCGTGCAGTTACTGTTTCCGCACTTCCAGGCGTTTGGTCGTCGCAGCATCCCGAAAGAGGACGAAGGCTTTCAACTGATGCTCTGGGTGATCGCTCAGAACGGAGCGGTCGGCGTCTTCAGTTGGGTGTCCGGCATCATCGCCGATCGCCATGGTAACCGGCTGGCGATCCGGGTTCAGGTTTTTCTCTGCACGCTGACGCCGTTGATGGCTCTGTTTCTGGTCAGCGGTTTCATTGACGAAGGTCAGAAATACTTCTGGCTGGCTTTCGTGTTCCTGGGACTCGTTCCCGTCACGATGAAAACCTTCGTCAACTACACACTGGAACTAACCGACGCAGCCAATCACCCTCGCTACGTCAGCACGATGGGCCTGTGTTTTGCGGTGCCGTTTGTGCTGTCGCCGCTGGTTGGCAAGCTGATCGACATCATTGGTTTTCAGCCGATTTTCCTGGCGATCAGCGCGGCGATCGGTCTCGGTGCCCTGCTGACATTCCGCATGGCCGAGCCGCGACATTCACAGACCTGATCCTTCTCGTGTTCGTTCCAGAAAAATCGAACAGGAGTCCGCAGAGTGAACAGAGTCAGGGTTTGGTCGAACTCTCTGTTTCCTCTGTTGACTCCTGTTCATTTCAGAAGCAGGTGCCGGTTAGCGCGGATTATTCAGGTAGGCCGGACCAGGGTCGCGCCACTCGTTACCGGAACAGCGCAAACACATCGCGATGCAGACTTAGTTTTCACATCTTGAAACCGACTTCGCGACCGAAGTTCCGGCAGCTTCGGCGTTTGCTCGTTCCAGCCTACTCCTGATGAATAATCCAGGTTAGAGCTGAGAGCCTGCGGTTGGCACCAGCTTCGTGCTGATGATTTTGCTGACGGTGTCTTTGTAGCGATCCATCTTTTTCAGGATCTGCCATTGGGGGTGCGGGCCGAAGCCTTTCCAGTGAGTTTGATGGTCTTCTTCATTTTCGGCCGACAGCATGTAGGTCAGGTTGGGGACGTCGTTGGAGATCAGCGTTTCTCCGAAAAACACCGGGCCGAGCTGGACCTCGCGCATGATGTCGATTTCGCCCTTGTTGAACATTTCGACTTTGAGCTGAGCCTTGTGAGCATTGGCGCTTTCGTAAGTCCGCAGTTCGAACAGGCGAGGTTTCTTTTCCTTCGAATATGCTGGCTGTTCGAGCACGGGTATGCCGGAGAAAGCTTTCATCAGTCGGCTTTCGATTCTGGTGTAGGCTGGATCTTTCGGGTCCATTTTAAAGTAGTCCGCCGCGGCAGCCTGATAGGCCGAGTCCGCGGCGAGGGCTGCGTTCAAGCTGCCCAGCAAGTCGAGCGTGCGGTACGGAATGAGCACGAATACCGAGTGGTCCGCGTTCTCGCCGGTTGGAGTGAAGATGCCGACGCGATCGATCTTCTGACGATTCAGCGCGGGCAGCAGTGCGGACTCGACATAATTAACGACAGCCTGCTGCTTCTCGGCTGTCGGGCAGCGATAGATGCGAATCTCGTAGTATTCCTGCGGCGGAGTGGTTTCTTCAGCGTGCGCTGCGCCGAATGTTAAGGCAGAACACGTAGCGAGCAGTCCGGCGAGAAAACGACGTCGTGAAGTTTGCGGATTCATCGGGTTGCAACCTGTGAATGTTGGAAATGAGATCAGCGATTGCGGTACAGAATGTTGGACTTGTGCCGCGAAAGCAACAATCACGGCCAGGCACGAATGCGCGATCAAAGCAGACCACTCCAGCATTCGTCGGCAGGGGAAAGCGGGCCGGTCGATTTTCGCGGGGAATATTGACAGTCAGACGTCTTTCGCGGCACTGTATCCGACTGTGAGTTATTCATCTGTGAGACAGGTAATGCCATGAATCAGTTTGTTCTGATCCTCGCGTTCCTCGGTCAGTCCGGGATTGAAGTCCCGAGTAATGACACTGGCTGCGGCGACGTTGCAACTGAAACGAAGGATTCAGCGGAGTCGACTCAGGCAACCGAATCGACGCAGCCAGCGGAGTCGACAAAGGACACTCGCAGTTACTACCTCATCGGAAATTCGCTGACGTGGGACACTGTTCCGGCCTGGCTGGATGGAGATGTGCAGTGGCATGTTGACTGCGGTAAGAGTCTGCCGTTCATTCATGCGAATCCGAAAGAGCCTTGCGTGAAGTCGTCAACGTTGTGGCCGCAGGCGCTGGCTGAAAAACAGTACGACGTTATTTCGATGCAGTCTCATTACGGAGCGACGCTGGATGAAGACGTCGCCGTCATTTCGAAGTGGGTCGAGATGCAGCCGCAGGCGGTGTTCGTTATCCACACCGGCTGGGCTCATCACGAAAAGCGGGCGGACGAGTACGCCAGCACGGACATCTCTGAGAAAATGATTCACAGCCCGGCGTACATTAATGCGCTGCTCGATCGACTGCGGAAGAAGTATCCAGGTCGCGAGTTCCGGCAGACTCACGCGATCGACCTGCTGGCAAAAATTGCCGCCGATGTTGAAGCTGGCAAGGCTCCCTTCAAAAGTGTTTCGGATCTGCACCGCGACGCGATTCATGTGAAAATCGACGTTGGTCGTTATCTCATGCACAACTGCATGCGGCACGCGCTTGGTCAGCCACAATCAGCAACGCACTACGAGAAACTCGATCCAAAGGTCAAAGCGTACCTCGACGGTGTGCTGGCAACTTTGCAACCACTGAGTCCCCGGAACTAAACGTCTGAAAGATGCCAGATAATTTTCGGAATAGGTTTTCAGTGCCGTGCAGGAGGGCCGCCAGGGAGACAATGACCCTTCAGCGTTCCAGTTCCTGCGCAGAAACCATGAAGTTGGTCTACCCCGTCACCGTGGCCGGGTACTCTCCGCACTCGATGTGATTTCCGTCTGGGTCGAGGAAGAACACCTGTGTGACTCCAGTGTCTGGCACGTGGCGTGAGACGAACTCAATGCCTCGTTCGTCAAGTTGTTTTTGCACCGCGTCGATGTCGCTGACCCGGAATGCAATGTGATCGACTCGCGCTTTGATTTCTGTGCGAGGTGGTTCCTGATCGGCCGATTCAATCAGATGAATCTGCAGGCCGTAGTTAAACAACCAGGCTCCACGAAATGTGAAGCCTGGTCGAGGGATCGACTGAAATCCCAGCACGTCACAATAGAAGTCGATGCTCTTGTCGAGATCTCGAGTGACGCGGGACACGTGGTGAATAAACTCAATCGGTAATGGCTCGGACATCGTTCAGTTCTCGGCGAAGGAAGCAGAAATCGGTTCGAGTGTCCGTTGCAGACGCTTCGAAACAGACGCATGGTGACTGTCCGAGCTGCGTTCGTCACCTCAAAGTCATTTCGTCTCCACTTATGACTTATGAGCCTTATGGCAAGCGGCACAACTTGTCGTCAGTTCCTTGAACGCAGCGTTAGCGGCGTCAAGGTCCTGCTTCTTTGCAGCGGCCAGCAGAGCATCGCTGCATTCCCGTAACGTCGTTTTCGCAGCGCTGGCCCACACACCATCCGGACATCGACCGTCGTCCATCAGAGCGAAACTCATTTCGCTCAGACAGGATGCGTGGCAGGCGCCTGTGTCCCATTCCTTCTCGTTCGCCGGTCCCGCCTTGAGCAACTTTCCGACTCCGGCGCAGTTTGGCTGGACGATTCCTCGCATCAGGTACTTTGTGGCCGCAGGGCGGGTTTTCCCTTGGGTCTTTTGAGCCGACACTGTCTCCAGCGCCTGTCCGAAGTACATCAGCGTGGCAGCAAGAACGACGAAACCCGACAGCGCAAACTTCTTTTTCATGAGCGACACCCTCCGACACGAGACAAAACTGATCACGACTCTCGACCAACGAGAATCGCAGTAACACTGAAGTCAGTTTTCGACAGGCTGTCAGCACCAGTGGTTTTTCGGATGTGAACGCCGAAAGTCGCGACAAAAAAAGCCCCGACTGCGCGTCGCAACGCGCGGAGGGGGCTGTCACAGCCTGTGGATTGTCTGGCCGTTCATCAGCCAGCAAGCGACGGTCACGCTACTTCTCGGCCATCAGTGTGTCAATTGATTCTAACTGTCAGATGGGAAGGCGCAGTCAGCGTTTTCAATTACCTGAGTACCGAAAGCAGGTTGCTCCACTCGTCTGTCCAGAGCAGTTCTGATTCACCGAGTTCATTCATCACTTCGGCTTGCGACAGAATCGTTTCGGGAATTGGTTTCCGCGAGAGCAACGTCCAGTCACAGAGGTTTGTTCCGTCGGTCTCGTTGGGCATCGACCTGACGCAGACGGAATGCAGCTCGAGTTCGTTGGCGAGTCCCAATACGACCGGACGCAGATCGAAGTGCAGATTCGAAATGTGAATACACAGGATGCCGTCGTCGCTCAGGTTTCGTTGGTAGAGCTCAGCGGCTTCCCGAGTCAGCAGGTGAGTCGGAATGGCATCTCCCGAGAACGCATCGAGTACCAGGATGTCGTAGTTCTGCGGAGCTTCGTGCTCCAGCGACAATCGTGCGTCGCCGAGGACCATTTCTGTTTGACCGGGCGAGTTCTTCAGAAAGGTGAAGTATCGATCGGCCAGTCGAATGACCTCGGAATTGATTTCGTAGAACCGCAACGTGTCCTGCTTCTGTCCGTACGCGGCGAGTGTTCCCACACCCAGCCCGACCACACCGATGCGACGTTTCTGCCCGGCCCGGTGATGCTGCATGACCAGCCCGACGCCCGATTTCTTTCCATAGTAAGTCGTCGGCAGATCCCGCTTGTCGTCGGCCAGGAACTGAGTCCCGTGCAGGATGCTGCCGTGAAACATTCCCCGTCGATGTTTAGCTGCGTCACCATCATCGGTCTGGTCTCGAACCTGCAGGACACCGTAGAAGTTTCTGGAGACTTCGATCGCCGCCGCGACTCCGTCTCGGGCGTGACATTGCAGCGACCAGGCGACCAGACTGACCCACAGGCCGATCATCATCCACGCTGGACGCGGCTGGCCCTTATAGAGGTAGCTGGTTCGGTCGCGGAACAGCACCAGCAGCGTGATCAGCAGGCAGGCCACGATTCCGATATGCAGTTCCCAGTAGGCCGGAAAAGCGTGGGGAGCGATCAGGCCAACAAACAATCCGCCGCCCGCGCCGCCCGCCGACATCAGCAGAAAGAACTGTGTGAGATGACGAGTGCCGGGCTTCTGCTGAGCCAGTTCTCCATGACAAACCATGCAGCAGCAGAACATTGCGGACAAGTACACCGACACCTGCAGCACAATCGAAACTTCTGTGCCAGAAAGCAGTGTTTTAAGCACGCCTAGAAACGTGACGCCCAGCAGCGTCATGTACCACTTTCGCGAATACCAGCGGTCAGCGTCGAAGCACAGGATGAACGACATCAGGTAAAGCGTCAGCGGAAGGATCCACAGAAACGGGACCGTGGCCACGTCCATGCAGACCTGATTCGTCGTCGCCAGCAGCATGACCGAAGCGACCATCGCCAGGCCGAACCAGGTGGCTCGATCGGCCCAGGTCGGAGCGGCAGAGTCTTCAACGGCCAAAGCGTTTTCGGCTCGGGTTTCGGCTTCCAGCAGCGCGTCCAGATTCTTCATGCGAAACAGCCGGCAGGCGCACGCCGCACAGAAAACAGCAAACGCTCGAAAGCCCCACGACCAGATACTGGCCTGCGCGTGCGATGCCAGAACCGGTTCAAACACGAACGGAAACGAGATCAAAGCCAGTAGTGAACCAACATTGGACAAAGCGTACAGTCGGTACGGCGAGACGCCTGGAGCCTGCAGACTGAACCACCGCTGCAGCAACGGGCCGGTCGACGACAGAATGAAGTATGGAAGACCAACGCACATCGTCAGCAGAGCGACAATCCGGAATGCTGGTGAGGAGGATCCATCGGGTTTCCAGGAATCGTCCGGCGTGATCGGCAGAATCATTGTTGCGATCACTAACAAAGCAATATGCAAACCCGCCTGCCAGCGTGGTGACAGATGCTGCGTCGTCAGATGCGCGTAGACGTAGCCGGCAAACAACGTGACCTGAAAGAAGAGCATGCAGGTGCTCCACACCGCCGGGCTGCCGCCGAACCAGGGCAGAATGAATTTGCTGATCAGCGGTTGTACCTGAAACAGCAGAAACGCGCTGGTGAAAATCGTCGTGGCGAACAGCAGCATTAGCGTACGTGAGATGCGCGGAGAATCAGTCGTCATCGAAGAGTTCCATGCACGAAGGAGTGTCGGTCCACGTCCTGATGTGCCTGGCGAATGCGGTGTTTTAAAGACACCACGTCAAACCAAGCATTCCATTCAATGCCACCCTGCGTGCCCATGCGGCAGATTCCAGATTTCCAGGCAGAAACTGCTTCAGCGGTGTAAGGTTTCTGATGCCTATGTCGAGAACGCCGATTCTGCACTCACGCGATCTCACACCGTGCAGGCAGACTCACAGCCGCGATCGCGATTTTCGCAAACGCTGAGCGGGGACTCTACGCGGGAATGACGTGATTGGAATATCAGGAATTTTTTCGGGACTGATTCTCAATCACCAGCAGCTACATACGCATCACCTGTGCGGCGCAGGCTTTGTACGAGGGCTGTTTTGAGTATGGGTCGAAGACGGCGTCGGTTAACTGGTTGACTTCTTCGTAATGCATCGGCAGAAACAGGTGGCCCGGTTGCACGTTGGGAGTAACGAAAGCACTGGCTCGAAGTCGCCCTCGTTGAGTCATCACAATCACCGTGTCCTGAGGTGTAATGCCGCGTTTGCGGGCGTCGGTTGGATTGATTTCAACATACAGTTTCGTCGGGTAGAGCTTTCTCAGTACTGCTGACTTGGAAGTTCGCGTCTGAGTGTGCCACTGCGATGCCGTTCCTCGCCCGGTCAACAGAATCAGCGGAAACTGCGACGACGGTGGCTCGGGCATCGGCCGCGGATCTTCGAACAGAAACTTCGCCTTGCCATCAATGTGGTAGAAACGACTGTCTTCGAACAGGCGACGCTCGTTGGAAGTAGGGCCGGTTCCTACCGGCCGTGTATCGGAAGAATGGCCGGTGAGAACCGGCCCTACAGTCTTGACAAATGGCCATTGGACTCCGCCCAGTTCGTCGAGCATTCGATAATCCTCGACGCCCGTGATATCGCATGGCTGGCCTGCGGAGAGTTGCTTGAGAATCTGGAAGACCGCCTCGGGTGAACTCCACTTTTCGAACATCTTTCCGACACCCCAGTATTCCGCAACCAGTCGGAAGATCGAAAAGTCGGAGAGTGCCTCGCCGGGTGCTTTGCGAACTTTCTTCAACACACCGAAACGGCGTTCTGAGTTGATGAAGGTCCCTTCCTTCTCGCCCCACCCTGCCGCCGGAAGGATGAGGTCCGCCATTTGTGCCGTCTCGGTGGTGTGGTACATGTCCTGCACGACAAGAAAGTCCAGTCTATCGAGGATGTCTCGACACTGAGTCTGGTTGATCCACGAGTGCGCCGGGTTCGTGCAGATGACCCATAGACCTTTGATCTTTCCTCGCAGGATGCCTTCAATGATTTCGTGATAGGCCCACGACGACTCGCGTGGAATTTGCTCGGAGTCGATCTCCAGGATGTCTGCGACTTTCGCGCGGTGTTCGTTGTTGGCGAAATCGTGCCCGCCCAGCAGGTTGGTTGTGTTGCTGAAAAGTCGAGATCCCATCGCGTTGCACTGGCCGGTGATTGAGTTTGCTCCCGTTCCCGGTCGACCGATGTTTCCGGTCATCAGGGCGAGGTTAATGATGGCCTGAGCCGTGCGCACTCCCTGGTAACTCTGGTTGACGCCCATCGTCCACCAGAAGGAAACCCGTATGCCTGCATGAATGGTTTCGGCCAGATGCTGAATCTGTTCGGGTGCGAGGCCGGTCTCTTTGGCTACTCGATCAGGAGTGAACTGCTGAACGTATTCCGCGAACTCGGAAAATCCGCTGGTACTTTGCTCGATGAATGACTCGTCGATCCAGTCGTTGTCGATCAGGATCTTTGCGATGCCATACAGCAATGACTGATCTGACTTTGCAGCCAGTGCCAGATGCTGCGTCGCCTGCATGGCGGTTTCGGTCATGAGAGGATCGACGACGACGATCTCGGGTTTGTGTGGATTTCGTATGACGCGTTCCCACATGATCGGATGAGCGATACACAGGTTGCTGCCCACCAGCACGATCACGTCGGACTCTTCGAAATCCTGATAAGTATAAGGCGGCGCGTCGAAGCCGAACGACTGCTTGTACGCGACGACCGACGTAGCCATGCACTGCCGAGTGTTGCCGTCGCCGTGCAGAATGCCCATGCCGAATTTAGTGAGAGCACCGAGCAGAGCCATTTCTTCCGTGGGGATCTGCCCGGTGCTGAGAAACGCCACGGACTCCGTCCCATGACGATGCTGTATTTCTTTGAAGCGTTCCGTGAATGTTGTGAGGGCCGTGTTCCAGTCAGTTGGGACGAGTTTTCCTGACGCGTCCTTCAGCAACGGTCGCGTCGCTCGATCGGGAGAGTCCAGCACGGTGAGCGCTTCCCAGCCTTTCGGGCACGCCATACCCAGGTTGACTGGATACTCGGTTGCCGGCGTGAGACTGACCGCTTCGCCGTCTTTCAAATGAATGTTGAGTCCGCAGCCGGTTGAGCAGAACCCGCACGTCATCGTTGTCGTGGCGTCGGGTTTTGACTTCGCCGGAACTTTGCCAAGACCGAAGCCACCAGGTTCCAGCAGTAATTCGCGAGTGAGTTGCCCGTCACGCTGGTGCATGAACGCTGGCAGTCGCGATTCCTGAACGACAGGCAGTTCGAACTCGCCCGATTCGGATGAGTCAACGTCTTCAACAAGTTCAGTCGACATGACGAATCAACTCCTGAGTGAACCGGGCATGCGCGGCGAAGCAACGGCAGCGAAGAAGAGGTAACGTTCCAGCAGTTCGCCCGCCAGACACGCGGCGAACAGCATACTCGTCACGATGACCAGGAAGACGGGATCCTGCGGAGACTCAGAAGTTGCTCGAAGCAGCAAAGCCGGCATAGCGAGACCTCCAAGTACTCCGCAGGCAAATCTTGCGATTGTCACGCTGGCCAGCGAACCGGTCATCAGCAGGGCCGATCGCTTCATGGACGATATCTGGCGACTCATCAACGGCCGCAGCAGGTTGGCCTCGAAGAGCAGTTTCAACCCCGTAAACAGCAGTAGTAACTGGCAGATGTTTCGGCCATAGGCAGCAATGATTCCGGAAACGTTTGCCGACGCGACGCTGTCTCCGAATGTCGACACAATCAACAGTGTCAGCCACACAGCCGCGACACCCAGCAGGCAGGTTGTCAGCCCGAACCGAATGGAAGACTGAGTGAAGCTCCAGAATTCCCGGCGGGTGAACGCGTAAATCATGACCGAACAGAAAACTCCAACCAGTCCTGAAACAGCGACGCCCCAGCCCAGCCAGGACTGGATGAGCTGGCTTTGAATAATCTGGTCTGAGCCGAACCAGTTTCCGGCGGCGTCAAGCATCGCCAGTATTGCAAAGACTCCGAACGCAACGATCTCACGACTGAGCCATGAGTGCCGCAGACCGATGACGGCTCGCCAGGCATACTGAGGCCGCCCGAGATGCAGCGTGCTGGAAGCCAGTGCGAGTAATCCAAAGATCAGGGCACTCGTTGAATGGACGGGGCGCATGGCCGCGATCAGCGTTTTGTCAAGGAACTGCTCAAGTACGAGGCCGGAAATAAAGGCTCCGACGGAAAGCTGAGTGAGCACCAGCATGATGATCAGAGGCCAGTGCGGATGCTGCGCGGACATCGAGTAATAATCAGCCGGCAACAGATTTCGCGGAAAGACACGTTTCGTTCGGTACGTCGTCGTCGGGAGGGTAATGTGCGGTTCAGGAGCGGCCGTCAGAAAGCGATCGGCTTCCGAGTCTTCGATGACCTGCTCGCGATTGATGATTCGAATCGCGATTGCTTCATGAGGGCAGGCCTGAACGCAGGCCGGAGCCTCTCCCACCGCGAGCCGGTCCGAACACATATCACACTTGCGGACGATGCCCTTCTGCTTGTGATATTTCGGTACGTCGTACGGGCAGGCCAGCGTGCAATACTGGCACCCGAAACATTGATCGTCGAGATGTTTGACAATGCCGGTGATGGGATCTTTTTCGTAGGCATCAACCGGGCAGGCGGTCATACAACCCGGTTCAAGACAGTGGTGACAGGCCGTCGTCACATGCTGCATGATCGGGTTGGTGCTGGTGCCCCCAACGAGCAATCCGACGTCGCGCCAGGTTTCCGTTTCGTCGAGACCGTTCAGCGAGTGGCACGCCGTCACACACGCCTTGCAACCGGAGCAGGAATCCAGATCGACATCAAACGCGTATTGCTGACCGGGACCGGGAGCCGTCGCAGGAATCAGCGACGAATAGTACCTCGACTGAGCGGGCGAGGATTGCTCGTTGTAGCACTGCGAGAACTGCTCAATGGCTGTCAGTTCCTGCTGATCAGCCAGCAGGCGTTCCAGCAGCGTGGGACCGCTGGAAGGTTTGCTGGGCGCACAGTCGAATGGCGGAGACGCCGCGCTGGCGCTGGCGACGTCGACGAATTTCGCAACCGACGTGTCAGCGACACATTCAATGATGGTAGTGTCTCTGGTCATGCCTGCTTCAATGCCGGACTTTCGTCGGTGGCTTGTGGTCGGCCCGATTGTAACGTCCGTTAACTCATCAGATCGCCGAATGTTTCTTTCGACGTTGACACATCACACGGCAACAGGCTCATGCTTAGAGGCACAGGAAGTCGCCATACTGCAGCCGATTTCTGTAGCGAGCAGCTTGTCGAGAATTTCTGTTGGTGGAAGTTCCAGGAACACCTTTCCGCCTTCGACCTTCACCGGGAACGTGCGGATGTCGTAGTCCTCGCCCTGAAGGGACTCGCCGGTTTCCAGCGAGAACGTTTTTTTGTGCAGCGGGCAGGCGACTTTCGGGATACCGGACTGATCACCGACGATGCCTCGTGAAAGGACGAACGCTTTCTTATGTGGGCACATATTCTGAGACGCGTACCACTCGCCGCGGCTGGTGAAGTTGAAGACTGCGATCTGTGACTTGCCGTACTTGATCGTCGCGCCGCCGTCGTGAGGGAAGTTGTCGACCGTTCCCACCTGCACCCACTTCTTCTGCGCCAGCAGGCCCGCACTGCCGTTGCGGAGCAGTTTTTCTTCACGGTCTTTCAATTCCCCGAAGAGTTCCAGCGAGGTCAGCTCGTCGGTCCAGTCGGCCGGGCGCGACTGATCGCGTTGCGAGACGAATTCAATCGTCGGTTCTTCGTCCTCGGTGTTTACAAACTGGCGGAAGCGGGCTCGCTGCTCGGGATCGTTGACGACGCGAGTCCACTCGCACTGATAATTATCGATCAATTGCTGCATCTGAGCTTCCAACTCGTCACACAGTCCCAGCGAGTCTTCGATGATGACGTCGCGCAGATGATCGATGCCGCCTTCCAGTTTTTCGAGCCAGACGCTTGTGCGCGTCAACTTGTCGGCCGTCGAGATGTAGTACATCAGCAGTCGGTCGATATAGAGGATCGCTGTTTCTTCATCGATATCCGCGACCAGCAGATCGGCGTGTCGGGGCGTCGCTCCGCCGTTACCGCACACGTAGAGGTTGTAGCCGTGTTCGGTGGCAACAAGTCCGACGTCTTTGCTCTGAGCCTCGGCACACTCTCGAACGCACCCGGAAACGGCCATTTTGATTTTGTGCGGTGCGCGGATGCCCTTGTATCGATTCTCGACTCGGATCGCGAAACCGACCGAATCCTGCACGCCGTAACGGCACCAGGACGAGCCAACGCAGCTCTTCACTGTTCGCAGAGCCTTACCGTAAGCATGTCCGCTTTCAAAGCCGGCATCGATCAGACGCTCCCAGATGTCCGGCAGGTCCTGCACTTCAGCACCGAACATGTCGATCCGCTGCCCGCCGGTAATCTTGGTGTAGAGTTTGTACTTCTTCGCCGTTTCAGCGATGGCCAGCAGCTTGTCGGGAGTGATCTCGCCGCCGGGAACTCGCGGAACAACCGAGTAGGATCCACCTCGCTGAACGTTGGCCAGAAATCGATCGTTCGTGTCCTGCAACGTCTGGTGCGAACCTTCCAGAATGTTTTCGTTCCAGAGCGACGCCAGGATCGATGTCACGACCGGCTTGCAAACTTCGCATCCGTTACCGGTTCCACATTCAGCCATCACCTGCGCGAACGTTTCGAGCTTCTTAACTTTCACGATGGCAAACAGTTCGGATCGAGAATACTCAAAATGCTCACACAGATAGTTGGTGACTTCTTTGCCGGCTTTCTTAAGTTCCGAGTTGAACAGATCCGTCACGAGCGGCATGCAGCCACCGCAACCAGTTCCGGCTTTCGTACACATTTTGATGGCGCCGACGGAGTCGAGTTCCTTTTCGCAGATCGCTTGGCAGATGGCGCCTTTGGTGACGTTGTTGCAGGAGCAGATTTGCGCGTCGTCGGGCATCGCGGCGATATTGCCAAGCGAAGCTCCGCCGCTGCTCCCAACGATCAATTCGTGAGGTGCGCATGGCAGGTCCTGATCCGTTTTACTCATGATGAGCAGCGTCCCGTACTCAGTGGCGTCACCCACCAGGACACCGCCGAGCAGTCGCTTTCCGTCACGGCTGAACAGCAGCTTTTTGTAGACGCCAGAGAACGGCTCTTCGAAGGAAAGGGGCGTTGCTTTGTCCGGGCCAATCTCATACTCACCGAAGCTGGCTACATCAATGCCCATCAACTTGAGCTTGGTCGACAGGTCGGTGCCGCTGAAGCGTCGGTCGCCTCCCGTCAGATTTGCGGCGACGGTTTCGGCCATGTCGTAGCCGGGAGCCACCAGACCATAGACCATTCCGCCGTGCAGAGCGCACTCGCCGATCGCGTAAATATCCGGGTCGGATGTCTGGAGTCGGTCGTTGCCCTGAATACCGCCCCGCTCGCCGACTTCCAGCTCGCAGTCGCGCGCGACATCATCGCGTGGGCGAATCCCGGCGGAGACAATGATCATGTCGACATCGAGTGTCGAGTCATCGTTGAACGTCATTTGCTCGACGCGACCGTTTCCGCTGATCTCCTTGGTGCCTTTGTTCAAGTGGACGCTGACGCCAAGGTCTTCGATCTTCTTCACCAGAATTCGCGAACCCGCTTCATCGATCTGTCGCGGCATTAAGCGTGGCGCAAACTCGATGACGTGTGTTTCCAGACCCAGATCGTAAGCCGCTTTGGCCGCTTCGAGTCCCAACAGTCCACCGCCGATGACGGCACAGCTTTTCGACTTTTTCGAATACTCAATGATGTGCTCAAGATCTTCGATCGTCCGGTAGACGAACACACCTTGCTTATCGACGCCGGGCACTGGCGGAACAAACGGAAACGAACCGGTGGCGATGACGATTGAGTCGTAAGCGATCTCCTCGCCTTTTGTGGATCGGACAACTTTGTCTTCTCGATCAATCTCCGAAGCACGATCGCCGAGGTGAAGCTCGATCCCGTTTTCCTGATACCAGTCCATGCGAGTGAGCATCAGTTTCTGAGCATCGCGATGAGCAAAGAACGAAGTCAGACCGACTCGGTCGTAGGCTGCTCGGGGCTCCTCGCAGAAAGTCACGATGCGATACTGCTTCGCCGTGTCGAACTCCACGAGCTTTTCGCAGAAACGGAGTCCAACCATGCCGTTGCCGATGACAACGATGGTCTTCTTCTCCACCGGTGGGGCATTTTCGACGTTGGCTTTCGAAGTTTCATCAGCGGGAAAAATCATGACCGTAATCCTGTGGGGATAAGCCCGAGCGCTGGAGAAGTAGCAGGACCGGTTCCCACCTGCCGGCAGGAACCGGCCCTGTAGTCCTGGTCGAAACAGAGTGGACGGACTTATGTGGCTGCCCCGAGCAGTTCGCCTCGGCGTCGAGCCGTTGCTTCCTCGGTGTGAAACCGTGCTTCCGTTTCCGCTTCTGTTGAGAATCGAACCGTGAAAGCCAGGAATGAGGCACAGGTGACAACGGCTCCCAGAATCAGCAAAGCGGTTGGCCAGGTCACCGCGGATGTTTTGAAGAGAAATCCAGCAGCGACTGCCCCGGCGTTACCACCCGCTCCAACGATGCCGGCAACGGAACCAAGTGCCTTGCGATTAATGAAAGGCACAACGGAGTAGGTCGCTCCTTCAGACATCTGTGTGAACAGGCTGAAGACGATCAGCGTTGGAATTGCCAGAGCGAGGACGTTCATCTGTGAGAAGACCATCAGGGCGAGGCCTTCGCAGAACAGAGCAATAAACAACCAGCGAACTCGACCCTTCAAGCCCCACTTCTCGCCGAAGCGGTCGCCCATGACTCCGCCCATCGTTCGAGCGAAGAGGTTCATCAGCCCGAACAGGCTGGCGATAAGACCGGCCGTCGAAACAGCTTTCATCGGGTCCATCGAAGTGAAGTAGTCGAAGTAGTCCAGAAAGTAGAGAGCCGCGACGTTGTTGATTGTCAGTTCAATTCCAAAGCACGCCCCGTAAATCACGAACAGAGCCCAGACGCGTGAGTCCTTGCACGCAGCAAGAAACGATCCCTTAACCTGTTGCTTCGGGGGCATCTTTCCGGTGGCCCGGAGTTCGCCAAAGTTGCCGTCGGGCGCGTCCTGCGTGAAGAAGAAGTACGCGACACCCATTGCCGCACACGAAAGGCCGGCGGCAATCATGGAGACTCGCCAGCCCATCGTTTCGCTGAAGCCAACCACTCCGACAAAAAAGGCAAACACGAGCGGCATGATGATCTGAGTGACGCCGCCGCCGAGATTTCCCCAGCCAGCCGTTGTCGCGTTCGCCGTCCCGACGCAGTTCGGCGCAAACATCACCGACGTGTGATACTGCGTGATGACGAACGAGGCGCCGATTACTCCAATCAACACTCGAAACAGCAGAAACGTTTCGAAATTCTGAGCAAAGCCGATCCCCATCACGGGGATCGAGCCCAGCAGGAGCAGCCCGGTGTAGGCGTATCGTGGCCCGATGCGGTCGCAAAGCCAGCCGATGAACAGACGGGCGATCACGGTGATCGAGACCGAACCAATGATGCACCAGCCGATCTGCTCTTTTGTCAGTGCCATTTCTTCCCGCACCACCTTCATCAGTGGTGCGATGCCGAACCAGGCAAAGAAGCACAGGAAGAAGGCGAACCACGTCATGTGAAACGCTCGCATCTGCGGGGACTTGAAGTCCAGCAAAGAGATTCGTGTGGCTTTGTTTCGGAGTTCCATGTTTCTGCTGCCTTCGCTGGTTGGTGTGCTCGCTGTTTACGGATGACTGAGTGATCGAAAACGGCGGAGCGAGTCCGTTGTGTGAGCGCGCACCGCACCCGCAGATCAGTTGAGGTTGTTTCTGAAAATGCTGCCTGCCGACCAGCAGCCCGCCAATTTCAAAATCAGTCGAGCGTGGTGTTGGTTACAGGTTCAACAGGTCTGCTGGCGACCTGATGGTTGCTGTCTTCAGCCTGACAGCGGCGACCAACAAGCGTGCTGGAAGAAATCGGTTGTGGATTCAGCCTCGTGAGTCGACCCTGGACGACGTTTGGACCGGACCATGTGTTTCCTTTCACACAAGCTGTCAGGGCCAGGATGTCTCAGAGAGCGAGTCCGACAACACCCGGAATTCTTCGTTGCCTTCCGCTGAAGCAACGGGCGTGCCAGTCGGTTCCTGGGAAGACCGCAGGTATTCCTGTTCGAACCAAATTCCGTTTCTGGAATCTGCGGGTGTCTACATCGCAGGCACTTCCATTCCTCAGGATCGGCATGAGTGGTGCGCTCGTGCGCAAGGCGTGCGCGATGAGTAGACACATCGCGGAATTTTCGAAACGTGGATCGCGACAGAATTCCCACAAATTCTGGCGTGGTATCTCACGCATGTGCTGGCGCGGCAGGCATGAGTGTCCAGGAAGCGAGCACGATTGATCGAACGGTCTGGCATCTATCATCGGAGAAATCACACCGCCAGTTGCTCGCAGATATTCCTCACTCGGCCATGAATGAGTTGTTTCCGGCGAAGCTCCCTGACGTGCCGGCGAGCGTCGCGGGGCGACCAATGTCTCAACGTGACCCGCGAGAGGTAAAGAGTTCTGAGCATGAAAAAAGCCGCGTTGTATCCATGAAGGAACAACGCGGCTTTATGCATCGGAGAATTGTTCTGTTTCGTCATCGAGCGATTCAGAACCGCTCCAACGAAAGCAGTTCTGCTGCTTTAGAATTCGTAGTTCGGATTCTTGACGTCGAAGTCGATGTCTTTCAGGCCGGCATTCGGTTTGACGTTCGTGTATGTGTACTGCTCAAGAATAACGGGCTTCTCACCCGTTCTTGCGGGGAAGTCGAACTGCTCAACACGAACCGGAAAAGCTGTTGCTTTATCGACGTAAAGCCGGGTCATGTGGAACTTCACGCCTTTGTGCTTCTGATCGTATGAGCTTTCAAAGACCCGACATTCCACGTTGCCGACTTTCGCGTTCGGGAAGTAACGAACTTTGGCATCGGGAACGTTCAGCTCAGAATTCCATTGAGCGATCGTCAGCTCAAGCAGGTTTCGCATGCCGATGTTTGTGATCGGGTATCGACTTTCTTCGAGTGCTCGATCGCTGCTCGGATCAAGTTCGAGCGTCCCGACAATCGCCTCGATGCCCGTACCGTGAGCCAGCATTTTTCCCTTGTTTTCACCAGTAACAAAGATCGCTTCCCGCCCCTTGTGAGGGTTTTCGTAACGCAGATAAGCGCTGAATGGAGTTTCTCGAACTTTCAGTGTCAGCTGATGATTCACGCGGGTTTTGCCAACCAGTTCCTGCTTGAAGAACGACGCCGAGTAATCTTTCACGTTGTCCAGTGCTCGTCGGCTTTCAACGGCCAGTCGCAATCCTGGAGCCAGTGGATGAGCGGTGCCGCCAATCCGGATGGCAGTCGCGATTCGTTCGTCTTCCGCGAACAGCAGGCCGCCTGGAAGTGCTGCAGCCATTGCGCCGCCAGCCAGCAGTCGACCAATGGCAGCTCGTCGAGTAAGTGCCGGCGTTTCTGAATGGATTGATGATGTCATCGTTTTGGTTCCCTCGTGACTCGTTGAACTGCAGGAGTGGCTTTCCGTGCCGCTGCCCACAGAGCTGTGACCTGATTGAATGTTGACCATCCTGCATCTCAAGCAGGCGGTTACCTGGCAGAAGTTCCCTCCCAGGCACTTCCACGTCCCCACGACTTCGTATCGACCATCAATAGAGTTTGATTCGACCGAATCACTACCGATGAGGTATTCCGAAACACGGTTCACAGACAGGAATCCTCATAGCCGATTCAGCCGTTTCGAGAAACATTGACTTGGGGAATTCTGAGCTGGTTCGTTCAACTTCCGCGTGAAATGGAAAACCCCGGCGAGGAAGACCCGGCCGAGGTTTGTGAATTGCCCGTCGCAACAGTATGCGGCGATTGATGATTCCAGCGTTCTAATTCGTTGTGGTGAACAACGAATCCAGTCTGGCATTAGCAGCATCGGCCTTGTTGTTGGCCTTGCTGGCTTCGCTGAGACCGATAATACCCAGTGTGGTGCCGGCTGCCGCCGCTCCAAAAGTGAGCAGTGCCCCATGGTCCAGCAGGGTGGATGGTGTGCCTTCGCTTTGGCCCCGGATTTGTTTTTTTCCGACAATCATCAGTGCGTTCGACCTGGCATTCCGAGGAGCGGTCCCATTCTTCCAGACTCGGAACACCGAAACTCCGTCTGAATGGACAATCTGACAAACTCCACTGCGAAGTTCCGGAATGAGAAAACGCCCGTCATTGTCAGTGGTCGTTTCTGCGACAGTCTGTCTACCGATCCTGACCGCCACTTTAGTGCGAGCAATCGCCTTGCCCTGTCCGTCCAGGACGTAGCCGGTCATTTCACCGTTTTCGTCCAGCACGACGTCCTGAATTTCCAGAGCGACTCTGGCAATCGCCTTCGATGTTGTGTCGGCATTCGCAGGAGCGCGATTGTTAACCGAGGCATCAGTCACAGCTGTCGCGCTGGAACTGTGCGAACCATCGGTGGCTGAGGCATCTGCCGCAGTGAGTTGAGAGCCGGGCACCAGCGTGCCTGCCGTTGCCAGTACGAGCAGCGCAGACTTCCAGAGGTCATAAGACTTCATGGTTTAACAATCCTTTTCCGTCCAGCTGCGCTGCGTCAGCAGGATTACTGCCGCATCTTCGCAGTCATGATCAAGATCGAAGCCCTGAGGAATACTTGAATGTGATTCCACCGAACTGGAGATTCTGGTGCTAAGAAGTACACCGAAGCCGTCAATGCCGGGTGTGACGTCTGAAGCATTCATCATCAATTGTCGGAATACAGGACGTGGCAACTGGACAATATGCAAACGCTGGAATTCCGGTATCGGTACTTTCATCACGACAGGTGGTACAGTCTCTGTAATCGACCCAGTCCACACATTGACCACAAGGCCTTGCAGATCGACAAGTTCAGATGTTGAAGTCTGGGTGCGTAATAGATCAAATATGTCGACATAAGCTGTGTTTAGTTTACAACGTGAAATCCTGCCCTTGCCGTAGCCGTCGCTGAAATCGTCAGGGTGAGTCGGCGATAGTCAATTGGATCACTATTGTGTGGAATGGATAACCAATCGTTCCGATGGGAAAGACTGTTTGACGATCAAGGCATTTAATGGCCACAGAGATACTCATCAGTCCTTCGCACCCAGTTCCTCGATAAAAGACTCAACATGACGCTCAGTACGCTGCCCCTCAGTTATTGCACCAATGTCCATCCCGGTCTGACGGTCGATGTCGTTCAAACGGGTCTCCGTGAAAACACCGTGACCGTTCGTCGTCGAGTGGGCGAATTGGCTGCGGGTCTGTGGCTGGCTCGCCCGGTCGCGACGGAGCTTCTGGAAGCACCGGGTAACCTGGACAGATTCGCAGATTGGCTGAACGAAGCCGGTCTGACGTGCTACACACTCAACACGTTTCCGTACGGCAATTTTCATGACGCTCGTGTCAAGGAAAACGTCTACCTGCCGGACTGGAATCGCGACGAACGCGTTGACTACACGGTGGACAGCGCCCGCATCCTGGCGAAGCTGTTGCCCGACGATGGAACGGAAGGCAGTCTGTCGACCGTGCCGCTCGGCTTTAAGCCGTTTGACTATCCCGAGTCGTTTGCGGATGAATGTGCCGGTCGATTGATCGGTCTGGCAAAGTCACTGCAACGCGTGGAAGAAGAAACCGGACGCCGGATTCGTCTGGCGATCGAGCCGGAACCCTTCTGCATCATTGAGACGACTGCCGAAACGATTCAGTTCTTCCGCCGGCTGCGCGAACTGGCAGCCGATGCCGGTGCGCTTGATGTTGTGAATGAATACCTGGGAGTGTGCTACGACGTCTGCCATCAGGCGGTTGAGTTTGAAGACGTTTCGGATTCGATTCAGCAACTCGCGACCGAGCAGATTCGTATCAACAAGGTCCACATTACCTGCGCCATTCGTGTCGAGAATCCAGCCAGCAATGAAGAGGCCCGGCAGGCACTCGCGCGGTACGTCGAACCGAGGTATCTCCACCAGACGATGGCACGAGTGACCGACGGATCGATCCTTCGACAGGTCGATCTCACGGAAGACACCGCGCTGGCCCCGCCAGGCCGATTTGCTTCGGCTGAAGAATGGCGAGTCCATTTTCACGTGCCGGTGAATGCGGAATCGCTGGGGCCGTTGCAGACAACTCGCGGTGATCTGAAGCAAGCACTGGCCGCCGTTCGAGACCTTGATTACTCGCCTCACCTGGAAATCGAAACTTACACCTGGGAAGTGCTGCCTGATGGCCGTCAGACATCGCTGGTTGATGGACTGACCGCGGAAGTCGAAGCCACTCGAACGCTGCTTGATGGACTTTGCTGACCGGCAAACCGCGAACATTCCCGGTAGCCTGGAACAAGTTCCGCGCAGTTCCGGCAGCGCGAAAATCCTGAAATCCTGAAATGCCGAAACGGCGCGGAGCTTGTTTCAGCGACGATAAGAGTTCACTCAGCCGATCGCCCCGTTTCGGAGCTACGCGCCGTCATGCGCGAGCCACTCCAGCACCAGCGAAAGTTGACTCGGCAGCCAGTCTTTCAAGGTGTAAATGCCGTGGCCGAGCACGGCCTGACGAGACGGACCGAAGCGGGTTAACCTCGATGACTGGTAGTCAACCAGCAGGTTGCGACCGTCCGCATGCATTCGCGTGCAGGTTTTCCAGCGAGTGCAGGCTACTTTCAGCCGGTCGCCAATTTTTGGTGGCGTTGGTTCGGGCAGGCCACGTTCAAGAAACGTTCCCAGCCGCACGTTGTCTTTGCGGTTAAGCGGCGGTGCGATGTCGGTGCCGGCAATTGCAAAAGCTTGAACCCAATCGCCATGTTTCGCGGACAGGACGTCGGCCACTCCGGTCGTTGCCGCGGTGAAATTGTCTCCGAACGTGTTTCCTTCGCAGCCGAATGTGACGGCCGGCACGATCGCCGTCGCGTCGGCTTGATCCTTAGCCGGACGATGATGAGTCACGTGGACAAGAGATCGCAGGCCATCGGTGTCCCATCCGTACCGCACCGGAGTCCCGAAGGTTACGACCAGCGCCGCAGTCGCCATCGGATGCGGAGTCGATGAGGCGGCCAGTACCTGCCGGGCAGCTTCTCCCGCCTCGCCGAGAGAATTTCCGGCCGCCGCGAAGAAGGCTTCAACACTCTCACGATCATTCGCCAGCAGATTGGACAGAATGGCGAATCCGTTGCCGGCGTGACTGTGTCCCCACAAAAGAACCCGTTCGTGAACCGGGTCGAAGCCATGCTCGTGCAGTTCGACCAGTTCGTTCAATAATCGAATCGCCAGTCCAGCGCGCGCGATGTGGTTGTTCTCGCTGCTCCAGGTTGGTTCAAGTCGACTCACGTCGGGGTCGTCGCCGACCAGTGTCTGAAACAGTTGGCGATAACCGTTGCTGTAGTTAGCGACGTCGGCCGTAATTGCATCAGTCAGCCTCTTCGTCTGGTCTGACAAACGGTCGATGACAGGATCCACGGCGCGGCGTGCAGCAGGAGGCAGGCGTTCGGCTGCTGCGTGCATCATGGCATGAATGCCGAACGGATCCGTCCCGGCAAAGGTCCCGTGAACGAGTAGCACCTTTCGAACACCATACTGAGTATGCAGGTGTCCGAAGTCGAATGGCTGTCCGTCATCCTCATTGAGTTGGAGCACGACCGGCTCGATTGCCGGTCGAGTTGGATACGACTGATGCTGAAATCCGTTTCGACGAGGCATGGAACACTCCTGAACATCCTGCGTCGAGAATAATGGCACCCGACGAGTCGACGACCGCGTCGTGCTGTATCGCCCGTCCTACGTCAGCGGCATGACCGTCGCCAGAATCAGTGTCATGGCCATGCTGACGATGCCCAGTACCATCAGCAGCGGGGTCCACGTTTGAAGGCCTTCTTTTTCAGTCAAGCCACCCATCTTAGTGAAAATCCAGAAGCCGCTGTCGTTCATCCAGGAGCCGACGCATGATCCCGCGCCGATCGCCGTCGCGAGGTAGACCTTGTCGTACGGAAGGTCCAGTCCGATGAGCATTCCGGGCATCATGCTGGATGTGATAATCATCGCCGCCGTGCTTGATCCCTGTGCGACTTTGAGCAGTGAGGCGATTCCGAAACCCAGGAACAGCATCGTCATTCCGGCGACGTCTGCTCCGCCGAACATATCGCGAATCGCGTCCCCCACGTGGGCGACCTTGAGCATCGCTCCAAAGGACGATCCGCCAGCAGTAATCAGAATGATAATTCCCCCACTCATTAGCGAAACTTCAACAATTTTCGCCATGTCCTCCCGAGTTGGTTTTCGCTGCTTGACGTAAACCAGCAGTGCGATGACCGTGGAAATCAACAAGGCGAAGTTCGGGTTTCCGACAACCTGCGTATAACGGCTGGCGCTGGTCCAGACGCCGGGAGATCCCGCGGCTTCCTGTGTCGTCTGCTTGATGTCTTTCAAGGCGTCGCCTCGCGACATCGTTCCCTCAGAAGCGGCCATCAATTCGTTGGCCTGTGCCTCGACTGTCGTTCCTGCCATGACAGCGAGTTCTTCAGCTTTATTCAGCAGTTCGCCATCCGAGAATGTACTGGCGACGGTATGAATGGCGATCATGACGACAGGCAGAATGACTGGTAACAGCGACAAAAACAGGCTGGGCAGTTCTTCATCTTTCAAGACGACTGACTCGTCCTGACCAGCGATGTCCCGCATTGGGATGTTGTATTTTCGATCCAGAAACCCGGCGAACAGGATGCCGGCGATTGCTGCCGGAAGAGCCACGAGCGCTCCCACCATGATCATTTTCCCAAGATCGATTCCAAGATTCGCCGCCATAGTCAACGGACCGGGAGTGGGCGGCACCAGAGTGTGTGTGATGGCTCCGCCAGCCGTAATGGCGAGCAGACACTTGAGATAAGACTTCCGGGTTCGGCGATAAAACGACCTGGCGAGTGGGACGAGCAGGTAGAACACCGTGTCAAAAAAAACGGGTATCGCCAGTACATAGCCGCTGCCCATCAGCGCCCACGGGGCTCGTTCTTCACCAAGCATTTTCATGAACGCTCGCACGATTCTGTCAGCGGCGCCGCTGTCCATCATGCACGTGCCGATCACCGCCGCCAGGGCGATGACGATTCCAATCCCTCCACAGGCGGATCCGAACGCATCAGCAACCCGTGAAATTGCGTTGCTGGCGAGTTCCATTTCCCCCGTCTTCGAGTTTTCCTGAAAGGCCAGCAGACTGACGACCATCGCCGCCGTGATCAGCGCAATGAACGCGTTTACCTTCAGCTTCATGATCAGGAAAATGACCAGGACGATCCCGATCGTCATAATGAGCAACGGGTGAAGCATCAGGGAGTCTCCTCAGAGGTTGATCGTCGGTGGGAAACAGTGGGTACAATCACGTGAAATTATCGCTTCAACCCGGAGCCAGTCGCTGACCGGGATCCGTTTAACGAAGCGTCAAATACTACAGAGCCGCGGTCACGCATTAAACCGGCACGGCCTTCAGAAACCGGTACTCATTTTTCCGGCTTTCCAACGTCGGCCAGTTCCGCGACGATTCTGTTTCACCGTTGCTTTGTATTCCCGACCATTTCCGAGCACTTCAAGACGATGTCTGAAACTCCGCAGCCAGTCGTCCTGTTGATTGGTGAGTGTCACTCGCCGCAGTTTCGTCGTGCCTTGCTGAGTGGGCGCGTCCCTGATTCGTCAGTCACTGCGTCGTCCGATGAATTCCACAGCGTACGTTGCATACTTGAAAGCGCTCCGAGTCACCGAGTGAGTTCGATTCCGGAAGCGATCTCGTTAGTGGCTGCCGGCGAACTGACTCCCGATCTGGTCGTCGCTTATCAAAGTATCCCCGACGAGTTTTCGTCTGCCGAGATTGACCAGCTGATTGGAATGCTGCCGCTGAGTCGTTTTGTGGTGGCTTTCAGTCCGTGGTGCGAGTCGATCGGAAGGACCGAGGTGCGCTGGCCGTCCGCCTGGAGTGTCTCACTCGGCCATGCCGCGGCTCGAATTCGTTTCGAGTTGCAGCAGCGAACGACCGATCAACCGCCTCTGCTGGCGACCACTTCCCGGGACGAAGCCTTTTCAGCCCTCGCCGCGGGATGTCTTAACGACGTCGAGCAGGTGGGACTCGGGAAATCCGCCAGAGTCTATTCTGCCGACATTCCGCTCAAAGAATGCTTTGAAGCAATCCTTGCTTCGCTTCACTTCACGATCGCTTCCGAGTCACCAGACATTTCTGTCCTGGCCTCTGCTTTCATCGACCAGACGCAGATTCAGCGGGTCAAAGAACTGAACGACGAAGTGCATGGGGGCGACAGATTCTCGCCAGATTCACCGCAGCCAGTGATTCTTGTTGCTTCTGACATGGCGACGCCTGGCGACGTGGTCGCTCTGAAAGAGGCCGGGGCCACCGCCGTGATTTCACAGCTTCGTTTCGCCGAGGATCTGATCGATCAACTCTCGGTAGGGCCACCCACCTGAAACTGTCGGTGTTACGGTGCTGAAGTGTTACACGGTGCTGAAGTGTTACTCAGCGTCCTGATGCAGTTCCGGCTTGAGCCAGACGAAGCTTTTCCCCAGTCGGCCGCCGTAGTTGCCGGCGGTGATTTTGACCAGGCCCGGAGTTTCAACCGATGCTGCAATGGCTGCCTGAGTTGCATCAGAGATCGCATCGACGCTTCGTCCGTTGATGACGATTTCCATGACCGATTGCACATTGTCCGGCAGTCGCGTCTGGACGTCCGGCGAGTCACGAAGAGTCGGGCAGTACTCGGCAAAAGTGCTGGCGATCAGAAATGAGTATTTACTGCCGGCTTTCGACGCGCTGGCTGCCACGCCGCCGGGGAACGTCATGATCGTGCCCGGGCAACCGTTGACGGCCGCGGCTCCGCGTTCGGCAGCGTCAATCGCGGCGTCTTCGGTTTCGGCCAGGAACCACAGGTTGCCGCCCATGACTCCGTCGGTGAATCCGAAGCGTCGGTCGAGAACGAAGTCTCCGCCCATTGTTGGAACTGTCCAGACTTTGCGACCAAAGCGTTCTTCGCGTTTCTGGTGCCCGTCTCCGAAGAACGACACTTTCTTACCGAGTTTGAAGAACGGATCGGTATCGAGCAGGTTGAAGCAGCGAGCGGTCGGGCACGTCATCACGTTCTGGCTGATTCGAACCAGCAGTGATCGTTCCAGAGCCTCGACTCGATCCTTGCGAAATCTCGGCACATGAATCTGCACGACCGCTCCCGGTCGACCATCAGGAGTTTCAACCGATTCGTCACCGCCTGGTCCGATGTAACGATCCAGACCGGCTTCGCAGTCACACAGAATTGTGCTCGACGCGTTTCCGGTTGCTTCGCGCAGTGCATGGTCGAGCCACTTACGGTCGCGCGCTGTGATCAGAAACTCGGCGTAGATCGATCGAAAGCCTTCGGCGTATGTGTCTTCAACTTCCGCTCGTTGGCTGGCTGACATTCTGATACTCCTTGATCCCGATCAGTTTTGTGCGAGGTCTGTCGTTGCCATCTCGAAACAACGATTCCTCGCAACCTGGCACGGCGCACACAAACGGCGGTCACAGAGGACCGCCGTTTGAAAACTGTTTTATGCTGAACGCGATTCAGCGTTATTCGTCATCCGGATCGTCATCCAGAGTATCCTCGTCGTCGTCGTCATCATCCTCGAAGTCAGCGTCGTCCACTTCGACATCGCCCAGTTCGTCTTCATCTTTCGGGACGGCGGCTTTTCTGACGGTTGCGACATCATCGTCGTCGTCGTCATCCAAAGCGGGTTCGATTACCTGGAAGCCATCGGCAGAACCGGTAATCAGCTCCTTGACCATCTGCATGAAGTAGAGTTTTTTGCCACGACCCTGCAGGATAGCGAGACGCTCTTCAGCAGCCTCTTTCTGGTCGTAGGGATATCGGCCTTCTTCTTTCATGCTGCCGCTGTAGAGCACCCAGACTGCTCGTTTGCGCTCAGGTGCCTTCTCCCGAGCTTTACGCGGGGCGGCCTTCTTCCTGGTGGCCTTTTTTTTCCTGGCCGGGGCATCTTCGGAATCGTCAGAGATTCCGGCCGCTTCTGCGGCGTCATGCATTTTTCGAAGTTCAAGTCGACTCTTTGCCATCTTCGTTCTCACTACTGCCGCGGGCAGAACGTGCTGAGTCCGGAACATGCCGGCTGCGGTGCGATATTCTGTACAGATTCCGAGCACGAATTCAGTATCGTGTCATGTCGGCCAATCGGGGCCACGGGAAGCGACAAAGAATAGCGAGACGAATTCCTGCTGACCATCGTCCCGCCGTTCCGGAAAATCCGGTCACTCTGAGCCAAAGTTTAAACGTTCATTGCGACGTAACATACTGTTGACACACAGTTTCGGCCACGAATATAAGTTCGCGGCGTCGAGCAGGACCGAATCCAGCCGCAGTTGCTCGGTCGCTCGCAACACTCAGATTGGACGTTCGATGGTCAAGGAAGACCAGATTCCCGCTCAGAATACCGACTGGCTGTCTACTCCGCCGAGTAGCGGGGTGCCGCCAGAGTTTCGGCTGTTGTGCGTGGGTCCGACCGAACCTGACTGGATCGGCCTGACGCTGCAGCTCGATGCGGTGGGGTGCAACGATCCGAAGTTTCGATGGGTGAATACTGCTTCTGAGGCCATGACGCTGCTCCGGAATGAGAGCTTTGACTGCATTGTTATTGAATGCTGGCCGACAGTTCTCGACGATTTGAGGTGGGACGCTTCGGACCTGCTGCACGCGATTCGAGCGTCCGGCTGCAGCGATCCCATTGTCCTGCTGACTCGACAACCCGACGACGGCCTGACCGTGGAAGCGTGCAGCTCGCATTGTGAGATTCTGGTTTCGTCGGCGCTGTGGAGTTCGCGGGCACTTGTCAACGTGATTCAACAGAGCATCCGATTGATGGAGACGGCGCAGCAGAACCATCATCACGTTGTTGCCAATCATCGTCGGCTGGTGCGGGAACGCGACGAAGCGGATCATCTGCTGCGTCAGCAGCGTGACATCATCCGGGAACTCGAAGCGATCACGCAGGCGACATCCGATTCGTCACCGAACCAGCCAGTGGACGCGGCGGCGACCAGCGACCAAGCGCTACGGCCTCGAAAAAAGCGTTCGCTGCAGATTCCTGAGAAGATCAAAACGTACTACCACGAGCTGCTCCGCACGTACGTCATCATGGGATCGGGAAGTCTGGGGGGCGAGATTGCTCAGCTGGCCAGTGTGCTCGCCGAAGTGGGGCTGTCGCCGCGCGACACACTTTCGCTGCACCTCGAACAGGTTGAGCATCTTGTCAGCGGCCTCGGAAATCGCAGTAGCCGGCACGTGATGTCGCGAGCCGATTTGCTCGCCCTGGAACTCGTGATTCACATCGGCGAGTGCTATCAGCAGGCCGGCACCGCTGGCGAATCGAGTCACACTCCGGCAACGCCAGACGACGAGTGACGAGCAGGGAGCGGAGCCACAATAAAGTCACGACACCGCTGAAAGTTCGGTGACTGACGCTGTCGCCCACCGCGAAGCATTATTTGCCTCACGAGATCGGTGATCGACCTCCAACTCCTGCCTACGAGACTTGCAGCACTCTTAACGGGTGCGAGCTTCATGGGCCTGAGAACGGGACCACATCGCAATTCGCGTGAGGCATATTCCGCAACCGCTGAAACCAATGCTGCTTCCTTCAGCGGCAATCTTTCTGTGACCGATACTTATCAGGTTAACTGACGTGTGATCGGTGCTGCGCGGCACTTTCCTGAAATCATTCCTTTGCCAGTGAAGCGTTATGTCTTCCATTCGAACGTCTGTCGGAGTGAACAGCGGGATCGACATCACTGGGATTACGTCCCAGCTGATCTCGCTTCAACGCGCGCCGGCACGAGTGATGGAATCACGCATCGACGGCTATAAGGCGGTGCAGCTGGGTGTCCAGGCTCTTGAAGCCAACGTGCTACAGCTCTCTTCCGCGGTGTCGGCCCTCAGTCTCCCAACAACGTTTCAGGCGGTTTCGGTAACGAACTCCGATGCCAGTCAGCTGACGGTTACGGCAAACGCTGAAGCGACAATAGGCTCGTACGCGTTCAAGTCGCTGGCCCTGGCAACAGCCGAGCAACGTATCTCGAAAGGGTTTGCGAACAGAGACGAACAGAAGGTCGGAGTGGGCTCGATCACTTTTTCGCAGGGCGACAAGCTGGCGTCCTCCACGAGGCTCGACACGTTCAACGGCGGCAATGGCATCCAGCGAGGATCCATCAGGATTACAGATCGTGCCGGTTCGACGGCGACGATCGACCTGACAAAGGCCCACACGATCGACGACGTACTCAAAGCGATCAATGATGAAAACAATCTATCGGTCACAGCCAGCACATCTGGCGGGCAGCTCATTCTGACCGACACATCAGGCAGTACTTCATCGAATCTGATCGTTGAGGAAGTCGGGAACGGCTCCACCGCCTCAGATCTGGGCATTCAGAAATCAGTCGGATCAGCCACGCTGACCGGCAACGAGGTTTACTACCTGACGGAAGATTTCACGCTCGACCAGCTCAACGACGGCAACGGCGTTTTTCAGTTCAGTGGCGCAGACGATCTGAGATTCACCACCACCGACGGAACTCAGATCAACGTCAACCTTGATGGAGTGTTCAACCTGAGCGAGCTGGTCAGTGCGGTGAACGACGACGAAGCGAACGCCGGAAAACTGACAGCCTCGCTGTCGAACGGAAGACTTGTCCTGACTGACAATGCCAGCGGAGCCGGGACACTGACGGTGGAAGACATTAATGGTGCCGCCGTTGTCGAGGCGCTCGGTCTCGATAACGCCGCTGTTGGTAACACGCTGACCGGTGATCGTCTGGTGGCCGGACTCGGTTCGAAGTTGATTCGAAACCTGAACGGCGGGCAGGGCATCACCACACCAGGCAGCATCACCGTCACCGATCGATCCGGGCTGACGGCGACGCTGGATCTCAGCGGTGCCGAATCACTCGACGAAGTTCTGAATGCGATCAACGGAGCGGTCGACGACACGACCAGTGCGTCGCTGTCGCTCACTGCTCGATACAACAGCCTCGGTACCGGTATCGAAGTCGTGGACACATCCGGGGCGACGGCCAGTAATCTGGTGATCGCGGATGTCGGAGGCGGCTCGGTGGCGGCTGATCTTGGTTTGACCATCAATGCCGCTGAGTCAGCTGTTGACTCGGGTTCGCTCGGCGTAAGACGAATTAATCAGGATACACTGTTAACTGATTTCACGGCGGACGGCGAAAAGGTGGCAACGGGATCGTTTCTGATCACCGACTCGGCGGGAAATCAGCAGTCGATTTCGATTCCGTCGTCGGCAGCGAAGATCGGGGACGTGCTGCAACGCATCAACTCCGCCGGTACGGTTCAGGTGACAGCCAGGTTGAACGATACCGGTGACGGATTCGTCATCGAAGACAACGCTGGCGGTGCCGGAACGTTGACGATCGAAGAAGTCGGCGGAACGACTGCCGCAGACCTGAGGATTCTCGGTTCAGGTTTCGTTGGTGCCAGCGGGAAGCAGGAGATCTCGGCACAGGATCAGACTGTGATTACGGTTGATGCCGAGGACACACTGGCCACGCTGGTGACGAAAATAAACGACGCCAACGTCGGAGTCAGCGCTGGGATTTTCAATGATGGTTCGGCGTTTAATTCGTTTCGGCTGTCGCTGACTTCAGACACATCAGGATCCGCCGGCAGTTTCACGATCGACTCCGGCAGTGTGGATCTGGGCTTGTCCGTCGCGACGGAAGCTCAGGACGCGTTGCTTCAGGTTGGCTCAAACGCTGCGGCATCGTTCCTGCTTGCATCCAGCACGAACGAGTTCGCTAATGTTGCCAGCGGAGTGAACATCACAGTCAATAAAGTCGGGACCAGTGCAGCGACCGTGGACATCGTTCGCGACAACACCAAAGCGAGAGACTCGCTGAAGGCCCTGGTCAGTTCGTTCAACTCCTACATCTCAACGACGGACCAGCTGACACAGTTTGACCCGGACCCGTTAAAGCGGGGTGTCCTGCAGGGCCAGGGTTTTGTTCTACGGGTGACTTCGCGGTTGAACAGTCTGATCAACAAGACGTATTTCGGAACTGACGAAACGTTGCGAGGATTGTCGGATCTTGGTATCCGAACGACGTCCGGTGGGAAGCTGGAGTTCGACGAAACCGTCTTCAATAAAGTCATTGAAAAAACACCAGACGCAGTCCAGAAATTTTTCCGCGACGAAAACGGCGGCGTTGCCGGGAAGTTTAAAGACACACTGGATTCACTGACTGACGGTTTCACTGGTACCTTCAAGAACGAGAACGACGGACTGCAAAATTCGATCGATACACTTACAGGAAAGGTCGAACAGATCGACGCGTTGCTGGTCGTCCGTCAGGAACGCCTGCTGCGTCAGTTCACGAAAATGGACGAAATCATTGGTCAACTGCAGTCGCAGGGTGATGCACTTAGCGCGTTGCTATCGAAGAAGTAGGAAACAGAAGCCAGCGTTTCTCGCTGCGTTGCCGCCTCACCAGACCATATCACTGACCGCACGTCTCGCTGCAGGGAGGAGCGTCTCCTGACGATGCCTCTTTCCTTGCCGGGAATTGAACTTCGATTATGCCGTCTTCAACCCGGACCGGGTAGCTGTCTGTTTTAATCTTTGGATTGTCGAGCCACGTGCCATCTTTCACGCTGAATCGCCATGCGTGCCACGGGCAACTGACTGCGTGATCTTCGACGTAGCCGCCTGCCAGCGATGCTCCCATGTGAGGGCAGAAGTCGTTCAGAGCGAAGTACTCGCCGTCGAGCAGGTAAACGCCGACCATGCGACCTTCAACAGCGAACGCCCGACCTTCGCCTTCGGGAACAGCTCCCTCTTTGGCGACTTTATAGAACTGAGACATGCAACGATCCGTAATTGATTAAAGCGTTCCGGCGCGGGTTACTGACTGGCTTCGTCGTGAGATGAACTGCCTTCGGTGAGGCTGGCGATGTCCGAAACGTCGGACCCTTTGCCATTTCGGAGATACCACAGCGGGTCTCCAGGATGCTGTTCGGGCAACGGCTGATGCGTCAGCATTCGAATTCGTCGTGCCCACAGCGCGACCAGTACGATGAGTACGAGAAATACGATGCAGATCAAACTGAGCACCAGTAAACCGGCGAGCGCCGACTTTCGCCGCTGCTCTTTCTCGGCGTCCTGATCAGCGATCGCGTGTCGCGCAGAATCGTCCGCTGCTTTTGCCGGATTCTTAACCACCTGTTCGGTGACCGCTGTACCGACTGTTGCATTCTCATCCTGCGCAAATGCCGAGTGACCGAGCGAAAAGAACGTCATCAGCAAAATCAGAGCCGCAGGCTGCGCGGCGGATCGAAGAGTTTGTTGAAACATGACGAGTCCTCGACGTCCTGCCGAAATTGTTTCAGGTTTCAACTCGCGTTGACATCTTCGGGCAGACAACAGGAAAACAGTTTCACTTCTTATTGTTCGGGAGCAGTTCCGGGCGGCGTGCAGAGTTCGATCGCGTGGCCGTCTGGATCGGTTACGTAAATCTGGTACGCACCGTCTGGACGGGTTCTGCGCTCTTCGTAAGGAATGTTGTTTTCACGAAAGTAGCTTTCCCACTCGTCCATACTGTCGATCATCAGAGCGTAATGGTTACCGCGACTGTTTGAGTTCGTGTCGACGTTTCGCCCGCCGATCAGGTGTAATTCCTGAGCTTCACCCAGCAGGAACCACGCTCCTGGAAACTTGAATGCCGGCCGAGGAATTTTCTTCAGTTGCAGAACATTCTCGTAGAATTCACAGCTTTGTTCGACATCCTGTACGTGCAGCGCAACATGGTTCAACTCAAGAAACTTCATGACGATTCCAGACTCGTGAATTTGAATCAGCGACGGGTGGCTTGGATTACAGTTCCTACGCGAATGGGTCACAGTCACCCGCGAGGCCATTCTAGAACTTGACGTGCTCGATGCACTACTCACCGAAGAATTGACGGAAGCCATCGCGCGGACAGTGATGGTTCGAATCCGTCAGTGAGGAGTGACTGCCTGAGAAGCGCGATGAATTTTTTCGAGCGTGTCTCGTGCTGCTTCGCTGACAATTTTGTTGCGATCGGCCAGGCAGTTCTGGATGGAATCCGTTGCGCCTTCTGCGTGAGCTGCGAGTTGTCCGAGGGCCTCCAGCGACGCCAGTTTCAGCGCGACGTTGCTCGATGAAAGATTGCCGACCAGCAGCGGGATGTCGCCTTTCACGGAGGCGCCCATTTGAGCCAGCGCTCCGATGACCGACTGCACGACGGGAGGCTGGGGATCTTTCAACGCGGCAATCAATGAAGGAGCGGTCCTGCTGGCCAGCGGGCCGATGGCTCCCAGAGCCTTCGCTGCCGCTTCTCGGACTTCGGGATCGTCGCTGGCCAGCAGGTCGACAATTGTGTCCACTTGGTCCGCGGCCGCCTGCCCAATTTGTCCGAGTGATTTTCCCGCCGCCAGCTGGATCGACTGGTACTTATCGGAAAGAAGTTCGACCAGAGCCGGTGCCCCGGCAGCGGCGGGTTTGCCGATTCTTCCGACCGCTTCGGCTGCCGACCGCCGAACGCTGCCGCGGCTATCCTGCAACAGATTCAGCAGACGCCGTACCGTGACATGCTCTGCGCAGCCGGCCAGACCCGCCGCGCGAGCTGCCGCTTCGCGCACGCCCCAGTCGCGATCATCAAGGCATCGCCCAATTCCCTCTTCGGCCTCGCGCGAGGCCGGACCGATGCCGCCCAGAGCTTCCATGACCGCCTGTCGAAGATCACGTGAACTGTGCTCGACCAATCGACTGAGGGGAATAACGGCCTTCTCGGCATCGGATCCCATTTTTCCCAGAGCCTGTGCCGTCGCGACGCAAATGCCGACGTCGTCGTGATTCAGCTGTTCGATCAGAGTGGGTACGAAGACGCGGGTGATTGGTCCGATTTTTCCGATTGCTGAACTCGCGGCTTCCCGCACCGCTTTGTCACGATGGCCGACCAGTCCGATCAACTGCGGCACGGCTGACCTGGCCGCGGGACCGATCCTGCCGAGAGCCTTCGCCGCCGCCGCCGCTTCCTTAATATGGTCTGATGAGAGTGCTTTGGTCACTCGTTCAACGCTGCCAGCGGCTCCGGAACCGATTGCTCCAATGGCCGTCAGCGCTGCCGCTCGCAGATCGAGAACCGACGACTCCAGCTGTTGCGTCAACAGGGGCAATGCCGGTGCCGCTGCCGGGCCGACCGTTGCCAGCGCCTTCGCGGCAGCTCGCTGAGCCGGAGGATTTGGCAGCGACAGCTGCCGCATGGCGGTTTCAACAAAGACGATTCCCTGAGATTTGATGGATGTCTGAACTTCGCCCTGAATGTCCGGATCCGAAGCGGAGAACAGCCTGAGTAACTGCTGTGCGGCTGAACTTGAGTGTGCTTTGCCAAGTTTCTGAACCGCCTGCACACGGACGTTGAGTGGCAGAAATTTCATGCCCGCAATCAGTCCGAAAATCGCATTCATCACGCACTCCCATTTGGCCCCTGGGTCCCACTCGCGCGCCGTCACCCGTTTGCCACGACAGATGAGAGTACTGCGAAAACCTCGGACACGGTCGGACGAATCTGCTTCAGGATGTCGAACCGGCGACCACATCGCAACGGTGGCAACACGACTGGACAATCCGGATGAGATCGATGATTCTTCGATGTTCCAGATTTATTTTTGCAACTATTCAACATTTCATGAGGTCCAACACGCGGCCTGATTGGCAGAGAAACGGTATAGCATCAGGCGGATGGACCTCACGACAGTTGGCGAAAACCCCTGGACAGACTTCGAAACTGTCTATCATGGAACGCCAGCGGGCCCGGGAGTCGATCGGCAACGTCGTCGATATTATGTTGCGAGACGTTCGTAGCAGACTTCAAGACTGAAGGATTTGAGGTAACCAGTCATGTCCACCTGGCCTGGAGGTCCCTGCCCGGATTGCGGACAGGACATGCCTGCCAATCTCATTCACTGTCAGTTCTGTCGAGCTTTGTTGAACCCGGATTTGTATCGGAGCGACGTGGAAATTCCGGCGTTCTTTGAGTTGAAGGAGATCGGCACCGTGATCGATGTCGGCGTTGCAGGTTATTTCATTCTTTGTCCGCACTGCACTCAGGAGCTGCGGATCAACCGTAAATATGCCGGTGTCGGAGTTGCCTGCAAACATTGCAGCGGTCAGTTTTCACTTGACCTGTCAAACCCGCGTATTAGAACCAGGGCGTTCTATGCTCCCTGCGGTCACTGCGACCGGGAATTGCGGGTCGCGCCGAAATACCTCGGCGTCAAAGTCGCCTGCAAATTCTGCGAAGGCCATGTCCGAGTTCAGGCCAGCTCTGAAAGCATCCGCTAAAGATCGTGTTCAGAATCGCTCCCCGAATTCCGGTCACGTCATTCCTGATCGCGTGGAGCATCACTTCGGACACGTTCCCAAGTGGAATCGTCCGTTAGATCAGATGCCGAAACCGCAGCGAGTAAACGTCGCCGTTCTGAATCACGAATCGAATTCGTATCGTCTTTCCCGATAGCTTCGCGACGCTGTCAGACGTTTTCCACGAAACGGTTTGCTCGATAGAGTCGCCGGTCAGTGACTGACAGCTCGACAGTTCGAATCCTGGAATGGGTTGCCCGTTTTCGTCCTGCAGCTCGACTTTGACACGGCCACCTTTCTTTGTCGCGAAGTTGAGAACGATCTGTTCTCCTTGGAAGGTCAGCGGCTTCGTCACCAGCTCTCCGCCTTCGGCACCGGCTTGGACCGAAACAAAACCGTCCACTCGGTAAGTAAAGCGGCGTAGTCGGCTGTCGGGTCCTTCGTAGTAAGCTTCGCTGCCGTATACAGCGAGTTCCCGCTCGTTGCCGGCCAGCGACACCAGCGCGTTAGCCATATAGTTGCTGCGGTTGCCGTCTCGTTCTTTCGGGGCGTCCGGCGGGATGACGGCCTTGTTCCAGCGGTGAAAGTTCAAGCCGTCGCGGCTCGACATGAAGATTGGCTCGACCTGACTGTCACTCGGTCGGTAACGGGTGGGAAAGCCGATTTTGAGGTGCGTAGCGCGTTCGTAAGGTCGGATCGCGTTTGTGTAGAGATGCTGGTTCGGAGTCCCTTCCGGATACTTCAGCAGGACAGGCTTCGTCCAGTTCACAAAGTCGTCCGACCGGCACGTCATGATCGAGCGAACTTTGTTGGTGAACGTGCGGTGGTAATCGATGTACTGCTTTTCAACGGGATCCCAGAAGGCCAGATTCTGCGAATCGAAATAACCGTCCGTGATGACGGGTTCGTTCTTTGTGAGTGACCAGTGAATTCCATCGGGGGAGTGGAACACGTACAGCCCGGCTTTGCCCACGGGTCGTCCTCGCGAGATGCCTTTGTAGCGTGCCTCGGATTTGCAGTTCGGATTCTCATCGCGAAACGCAACGAAGCAGTGCGTACCCAGCCCGTTCAAAATGATGTTGTTCTCTTTGGAGCCGTCCCACTCGACGAGGCCCAGCTTCGGCTTCGTGAAGTGAATCCCGTCGCGGCTTTCGGCGTAGCAGGTAACTTCCGAGTGTTGAGTCTTTCCGGTCTTCACGTCGCCGTGCGAGCCTCGGTAGTACATCCGATAAACGTCGCCGTCGCGGAAAATCGTGTAGTAAGCACACGTGTTGCCTTCCCACGGTTCGCCCGTCACCAGCACGACTTCGCGAGGTTCCGGCTGATGCACGAATTGATGAGCGTCGCCTTTCAATTCGCTGATCAGGAAGTCATCAACAAACAGTTCAAGCCTCGACCCGATATCAACGGGCTTTTCAGCAGCCAGGTTTTCTGTCGACAGGATTGCTGCAATGAAAACTGTGAATGCAGGGATGACGAATCGCATATCAGACTCCTGAGTCGAGGCATCAAATCGAATGACGATCGGTCAAGGATAGCGCGGCTGTGCGGTATTAAAAACCCATCGACGCGTTGTCGAGAATCGCTCCTGCAAGCAGCTCACGGCTTGAGTTATGCCTCCATGACACAATCACAAACTGAAATCCTCAACGGAGTCGTCCTTGCCAGTAGGCGATCTGTTGTTCGACAGGTGCTTTGCCGCCGGAACCGAAACTCTGCAACGCAGCGACGGCGTTACGGGTTCCCAGCACGTCGTAAACGGATTCGTCGATCAGATCGCACGCGGCCTGCAGGTCTTCCAGCGAAAGATCCTTCAACTGGCACTTGCGGCTTTCGCATTCGGCAACCAGTCTGCCAACCGTGCCATGTCCCGTGCGCATGGGGACTCCGAGTTTGATGAGATATTCCATCAGCGCGGTCGCGTCCAGAAATCCGTCGTCAATCTTTTCGTTGATCCGGTCGACCTGAAGTTCGGCTCCAGTGATCAATGCCGGAGCCACTGCCAGGCAAGCGGCAACCGTGTCGAACGCGTCAAACAGCGCCAGTTTGTCTTCCTGCAGATCCCGGTTGTAGGCCATCGGCAGGCCTTTGATCAGGATCAGCAGTTGCGACACGTCGGCCATGACTCGCGCGGTCTTGCCGCGGATTAATTCCAGGACGTCCGGGTTCTTCTTCTGCGGCATGATGGACGAGCCGGTCGTAAACGCGTCGGGCAACTGGATGAAGCCGAACTCGCACGAGAACCAGATGATCCACTCTTCTGCCCAGGAACTCAGATGCGCGGCGATCAACGACAGGTCCAGGACGAACTCGACCATGTAGTCGCGATC
>JABMPE010000132.1 GCA_013203845.1 Rhodopirellula sp. | reverse complement strand
GTTGCAGGGAGCCGTACACTGGTTGATGCTCGCCAGCAGGCACGGTCGAAACCATCGCCACTTTTCGTCACCGTCTTCAATGTCGAGCGTACAGTTGCGGAAGCGGAAAATTTTCTGAAGAACGGAGATGGTCCCGCGTAGTTTCTTCGCACTCGTGAACGGACCGTAAAGCTTGACGCCTTTGGTTTCCGGCTTGCGCGTAAACTCGATTCGAGGAAAGTCTTCGTGCGTCGAGATCTGCAGGTACGGAAATGTCTTGTCGTCTTTCAGTTCTGAATTGAATCGCGGCTGGATGTCTTTGATCAGTCGAGCTTCCAGCAACAACGCGTCAACTTCGCTGTCGGTCGGGATAAAGTCGATGTCGGCAATCTCGGGGATCAAGTCGACTGTCCGGCGGTCGGTCGCGGCGGCGGCGGTGAAGTAGCTACCAGCACGACTTCGCAGGTTCACGGCCTTACCAACATAGATGACTCTGTCCAGCAAGTCCTTCATCAGGTACACGCCGGGCGTCGTTGGGAACTTGCGAACTTTTTCGCCTGGCGAAAGTTTTTCAGGACCTGTTTCAACGTTCGAAGCGGGAACGGAAGCAACGACGTTGTCAGATGCCTTATCATCCGACCCAGTGTCGTCAGAAATGGGAGCGTTGTTTGTCATGACTGAATCGGGAACTGTTCTGTGAAATCGATCGGACTTGTAGGACTCGGTCTGTTGGGAACGGCACTGGCCGATCGCCTGCTTTTTCGCGGCTGGTCAGTTTCCGGGTTCGACGTTGACTCCGTTCGCCGCGACGAATTCTCACAAGCTGGCGGTGTTGCGCTGAGTCGTCTTGCGGAAGTCGCCAGTTTTGACGTCGTCCTGCTGTGTCTGCCGACGTCGCAGGTTGTGGTTGATGTTGTTTCTTCGTTGAAGGGTGAATTGAAAGCCGGACAAACGATAGTCGATACGACGACTGGAAACCCCGCTGACGTCGAACCTGTGGCGGCAGAACTGGCGGCAATGGGCGTCGATTATCTGGATGCAACGGTCGGCGGGTCGAGTCAACAGGCTCGCGATGGTGATATAATTATCATGTGTGGCGGCGAGGCATCAGCGTTCGACCGATGCCGTTGCCTGTTCGACGATCTCGCGAAACGAACATTTCATCTCGGCCCGGTCGGCAGTGGCTCATGGATGAAACTGGCGGTCAATCTGGTTCTGGGCCTCAACCGAGCGGTCCTTGGCGAAGGGCTGGCCTATGCCGAATCACTCGGACTGGATCCAGTGACAACGCTGGAAGTACTTAAGAGCAGCCCGGCAGCCTCAGCGGTGATGGACACTAAAGGCTGGAAAATGCTACACCGAGACTTCCAGCCGCAGGCTCGACTTGCTCAGCACCTGAAGGACGTCCGAGTCATTCTGGAGACTGGCTCGGCCGCTGGCGCCTGCCTGCCCATGTCGAGCGTCCATCGGCAGCTACTCGAAAAACTGGTCGATGCCGGAATGGGTGAGCTGGATAACAGCGTCGTGGTGCAGGCTTTTCGGTCTGCTGAATGATTGCCGCGGTGAGAATCAGCGGCTCAGGCCATGACTGTGAAGAATGTACCGAGTCGGCAGAAACCGCGAGACATTCGCGTAAGTGGCGTGTCAGATTGAGCTTGCCGGGAGGACGCGCACCTGACGCGGCGACATCGAAATCCAATCATTCGGGCTGGTTCCAGCCCGAAGCAGGAACTTGACTCGGTAGATCCGTTCTAACCCGCAATACCAGAGTCGACGGAAAAAAACGCCTGTCCTGTGTGTTCTCATCCAGTCTGGATCGAGTGGTTCGTCTCTGACGATGCTGTTGATACTCGTAGATTCGGGAAGATAGAAAGGCTGCGCAGATGTTCTGCCTAACTGCCACAATCGCTCAAGAAGACAGATTCAAGCATTTCAAGGAGGCAAAGTCTTGTTTGACTTTGGATTCGCTCCATTCTGATAATGTCTCACTTCGGTCGCGTCGTCGCCGAAAGTCTTTTTGTGGATTGCAGTTGGACGGATTCTTTGGTGCGTTACTGTCGTCGTCTCGTGCCAATACTGAGCTGATTGATGCATCGTGGTCTGGCAGGAATTTTCCCAGAGTCGCTGATCAGACAGATTTGCCCGACATTGCTGGTCTGTGTGTTCAGCCGTGTTTTTCGATTCGGAAACATCAGGCGCCGCGACTCCACTTTGCGCAATCCTCATGCTGCTTAACCTTTGCGTCATCCGTTTTTACAGGCACTGATCGGGATCGTTACTTAATACAGTCAGAGTTCCGCCGCACTTTGACACAGTTTGAGAAGCTGTCCTGAAAAGGTCATCAGATCGAAGTCGCACAGGTTTGTTTGAGATCCTGTTGAATTCGGTCGCTTGAGATTGCTGTCGAGGAAACGTTGTCATGCTGTTGAGTTCATGGCTGAAGAAAATCAGCGATCGGATTCGGAGCCGCCGGTACCACCCGGATCGGAAACCGAAGAAACCGAATCGCTTCACGCAGCTCGGTCTGACACGCCTGGAAGATCGCGTCGTATTGACGGTGTCGGCGGCATTCGACACGGGCGTTCTCGACCTGATGCTCGATGCGCAGGATGACGTGGCAGAAGTCACTATTGGAACCAGTAACGAAGTTCTGGTGAATGGCAGCACGGTCAATGGAGGCAATGGTACGGGTGGTGAAGTTCTGGCAACTGACGTGAACCGACTGACGGCAACTGACTCGTCGGCGGGAAAGGATCAGACTGGACAGGAAGTGAGGCTGTCAGACTCGTTGACCTTGAGCGATGGCTTACTGATCGACAACACAATCGAAATCGCATCGTTGAAATCCACGATCAGCGGAGCGGTGACAGAGTCCATTGAAGTCCAGTCAGCCACGATCGCCCTTGGAGCCAATCTCACGACCGATCGTCAGGACATTGTACTGGGTGGGTCTGTCACAATCGGTGAAGGGCTGAACCTCACGCTTTCCACTGGCTCAGCCGTGGGCAACATTCAGATTGACGGAACGCTGAACGGTACCGTCGGCGGTGGTGTGGAGTCGCTGAGCCTGAGTGCAGGCACGGGCAATATAATTCTTAGTGCGATTGGTTCAGCAGGCAGTGATGACTTGGAGTTACTAACAGTCACTTCTGCTGCGAGGACCACGATTACCGGGGCCGTCGATCTCGACTCATCGCTGACGATCACATCAAACTCGGTGACCCTGCAGAACAGCGTTACGACTGGTGGAACGATCAATGTGAATGCTGAAGCAGGTTCGATCACGCTTCAAGGGGCACTGGATACGTCAGCAAATGCCACAAGTATCATCCTGTCCGCGACTCTCGACATTGAGCTTGATGGCGCGAATGCCGACGTGACAACGGGCGGTGGCGCATTCCTTGTAATATCTGATAGTGATTCAAATGGTCGTGGTAAATTCATTTCAGATGCGGACAGTGAAGTAAATACAACGGGCATTCCGGCTGGAATGGTGTCCATCACGGCCGCTGATGTGAGACTGAACGGAACCATCAACGCTGGTACCGGTACTGTCGTTTTCGCACATTCGCAAGCGGGTGACTTGATCACATTAGGTGAGCCTGACATCAGTAGTACGACACTACCGTCTCCGATTGATTTGAATGACAGAGACGAAGATATCCTGCTTTATGGAGCATCGGCTGATGACAATCTATCACAGGAATCTGGCATCTTTACGACTGACGTGAACGGGGACGGAATTGACGATTTGATTGTGGGCTCCAAAGGCGGCGATGGTCCGACAGGCTCACGCAGCGATTCTGGTGAGATATACATATACTTCGGCAGTATTTCTCTCGGTGCTGCCACGCTGGATGCAGCAGGAACAAATGGTTCAGCTCCGGACGTCATCATTTACGGCGCGACAGCGGGGGATAAACTCGGTGATCGCAGCGGACTCGCAGCTGGCGACGTTAATGGCGATGGTATAAACGATTTGATCATTGGTGCTCACCTCGCGGATGGACCGTCTAATTCTCGCGCCGATGCAGGCGAGGTTTACATTATCTATGGCTCGTCCAGCCTGTCTGGCATATTCGATCTGGCTAATGGCGATGAAGATGTTCTCATATATGGAGCGACAACTGGCGATTCACTGGCGGACAATGGTGAGCTGGTCACTGGTGACGTGAATGGCGACGGCATCGAGGATTTGATCATTGGGGCACATGTTGCTGATGGCCCAGCCAACTCTCGGGGAAATGCCGGTGAAGTGTATGTGATCTACGGATCAGCAAGCCTTTCGGTCACAATTGACTTGGCCAATGGTGACCAGAATGTCATTATCTACGGTGCGACCAACGGTGACGAAATTGCTGGTGGAGGGTCGCTGACATCGGCAGATGTTAACGGCGATGGGCGACAGGACATAATCATCGGTAGCCAGCTTGCAGATGGTCCGGCTAATGGACGGTCCAATGCCGGCGAAGTATACATAATTTATGGGTCGGACATTCTGTCCGCCACCATCGATCTAGCGAATGGCGATGAAGATGTCGTTGTCTACGGTGCCATTGCAGGCGACCAACTGACCAGTGGTGGTGGGCTGACAACGGGCGACCTGAACGGCGATGGCCGGCAGGACGTTATCATCAGTGCTCAGTTTGCGGACGGTCCATCCGGTGGTCGGTCTAATGCAGGCGAAGTCTATGTTATTTACGGTTCCAGCAGTCTGCCGATTTCTGTTGATCTGGCTGCGAACGAAGAAAATGTACGTATTTACGGTGCAACTGCTGGTGACGTACTCACAACTGGCGGAACGTTGACGACCGGTGATTTGAACGGAGACGGAATTCAAGACTTAATTCTCGGCACGGCCGAAGCAGATGGGCCATCAGATTCGCGCGGCGGCGCGGGAGAGGTCTATGTCATCTTCGGAGGAGGCATCCTGGCAGTCACGATCGACCTGGCTGCGGGCGACGAGGATGTGCTCATTTATGGTGCAGCCATCAACAACTCGCTGTCTGACAATGGTGCATTGGTGACAGGTGATGTGAATGGCGACGGAACTCTAGATCTGATCATCGGATCAACAGAAGCCAGTGGTCCGTCCGGTTCGCGAGGAAGTGCCGGGGAAGCATATGTTATCTATGGTGGAGCCAGCCTGTCGGGAACGATCGACCTGCTCAATGTTGACGAGAATGTCCTCATCTACGGTGCAAGTGCGGGCGACAGGCTTACCCAAGGCGGGGCGTTAGCTACCGGTGACGTTAATGGCGACGGTGGCATAGACATCCTGCTGGGAGCTCCCAATGGTGATGGACCAGTTCCATTACGCTCCGATGCAGGTGAGGTGTATGTGATTTTGGGAATTGAGCCAAAATATTCACTTACAGACTCGGAGTTGGATCGAATTACAGGCTCCACCTTGACAATTGGCAATGGATCTCTTGGCAATGTCATCGTCAATGAAGCATTAAGTCTGGCAACAGTGACGAATTTTCTGGTCGTCAGTAACACAGCAATAAGAGTTGGGCAGTCCATCTCAACGGCCGGCTCTATGACACTCACCAGCACATCTATCGAACTGGGAGCCAATCTCTCCACGGAAGCATCGAGCATTGACTTGAATGGTGCAATCACGCTGTTTGAAAACGTATTGATCGAGTCAACAACCAATGGATCTTCAGCTGGAGCGAACATCAGTCTCAATGCCGTCACCGCCGAGACGAGTTCATCTGCGGAAACCTTGACCATTGATGCTGGTACAGACGGTGATGTCGTGATCGATGGCCGTATCGGAGCCAACCGCCTGGGACTGCTGACGATCAGCGAAGCCGGTGACATCAGCTTCACTCATTCCGCAAACCCGGCTCAGTTTTCCGGGCTGACGATCACCAGCGCGTCTACCTTCACGGCGGCTAGCCAGCTCAACACGACAAGTGCGGATATCGACATCTCCGCAGACGATGCTGCGACAACAGGGACAAGCGTGTCGCTGGCCGGGGCAGATCTCAACGGGCAGAACCTCACACTGACGGTCGCGTCTGATGTCATCATTTCAGCCAACGTTGTTTCGACCGGAGCTGGTGCAGGAGAGCTAGTCACCATTCGAGGGACAACAGCCGGAACAACGTTTCAGATCGGCAATGATGGCATTGCAGACAATGCCAGCGTCGAGATCAGTGAAACATCAGCGGCGCAGATTCAGGGTTCAATTGACGCGCTGATCATCGGCGACACCACCGATCAGACAGGCACGATCACTATTGATGATTCGAGCGATGACGACACGTTAACGCTGTCTACCGGTCTTCAACTGGCTCAGCAGGATGGTGCGGGTGGAGACATCGTCGTTGGAAGCAGTATTACGACGGGTGGTGACTTTATCGTGAATGGCAGCCGGACCACGTTCAACATTGATGGCAGCATGACGATCGACACCTCTGCCACTGGTGGCGACGTTCAGATCAACGATACTATCGTGTTTGTGAATGAGGGCGACGACCTGGCGATCATAACCGGCGGTGGCAATGTCGATCTGGCTGGTTCAGTCACTGCTAACAGCATAACTGCCCGTGGCGAGGACATCACGATCACCGCTGGCTCCGGAACGGTAACACTGGGCCGTAGCGGACAGAGCGACACATTTGGCGGCAGCGGCACTGCCAGGCTTGGCAACATTGACATTGTGAGTTCTGACGATCTGACTGTGCATGCGACCGTCACCGCCGGTCAGTTTCGACAGCAGACCGGAGCAATTTCAGCTCGCAGTGCAACCTTCAACGCTGCCCTGAATCTCAACGACGGCAGTGCCGCAGACGATCTGAGTATCGACAACGTCGAATCGGTAACATTCGGCAGCAGCGTTGTGGTTACCGATGACATCAGTCTGACGAACGTTGGTGAAGTTGATTTCGGGGGTGGAACGGATTCGATCGAAACCAGTGGTGGTGGCACACTGTTGATAACACCCGATCAGGCGAACCGAGACATCAATCTTGGGCAAACCACCGACGTCGGGACGACATCGCTGGATTTGACCGATGCTGATCTTGCTGCGATTAAAGACGGCTTCTCCCTGATCACGATTGGTCGTTCGGTCGACGGCACCGGTGTCGTTGATATTAATTCCTCAATATTCCGCGACAACGTCACCATAACTGGAGGATCAGTATCCGTCACCGGTCTGGACGTCAGTGCGAATTCCGTCACGCTGATAGCACGCACCGGTGATATCACCGATGGC
>JABMPE010000019.1 GCA_013203845.1 Rhodopirellula sp. | reverse complement strand
TGCTGGATTCAACCGTCGTCCACTGGGGCGGAGAAATGGGGCGACTGCCCGTGATTCAGAATGACGCGGGCCCGAGCAAAGTCGGTCGCGATCACAACACCTACGGCTTCACGATGTGGCTGGCTGGCGGAGGCTTTAAACGCGGCGGAACCTACGGAGTCACCGACGAGTTCGGTCACCACGCTGTCACCGACATCGTTAACCACTTCGATTACCACGCGACGCTGCTGCACTTGTTCGGAATTCATGCCGACCAGCTCACGTACAAACGCAACGGTCGCGAAGAATCTCTGCTGGATGGTCAACCCGGACAGATCCTCGAAGGGCTGCTGGCTTGAAAGTTCGTTGGAAACAGCTCTCTGCGAGTAAAGGTATGCTGTAGAAGATTGAACCACGAAAAACACAAAAGTTACGAAATGGAAAAGGGGTTCGTGTCTTTTGTGTTTTTCGTGGTTCGTATTTTGAATGACGACGAACTCGTTACGACTCCGCAAACATGACTTCAATCAGGTGTTCTCAAATGCGACTTTTCATTTCGGCGATTGTCGCCCTGGCCGTCGGTGGTATTTGCGTTTCCGAAACGAACGCCACCGATGTGAAGATGGTCGATCTGCTGATCGTCGCCGGGCAGTCGAACGCCGTTGGGGCTGACACTGACCCCGGTGAGATGCTGACCAGCGAAGCCGACCAGCAGATCATGTTCTGGTGGAAGTGCGGTGACCCTCCGCCGGACGAGCACGACTCGACGAGTGGCGGAAAATGGACGCACCTGCAAGCGCAGCCGCTGGGGAATCCAAAGAAGCCGAGGCAAGGTCGACAGTATGGCAACTTTGCGCATCCCGAAGGTGGCTTCGGTCCTGAAATCAATTTCGCACGAACCTTGTACGCCACCGAAAACAAGCCGCTCGCCGTGATCAAAGTGGCTTTCAGCGGATCCGGACTGCGTCGCGACTGGGACCACACCGACGCCGGCGAAGCCGGAGCCTGCTACCGATCATTGATTTCGGAAACGCGTGCGGCGATTGAAGCGGCGAAGAAAGACGGGATCGAGCTTCACCCTCGTGCCTTCGGCTGGATACAGGGCGAAAGCGACGCGAATGCCAGCGACTCCGTGATTTACGCTCGAAATCTTGACGCAATGCTGACAGCACTTCGAAGAGAACTTGACGCTCCGAAGCTGGCCGCACTAATCGCCGTGAATACGAGATTTCTGGAAGGTCGCAACCAATTCATGCCAGCAATCATTGAACAACAGAAACTCGCGGCAGCGTTCGATCCACGCTTCGAGTACGTCGACACCTCAGCGGCAACAATCGCCAACCAGGTACACTTCGATTCGAAAGGAACACTCGAAGTTGGACGTCTTTTTGCTGAATCTTTATTGAATATCGAAAAGAAGACTCAGCCAGAGCAACGGCATTTAACCATCGTCACACTCGGCGACTCAATCACGAAGGGTGTGCGTTCCGGAGTGACGACCGACCAGACGTTTGCTTCGCTGGCCGAGCAAGGACTTACCGCCGCAGGTCGGTCAGCCAGCGTGATCAATGTCGGCATCGGTGGCGAGCGGACCGATCAGGCGCTCAAGCGTCTGGACCAGGTACTCCGTTACAATCCGGACATCGTCACCGTCATGTACGGCACCAACGACAGTTACGTCGACAAAGGAAAAACGACCAGCCGCATCACTGTCGACGAGTACCGGGCAAACTTGAATCGAATCGTTGCAGAGTTGCTTCGTCGCGGAATTCAGCCGGTCCTGATGACCGAACCTCGATGGTCCGACAAAGCCGCCAGAAACGGTATCGATGAAAATCCCAACGTCAAACTCGAACCGTTCGTTGAGGCTTGCCGGGCCGTCGCAAAAGAATGGCGACTCCCACTCGTCGACCATTTTGCCAACTGGGCCACCGCACGCGAAAGCGGAATCGACCTGCACGACTGGACGACCGACGGTTGTCATCCCAACCCCGCAGGTCACGCCCAAATCGCCGTTGCGATGCGGCCCGTTCTCAACCGAACGATCGGTTCTGAGCTGGCGACTCGAAAGAAGTTACTGTCCGGAACGCCGGTCAAAGTCGTCTGCTTCGGCGACAGCGTGACCGGCGTGTACTACCACACGGGCAGCCGGCGAGCCTATACGGACATGCTCGGCATCGCGTTGGAGCGTGTCTCCGGAACCGCCAACGTCGAGATGATCAACGCAGGAATCAGCGGCCACACAACCGTTAACGCGTTGTCACGCATTGACCGCGATGTACTCGACCACAAACCCGACCTCGTGACAGTCATGTTCGGGCTGAACGACATGACGCGGGTTCCGCTGGAAGATTACCGCTCGAACCTGAAAAGCATTGTCGAGAAATGCCGAGCCATTGGCGCGGAAGTCGTGCTCGCGACACCGAATAACGTCATCGACAATCCGGGCCGCCCCACTGACAAGCTGGTCAGTTACTGCGACGTCGTTCGGGAAGTTGGAAGCGAACTCGGCGTTCCGGTTTGCGACACATACCAGCGACTGAACGGCGTTCGAGCGAACGATTCGTTCGACTGGCGTCTTCTGATGAGCGACGCGATTCACCCGAACATGGCCGGTCATCAGCGAATCGCCGAGCAACTGGCTCAGACCATTACCGGGTTGAAAATATCACTTGCCAACGTACGACCATTGCAGCCTGCACTGCAGCAAACACTGGCCAGAATCAAGGACAACAAACCCGTCCGTGTTCTGGCAGTGGCTCCGTATGATTCAATGATCGAATCCGTCCTTCGCAATGTTTCCGACAAGATTCAAGTTGAGCTCACACGTTGGCCGGTTGACGGGCTATCGCTCGCTGAGATCGAGCAGGACGCCAAAGCCCGCGTGCGGGCTTTGAAGCCGGACCTGGTCCTGATAGCGGTACCACGATCAGCAACGGCAGACACCGATGAAGCATTTGCTGCTTCTTACGCATGGACCATGAACTGGTCGCTGAATTTCGGACCGCCGACATGGGATTGTGTGGTCATTCATCCGGCAGTTGCTGACGCCGCTCAGAAGAATCAACCGCGTGACGAGCTGGTGCGACGACTGGTCAGAGCCCAGGATCTCAGTCTGATTGACCGCTCTCCAGACAATACCGCTGAACCCGCTGCAATTATCGCAGACTGGTTTTCCTCGCAACTGGCAGGCTTAACGACTCGTGAGTAGTGAGTAGAAGCTCAACCACTGCTCGCCAGCAACGGGAAGTTTTTAAAACGGCTGCGACGCCGAAAGCGGAGCCTCTGAACCAGACTCATCCACGAAGCTCAGCTCCTCGATCAGAACGGCAACCTGGTTGTCCTGAGTTTCGATGATGGTGATGACAGCATCGCCAACCCGAACGGATTCGCCAATTTCCAGAGTGATGCCCGTATGCCTGATTCCATCGCTCATGGTTGGTCTCCATATTGTTATCAGGTTTTCAGAGAGCTCTGGCAGCCTGTTGACGCCGAGTCTGAACTTCGCTCATTCAGTGATGAAACCAGACGACCGTAAACTGAATTGCGACAGAACACGACCGCGACCCACGAAGAGGAAACCTCGTTTGCCCCATCACTGGCGCGGAGTTTACCCGCGTCTGCTCAGTCCTGCAAAGACTTTGCGGTGGAACGAACTAAAGATCGGCAGGCAAAGAAATCAGGACACGAAATCTCGATGAGTTGAGTTCTCGAAATTCGAAAGTTCCTGCAGCAGCGTGTCGCGGATCACCAGGCACTGCTCTTCTGAAGTAATCTTTCGACCGTCGTAATCGGTGACGTAAAAGACGTCGACCACCTGGTCAAAGTGGGTCGAGATGCGGGCCAGATCAATCGACAGATCCAGTTTGAACAGAGTCCGCGAAATCGTGTACAGCAGGCCGGGGCGATCGTGAGCGAAAACAAGAACAATCGTCGCTTTGCCAGAGGTGTCTGTGTCAACTTCAACGCGAGTCGGCAATCCCATCGTCGTCTCGTGTGAATCGTCCGTGACATATCTGCGATGACGTTGAAACAGCTTCTTGACGGTGATCTCCTTCCGCAGAGCCCGCACGATTGAATTCGCAACGTCGTCAATTCGTCCTTGCGGAACTGCTCCGGAAAAGTCCTCGTCAACGACATGAAATGTATCCACTATGATCCCGTCGGAGCTGGTTGTAATCTCGGCACCAAGAATCTGCATGTGCCGAGCAGTCAGAACCCCTGAGATTCGATGAAAACCGCCCTGCGAATAGAGCGAATCCGCGATGATGTGATAGTCGGTTGTGCCACTCGTCGCGTCGTAACGACCGTCGACCCGAATCTCACCGGGCTTAAGACTGCGAATGATGTCCAGGTCGCGAGCGATCATTGAGGGTGGCGTCATCGTCAAATACTGTGACGAGAATCCGTCCAGTTGTTTGTCCACCCAATGACGCAGCGTCGTTGCCGCTTCATCTTTATCTGGTTCGAGCGGGACGATCGAGTCGTAAACATGCTCTCGTATTTCCCGCAACCGTTCTTCCTCGTGAAATCTCGGTGGCTGACCGCTGAGAGTTGTCATCAGCCGCTTGTAAAAATCGGCCAGCAAATCTGCTTTCCAGCTGGTCCAAACGCCCGGCCCAACGCCGCTCACGTCAGCGGCGGTCAGTACAAAAAGCATCCTCAGTTTCTCAGCCGAACCAACGTCGTGGCTGAACTCCAGCACGACCCTCGGATCGGTTGTGTCGTAACGGAACGACAAGTCAGCCATCTTCAAATGCTTGTGAACCAGAAAGCTGACGATGTCAGTTTCGTGCTGAGTCAGTCGCAACCGCTGACAGATGTCTAATGACATGCGGCAGCCCAGCTCGCTGTGATCTTCTTCAAACCCTTTGCCGGCATCGTGCAGGATCAAAGCCAGGTGCAGAAGCTGTTTAACGTGGATGTTTCGATACGCTGCGCCAACCGGAGTATCTTCGTCCTTGAAGCTTTCACAGATATCGAGACAGCGAAGCGTGTGTTCATCGACGGTGAAGTGGTGATACTGATTGAACTGCAACAGGCACCGCACTCGCTGCCACTCAGGAATAATCAGCTCCAGAACATTCGTGTTATGCATACTGCGAATGGTCTCGCTGCATCGACCGATCGTGCCGAGAATTTCCATGAACAAACGAGCGGCCTCGGGTGATGGTCCAGACGGCAGATTTCTGGCAGTCGACTTGATGGCCTCAATTAATCGTGGCGACAAGCTGACACGATAGGTCGCGGCCGAGTGGTAGATCCGCACGATGTCATCGAGTGTCGTACAGATCTTTGTCAGATGTGCCGGAGCAACATCCAACTCACCTTCGCTCACGACAAAATATCGATTCACGCGGTGCGACATCACGAGTCGTTTCAGTATCGAAGAAACCGAACGTCGCCGGTGACGACTCACAAAACGCTGTGTGATTTCTGCAATGGCCATGCTGTGTGAAAAATACTCCTGCATGAACCGCTCGACGGGTTTCTGCCCTTCGACATGAGAAATCTCGCGGGATTCGGCAATCCTCAACTGTTCGTCTTTCGAAAGAGTGTCATTGGCTTTTCCCGCGTGAAGATGCAGGTCGATGCGAACCCTCGTCAGAAACTCGACCCCACGTTTCAACCTGACGGCGTCGTCTGTCGTCAGCACATTCTTACGTCGCAGAGAGTCGATATCTGATGTCTGATAATGAGCAAACGCGATCCACTGCAACAGATGCACGTCGCGCAAGCCTCCCAGCGACTTCTTGACATCGGGTTCGAGCTGCTGGCCGTTGTTGCCATGAGTTATTCGTTCTTCGTCGCGACCCTCGATGCAGTCATTGACGAAAAGTCTCAGTCGCGATCGCACGACTTTGCGATAGAACTGCTTCTTCAACTGTGCTGCCAGAACGTCGTCGCCCCACAGCGACCTGACATGTACCAGCGAAGAAGCCAGATGAGGATCACTGATTGCGCTGGCCGCTGCGTCACGAACGGTATGAACCCGTTGTCCCAGCTTGATGCCGGCATCCCAGAATTCCGGCACAATTCGCTTCGTGAGACGATTGATGAGGTTCGCGATCCGTGGCTGATAAATGAAGATCAGGTCGGAATCCGAATACGGCGCCACTTCGCCTCGTCCGGATCCACCGATCGCAATCATGGCGGAATACTGAGCGAGTTCCTGCTGCTCGACTTCGGTGAACTCCGTCAGTGTTTCCTTGAGAATTTCGACGGTGTAATTGTCTAACGCGTCCGAGAGCCATGACGCGATCTGCATTCCGAGCGCTCCCTCGTCGAGCAGTTTCGCCGCGCGTAGCCGAATCTCTTCCAGAGTCCGCTTGCGTCTTTGAATTCGTTCCGCAGGAGCTTCAGTCGGCATCGTTGTGGATACAGTTCTCAAGGAGAAATCACTGGCAGAAACAGACCATCAGACCATGAAAAATCGACGACTCACGCGACAGGCAACTCGACCAAAGGGAGCTGTTATTCGTATGCCCCGGCGCAGGCTAAGAGGCAGGGAGAAGTTTTCCTTCTCTCTGCCTCCTGGAACCATTTCACACATCTGATCACGAAGTGTGGAAGAGAGGCGACGACTACAGAGCCTCTCCACCCGTTTCGCCGGTACGAATGCGGATGACTTCTGAGAGTTCGGTCACAAAAATTTTGCCGTCGCCGATATTTCCGGTTCGAGCGACTTCTGTGATTTTCTCGATCGCCTTGCCAGCGTCTTCTTCGCTGACGACCAGTTCCAGTTTCACTTTCGGCAGGAAGTCCACGGTGTACTCAGCACCTCGATAGACTTCTTTGTGGCCGCGCTGACGACCGAAGCCTCGCACTTCGGTAACAGTCATGCCCTGGATGCCGATCTCATTGAGTCCATTTTTGACTTCTTCGAGTTTGTAATGGCGAATGATGGCTTCAATCTTTTTCATCGTAATTTTCCTTCCGACGACCGAATAGATTCTCGGCCTGAAAAGCTGGGGTTAATCAACGGCGAGCACCGATCATCCGGGAGTTCAACTCGCCTGAATTGTCCGCGCGTCGCGAGCGCATCGTCGCGAGCATCGGTTAAACGGCTTCTTCACCGGACTCGCCGGTACGAATTCGAATGACATCGCCAAGGTTGGTCACGAAGATCTTTCCGTCTCCGATCTGGCCGGTCCGGGCCGATTCCAGAATCTTGTCGATCACTTCGCGAGCTTTGTCATCAGCGACGACCGTTTCGAGTTTCACCTTGGGAAGAAAATCGACGGTGTACTCCGCGCCGCGATACTGTTCCTTGTGACCCTTCTGCCGGCCAAAACCTTTGACTTCAGAAACGGTCATCCCTTCGACACCGATGTCATTGAGGGCGTCTTTGACTTCCTCAAGTTTGAAGTGGCGAATGATTGCTTCGATCTTTTTCATTGCTTCTCTCCTGCATTCATCGAACTGCTGCCCGCAATTTGCGCTAATTTCGAGCTGACTGATTACCTGCTTATAGAAAACCCTGTGCCGAACGCCCTGTAATGCATTGAGTCATCTCTAACTCGTTTCTGCGTAACCTGTTGTGAATTGATTTCAAGTGGCGTTTCTGGCTGAGATATCAAGCATGCGCCTCATAAGTGTGACACACCGTTTTGGAACGACCAACTGCGGATCACTGAGTTAACGGTTCGCAGCTTATTATGACAGATAGTAATTGATTCAGTACAGCATCCATTGGTGCGCCTCATAAATGAGGCGCGTGTCTCATCGCTGAAACACTGGCGGAGTCCAGTCAGCGTCTGAAGTCAGCTGGGTCCACGGAGTGATTCTTGAGCAGCCGGTACAGTGTGCCTCGCGGAAGCTGCGCTTCGAGGGCGGACTCTTTGATGTTGCCCGCATGGCGGCGGAGAAGACTCTCAAAGTACTCCCGTTCGAATCTCGCGAGGTACTCGTCACGAATATTGAAGAAACTGCGAGCCGAACTCCCATTCGCGGCGGAAGCAGCGGCGATCAATGAAACGGGCAGGTCATCCGGGCTGATCTTGTCGTTATCGGAAAGGACGATGGCCCGCCGAATGACGTTCTGCAATTCCCGAATATTTCCCGGCCAGTGATAACGTCGCATCAGCGAGTAAGCGGCCGGTGTAATTGCCGGAACTCGGCGCTCCATTTCGCGACTGCAGCGAAGCGCGAAGTGTTCGGCCAGCAACCCAAGATCGTCACCGCGTTCCCGCAATGGCGGAAGGTCGATTCGTACAACGTTGATTCGGTAATAGAGGTCTTCGCGAAAGGTTCGGTCCTGCACCATCTGGTCCAGATTGAGTGACGTGGCCGCAACGATGCGGACATCGACGTCAACCTCGGCGTTACCGCCCACTCGCCTGAGCTTTCGCTCCTGCAGAACCCGCAACAGCTTGGCCTGGAGCACAAGCGGGAGATCACCGATTTCATCCAGGAAGAATGTTCCACCGCTGGCCGTTTCAAGGAGCCCGCGACGTTGTCGATCTGCTCCCGTAAATGCTCCACGTTCGTAGCCGAAGAGTTCGCTTTCCAGCAGGTTCTCAGGGA
>JABMPE010000131.1 GCA_013203845.1 Rhodopirellula sp. | reverse complement strand
TCGTTCATTGCGGCCAAAGGGAAGTCGAACATCATTATCACGTGCGATGCGGCAGGATTGGCCGGTTGCCCGCCGGGCAAGTACGAGGCCGCTTCCGGACAGGTCGAAATTCTTGAAGACGGTCGCATCGTTATCGCCGGGCAGAATCAGCTTCTGGCGGGGTCGAGTCTGGAAACGGATGTCTGCGTCGCTCACGCCATGAGCGTTGCTGATCTGTCTCTCCGGGAAGCCTTTGATATGGCCGGCCGAAATCCTTGCCGTCTGCTTGGTTGCGAAGAAGTTCGACTGACTCCGGGTTCGCGAGCCGACCTCGTCGTGTTCGATTACGCCGGGCCTGGTTCCCGGTTTGAATGGCGAGCAACGGTCGCGTCCGGAGAACTTCGTTTCGGAACCATTCCGCAGGTGTCCTGAAAAGATTTCCTTGTAATTGCGAGCGGCGAGTTCGAGGCCGATCAACAGGAAACCCATGCGGCCATGGCGGGCTTTCGCCGAGCGGATGCCGCAAAATCGACCGCCGGAAATAGAACAATCCTGTTGGCGCAATGTTTGCGTGAGGCAGGAATTGATCGCCGGGCCGTTCGAAATGACGCAAGATTGCTCCAAAACACAGCAGTTTGCGTAATGATAGTTCATTTCTTCACAGATCGATTGGACTGTGTCGACTTGGGCTTTATCCTGTATTCCTCGGCACGCTCTCCGGCGATCAACTTGAGCAGCACGGCTGCCCATGATTGACGAAGTTTGCGATCGGAATAGAGAGTTAACCTCCTGCCTCCTGGCCTTGATGGCTTCCGCATAAATGCAGTTTGACACAACAGACGATCTCATTCGCGAGCTGCTCAGGCTGCGACTGGTGACTGAAGAGCAACTTGCTCAGTGCCAGGCGAGCCAGCCGATTACGTCTGAGCCAAAGTCGTTGCTGAAAGCGCTGGAGCAGAAGCACCTGCTGACGTCATACCAGGTATCAAAGCTCAGCAGCGACGAAGACGCACCGCTGGTTCTGGGTGATTGCAAACTGATGTACCAGAACGCGTCGGGCAGCTTCGCACGCGTCTTTCGTGGTTGCAGGATTCCCAACGGCGAAATCGTCGGCCTGAAAGTTTTACGCACGCGCTATCTTGACGACTCGCAGTCGATTGCCCATTTCCATCGTGAAGCGGAACTGTGCATGAAGCTGCAGCATAAAAATATCGTGCCGATCTACAGCGTCGGCACTGAGGGTGACAATCACTTCTTCACGATGGAGTTTGTCGAGGGCGGTAACCTTCGAGATTTCGCGAATATCCGAGGCAAGTTTCAGCCGGGTGATCTATTGCGTTGCGCAACTGACATGGCAGAGGGGCTCGAATATGCGCTCAGCAAGGGCATGACGCACCGCGATTTCAAACTCACCAACGTTCTGATGAGCAGCAAAGGAGTTGCCAAGCTGGCCGACTTTGGATTGGCGGGTGATGACAGTTCCAGCAACACGGATGATGTTCAGGCCGTCGAGTACGCCACTCTCGAAAAGAACACCGGCGCACCGCGTAACGACCCCCGCAGCGATCTGTTCTTTCTAGGGGCCGTGCTCTATGAACTGGCGACTGGTATCAGCCCCTACCCGCCCACAAAGAGTCTGGAAGACCGCAAGATGTTTTCGCGGTATTCGGGAATTCGCCCGATTCGCAAAGCCGATCCGAATATCAATCCGCGAATTGCAGACATCGTCGATCGCCTGCTGAAAATTATCCCGCAGGAAAGATATCAATCCGCAACAGAACTGCTGGTCGATCTCCGAGCCGCTTTGAAGGAACTCGGAGAAAGCGGACCCGTTACCGAAACACAACAGGCTCCGCGGTTATCGACCGTGCTTTGCGTCGAGTACCGCGTCAAGCAGCAGGACATGTTGCGCGACTACCTCTCGAAGCATGGGTTCCGGGTTTTGATGCTGACTGCCTGGGATCGAGCCTTGACACGAATCAAGAACAACCCGCCTGATTGCCTGCTGCTGATGGGCGAAGCTGTCGGTGACGGAGACAACAAAGAGATTTACGACGAGGCGCTGCGCTGGTGCCAGCTGAAAGGGACAAGCGTCGTCATCGTTGCCGCTGCCACCGAGAAGGGTGTGGATAAGGGTATGAATCTGAATGCTTCGTCGCGAGTTCTCGTGCAACCGACTACGCTCCGCGACGTCCGGGCTTCAATCGTCGAAGTCCTGCAATCAAAAATGAATCGGGAGTGAGTGATGGCTTTTGATCCGGCAGAACAACGACGCATTATGGGGTCTTTTGCAACCGGAGTGACCGTCGTCACGACGAACAGCGAACCACCGACTGGACTGACCGCAAACGCTGTGACGTCACTCTCGCTCGATCCGCCACTCGTACTTGTCGCCGTTGAAAAAAAAGCGGGCTCGCATCAGGCAATCAAAGATGCCGGCTGCTTCGCCATGAATATCCTGTCTGCAGATCAGCAGGCGGTTTCCAACCGATTCGCCACTCCGGGCCCGAAAGACTTTTCGGACCTGAATATCAAAACGGCTGAAACGGGAGCCCCGATCATTGCCGACAGCCTTGGCTGGGTGGACTGTAAACTGGTCGAAGTTCTGCCCGGCGGCGACCACGATATCTTCATCGGCGAGATCGTGGCGGGTGAGTTGAACTCCGGTGCCCCACTGCTCTACTTCGCTGGTAAGTACCGCGGCCTCGCACCGCTTGAGTAGAGCACAGGCTTGAGTAACGCACTTTTTGAAGTGAAACAGGTCCGCCGGGAAGTCCGTATCGCTATTTCAGCAGATGCAGATTGGTGATCGTGATTCCGCTGAGCATCGCGCCGATGATGCCGAGAAATCCCTGGTCGGTTCCGCAGAGATAGAGATTGTCGAGGTGCGTTCGACCGTCACGAATTTTGTTGGGAGCTCCGTAGACGGCTCCGTTGGCGTGCCCGGTAAATTTTGTGATGGTGCGAGGCGTGAAGACATCCGTATCGACGACATGCGAACGGAAATCCGGCATGAATCGCAAAGCAGAGTCGACAATCTTCCCGCACCATTCTTCCTTCTGCGGGTAATAAATCTCGTCGGGGATACCCATCCAGGCGGAAGGCTTCGCGAGAGCCGTAATGCGAATGCGACCTTCCTCGAGCTTCTCATCGCCGTACTGAAAATTGTTGGGCGAGCAGATGATGCCGCTGCGGACGTCGCACGGTTCACTCGGCGGTTCGTAACGGAAGACGTCTGAGTCGTTGTAAAAGACGATCGTCTGGTTGTGCCCTAAATCCTGCGGCTCGCAATCGAGTGAGAAGATTGTCTCCGCGTACGAAATTTCACCCGGCGGATTCTGTTGCTCGAAATCGGCTGGAACATCGCCGCACATCCGCAGCGTTTCGGCCGAGCCCGCTGACGACAGGACGTTCTTCGCTTCGATGATCTCGCCGGATTCCAGTTCAACACCCGTCGCGATACCGCCTGCGGTGAGGATCTGTTTGACCCCGCAACGCAGCTTCAATTCACCACCCTGGCGACGGAAATGATTCGCCAGGTTTTTCAGAATCAGACGAACGCCTCGCAGCGGTCTGCCAAAGCCCTGATAAAACAACGCTTTGAACATGATGACAAACTGGCTGAAATCCATGTCGCCGACCGTTGCGCTGCCGTAAAACATCAGCGGGCAGAACAGCATGTCGATCAGTACCGGATCAGAAATCGTTTCGCCCAGAACCTGGCGAGCCGACGTCGTTTCGCTGCTCAGATGAAGTTCGTCATGCTTGTCGATCAGGTTCAGCAGCTTCTGAAAATTGTCCTTCTGAGCCGGAAACAGCTCGTTGACCTGCTGCCTGAAAAACTCGAAGTCGTTTGTGAAACGCAGCGTCCGCCCCGGAAACGCGATGCTCGATTCAATCTGCGGACAGAGTGCGAAGTCATCCCAGCGCAGCCGTAATTGCCTGAGCAGTTTGCTGAGCGGGCCGGTCTTTGTACCCGGTTCGGCGTAATTCGTGACGGCATGCAGACCGACGTCGTGATCACGTTTTCGTAGTCGATAAAACGAGTTGAGTCCGCCAATCGTATTATGTTTTTCGACGATGCAGACCTTCTTGTCGAAGTACGCCAGTCGAATTCCAGCAGCAAGTCCAGACAGGCCCGCTCCAATGATCACCGTATCGTAACTCACTCTGGAATCCGTCGTTTAGCAAAAGGTAACTGTTGGAGTGTCATTGACTGCTGTGTTCGTCGAGCCGAGTTTTGAATCAGACGTTCGACTTCGGGTGTAACTTCGTCGAGAACATTCGCCAGCTGCTCCAGGTTGGTCAGAATGATCTGCCGCCGTTTCACAATCAGACTTTGTGCGTACTGAAGTTCGCCCAGCAGCACCGTCACGGTTTCGCGCGTACTGCCGATCATACTGGCCATGTCCTGGTGTGACAGGCGAATGCCCAGACTGATACCGTCCGGGCAGGACTGTCCGTATTTTCCGGCAAGTTCCAGCAGCAGATAAACAAGTCGGTCGCGATTGGATCGAAATAGCAGAGCTTTCAGGCGTCGCTCAATTCTCTGACGCCGCAAACCCATTAATCGAGTGACCTGAAGGACAATCTCAGGGCAGGCGGTCATCAATCGTTGCATTTCGTCGCCAGGAATTCGGACGATCGTAGACTTCTCCATTGCTTCGGCAAACTCTTCCCGCTGAGCCTGACCAAACAGTGACAACTCGCCAAAGATCTCGCCGGGCTCGATGAACGCCAGAACGGTTTCTTTGCCTTCGGAAGTCACGTGGTAAAGACGAATACGGCCCGACGTGAGCAGGAAGACCGATTGTCCGGGATCATTGGGCAGGTAGACAATTCCTTTGCGAGGAAAGACCTGCATGCGGGAGCGGGATTCTACTCGGGCGATCTCTTCGGCAGAGAGCTGCTCAAAAAGATTGGCCTGCTTAAGGTACCAGAGTTTCTCGTCCATGGACCCTGTCGATTCCCGTCGGGCAGCTGAACTGCCACCTCAATTGCTCAACACCCGAGCGGTTGCCAGTCAGGATTTTTACCGATTATTCGCAAGCAACTGACATCCTGAGAATCGTCGCCAGTGCCAACGGCTGAGGATAGTTGAGCCACAATTCGTCAACAACCACCCGAACCATCTCACGCATACGGTCGCGGGCCGAAAATCGCTGGAATGATCGACCCAAACGCAACGGCGCCATCTGGTTCTGAGAGTTCTTCATCGGCGTTTCTCAGCGATCTGAGACGTCGATTCGAACTCCAGACGATGCTCGGGTACGATTCCTTACGATCAATATCCCGAACGCCGTTCAAAAAGTGTGAAACACAGAATCAAACCGCAAACCAGCCCGGCGGTCTCACTGGAAGAGGAATCGACGAATGAAAATCGCAGCCGTTCAGATGGATGTTACGCTTGGCGACGTGGATCGGAATCTGTCGGCCATCGAGTCCCGTCTTCGGGAAGCTGTGAATAATGGTGCAAGCCTGGTCGTTTTTCCCGAATGTGCCGTGTCGGGGTACTGCTTCAGCAGTCTGGACGAAGCGCTGCCGTTCGCTCAGACAATTCCGGGGCCAGCGACAGAACGGCTGACCGCCATCTGCAAGGAACTCGACGCATTCGCCGTTTTCGGAATGCTGGAGCGGGACGGCGACCGAGTCTTTAATGCGGCGGTTCTGATCGGGCCGGGCGGCGTCATCGGTAGCTATCGAAAGACTCACCTGCCGTTTCTGGGAATCGATCAGCACGTTAACTACGGTGACCGCCCTTTCGATGTCCACGCTGCGGGGGGCGTCAACGTCGGGATGAATATCTGCTACGACTCAGCGTTTCCTGAAGCGTCTCGCTGCCTGACGTTGCTTGGTGCTGACCTGATCGCCCTTCCGACCAACTGGCCACCAGGAGCCGAGTGCGTCGCCAGCCACGTTCTCAATACGCGAGCGATGGAAAACGCGGTTTATTTTGCCGCTGCCAATCGCGTGGGAGAAGAACGTGGTTTCCGCTTCATCGGTCTCAGTCGAATCTGCGGCCCGGACGGTTCGACGCTGGCGGCTTCGGACAACGACTCGGAAACGATTCTGTATGCCGACATCGACACCGAGCGGTCGCGGAACAAACGCGTTGTTCGAGAAGTCGGCAGACACGCGATCGATCGACTCGCTGATCGTCGACCGGATCTTTATGGACCACTGACCGAGCCGCATTCGCTCGAGCGTCCTGGCGGACGTTGAAGTTCCACTTTTGATATCAGACGTCGCGGGGCAGAGAATCGACAGATTCGATAATTGAGCCGTCGATTGGAGACGCCGGTATTTCCCGCCGCTCTGGCGGGGCGTTCAGAGCGGTGTCTTTGTGAAAGTCCGTTTCTGCTTCCGACGCGTTGACCGGACGACTCCCCGTTCCGCCAGATTCGTCCGTTGAGTCCGGCTGTTGCGTCTGGCGTTTGGCTCGTTCGGCAAGCAGTTTTTCCCGCTGCCTGGCGATGGTGTATCGTCGATCGAGAACCTTCTGAAAATCAAATCGAATGTTCGAAGGCCTGGCAAACTTAACCAGCTTCGAGCACATGATCTTGGCCGTTGGGTATCGGTCGTCGGGATTCTTGGCCAGCATCCGATTGACGATTGCTTCAACTTCAGCGGGAACTTCCGGCTGAAGCTGTCGGATTCGAACGGGCGTCCGATGCTTCTGCGCGTCGATCTTGTCCGCCCGCAGTTTACAGTCAGGAAACATCACCTGGCCGGTAAGCATGTAGTAAAGCGTCGCTCCGAGCGAGTAGATATCTGCGCGGTGGTCGATCTTGAAACTGTCGCTGGCCTGTTCGGGAGCGATATAGTCAGCCGTGCCGAGACAGTCCTGCCCGAAGATCATGGCCAGCGAAAACTCATCGCTCTGATCAGAATTCGAAACCTGCGAGAGTCCGAAATCCAGAACTCTGGCATTGGCCAGGCCATCGACCAGGATGTTCGATGGTTTGACATCCCGATGAATCAGCCCCTTTCGATGAGCGTGATGCAGTCCCGCGCCGGCGTGGTAGGCAATATGGCAGGCTAACTGCCACTTGATCGGGCCGCCGAGCAGCGCCACAAACTCGTCGACGCCAATCCCCTCGACCTGATCCATCACCATGTAATGAATGTCGCCGAACAGACCTTGCGTGTGCCCCATCAGCTGAGTTCGAACGACGGCGTCATGGTTCAGCATCAGACCGGCGCGTGCTTCGAGCTGAAACCGCGTCAGTAGACCAGGGTCCTGGTCATTTTTCTCGGTCAGCATCTTGATCGCGACTTTTTCGTTCGTTTCAAGATTTGTCGCACTGTAAACCCAACCCATGCCACCAGAGCCGAGAATGTCGTCGATCCGAAAATGGTCGATGAAGAACCCTCGATGCTGTCCCTCAAGCAGCCGGCTGGCCTGCAGCCGTGTGACGTATCCGCCTCGAACAAATGCCTTGGCGGTCGGAATGGCACCGTCGTCATCGTGCACGGCGAGCGTATCAACAGCCGCATCGACCTGCTCTGGGCTGAGAAGACGACTCCGCCTCAGGCTCTCAATAAATTGCGATGCAGACTGAGCGACGGGCAAATTCACTTCTCCGAAATTTGACGTCCTGATGCAGCGTCATCCACCCTCGGAAAATCACGGCTCACGACACAAAAGTCTAACACCGGTTTGACGTTTAAGTCACTCCTGACTTTACCGCTTCCTGGATTTACTGTTGTGAAACAGAGCGAACAAGGTCGTTCGCTGCTGGTACGCAGGTGGCGATTCGTCCGAACCGACAATCTGTCACAACCCGATTCAGGGATGTTGTCTCACGGCAACATTTAAGCGAAACGATTGCCGCGATCGCCCATGAAGAGTTCTGCCGATGACGGTTTTCTCCAAAAACAGAGTTTGAATACACACTCCTGAGAGTGTTGTGCAGGCTGGGATCGCCCTTAATGAATGGCGACTTAGTCGCCCCTGAAAAAGGCGTTTAAGTAACACATACAAGCCTGGTTGGTGAAAGTTGATGTTTTAGATTGCAGGGAATTGAGTGGGAATGATTCGAAACCTTGCAGTTTGAGGCAGTCATGAAGCCGCGATCACGACCGGAAAGCAGTCAGCTTGATCTCTTTCAGGCTCAGCCCGGTCGCTTGTTGAAGCTGGCAGTTGCTGAACCTGGATCATCCGCTGTGTGTGCTGGCTCACCGGTGACGCCGTGTGCGGGTTCTCGCCTGTGTCGATCTGAACCGGAACATCAACGGAAGGCTCGGCTCTGATTTGGAAGCAGCGCACCGGAAATCTTCGCAACGCAGGTTTGCAGCTCAGCCGCCGCCAACCGCGTCGGAGATACGCTGATGATAATTTCAGCGCAAGCCTTTCCTTCATCAACGAGAAACTGGTCCTCGGCGTTCACCTGCGCGATGGAAAGACTGAAGGCTCAGACGGCGGTCGCAATCCGAAGCTGTTTCATGGTGAAGACCTATTTTATTGGCATTTCGGTGCAGGGATCACAGATACGCCGAGACGGATTGCCGCGTCGTTTGCATATTCGTCGTTGAGTTCGATTCCAACACAATTCCTCGCACCATCCATCCCAACCAGAAGAGAGGTTCCGGACCCGGCAAATGGATCGAGCAGCCAATCGCCTTCATCACTACATGCTGCGACGGCCGGTTCAATCAATTCACGCGGATATGTTCCATAATGCATCTGCTTTGACTGCGAGCTAGCAACGCTCCAAACGTCCGTCGGTATGCATCCGTCCGCGGCGAGACGAAAACTCTTGCCATGACCGATTCGCGTGTCGTCTTGGTTGACTCGTTGCTCGCTCTTCGGACCTCCGTACAACTGTCCTTTTCCCCATCTCGCCAGCGTCGCTGCGGAATATGGTTGCCGAATTGCATCGGCATTGAATTTGTACTTGGTCCGTTGCTTGGTCAAGAACAAGACCGATTCATGAGACGCACGCCATCTGTTCTTAACACTCTCAGGCGGTGGGTCTTTCTTTTGCCAAACGATATGGCTTCGGACATTCCATCCAACGTCATCTGCGGCCAATGCAATTCTCTGGGGAATCAACATCAGTTTTCCGCGAACGTACTTGTCTCCAACAACAATGAAACACGCACCCGAGTCAAGCGTAATACGAAGCAGTTGCGCGAGCACTGACCGAATTTTGTCAATGTATTCCGCTGGAGTTGCTTCCCAGCCGATTTGTGTCTCAACACCGTAGTCCTTTTGCCGGTAGTACGGTGGTGAAGTAACCGTCAACTGAATGGAGTCGGATGGCAACCGCGGAAGTACAGTCAGCGCATCGCCGCAAATAATCCCCTCGGATAACAAGTCTCGGACTCCCATCGCTTTCGACACAGCTCAACCGACCAGGTTTGCATTGGAGCATTCTTCGTACAGTGGAGAAAGAACGCATTTGTCGATCCACGAAATCACGGGGACACAAACAGCATCTCCGAAACCAAATAGCATTTGGCGATCATTTTCAAGCAGCCGAAAACGACTCACCCCTTGCAGACGGGCATACTCCCGCGGCGACATCCACCGCACACGGAACTGGCCGTCTTTAATGTGGACAACGATCTGGCGGGCACTTCCGCCACGAGGAGTTCTCAAGCATCCAGCAACGCCATCAAAACGCACTTCCAGCTTAGTCGACCCGTTTCGCTTCCGCCGGTAACCGGTACCTAGCATCTCTACTCTCGCCGCCATGTGGTCCTCGACCACCTTACGATGAAGATCGCTAAGCATGTTAAAATGCTTATCCCTTGCTTCTTCTTCCCACCAATCCTGGCTGTCGTCCGTGTCAACAAAGTTAGACAATTTATAGGACTTCTGCTCCGGTGGCTTAATGGGCGTAGCAACCCAACCTGTGCCTGGCAATTCGGTGGTTCGCATAATTTCTGAAAGGGAACTTGGCCGGAGTGACGGATAACGATCAAGCTCCATAAGCCAACGGTCCCAAACTGAACAGTCAGCTTGACGAACAAGCTGTTCGGATTCGATAGACTCATGGACTCCGACGATAAATACTCGTGGCCGACTTTGAGGGACGAACGATTTCGCGTTGATTACGAATGCGTCAAGCCAATATCCGAGCCGGGCCAGCTCCTTCGCGGCATTTCGAAAATCGTTACCCTTTCGCGACGTCAAAAAGCCGGTCACGTTTTCAATCAAAATCAAACGTGGACGCTGCTCTCCGAGTGCTTCAACAACCTGCGTAAATCCGAAAAAGCTAGAGGAGTGTGCGCCTTCGAGGCCACGCCAATTCCCCGCAAGTGAAAGGTCTATGCATGGGAATGACGCGGTCGCCAGAAATGGCCGGTCCTCGATACGACTAACAACTTCTTCTGTATTCCAAACATCACGTTCGTCGTACGCATCGTGATCCCCAAAGTTTCTTTCGTAGATTTCTCGTTTCTTCGGGTCGATGTCGTTTGCATAAGTGCAGTCCCAACCCGACGGTTCAAGCCCTGATCGCACCAAGCCAATACCGGCGAAGAATTCACAGAAGGTTCGTGTACTGGCGTTTTCCTCCCTGCCTGGCATTGATCTCTCGCTTGATTGAGGCGCAGAGTCCGTGGACTAATAGTCCGCATCTAAGATGATGCTACCCATGAATACCGAAAAAGTAAAGGAGCTATTTGGCGACCGCTTGCGAGAATTACGCAAGGCAGTAGGTTTTACGCAGGAAGAGCTTGCAGATGCCGCAGAATTAGACCGGAGCTACGTGGGCAGCGTTGAACGAGGGGAGAGAAATCTCAGCATCGATAACGTGTGTCGGCTTGCGGAGGCGATTGGTGTATCGCCAGCTGAATTCTTTTCATGGTGGAACAAATAATGACCGACAACGTTATTGCTCACGTCAGGCACCAATTGAAGCAAGCCGCAAATGAACTGCGGACGTATCCACCAGAGGAAATTGATTGGCCAACTCGTGCGTCGAGTGCGTGTGAACGGCTCGTTCCGTGGCTCGTTGAATCCGCTGCCGGATTGTGCAAGTACGTTGAGCACGTCATGAATTCCCCCACCGAGGTCCGAATTGCAATTGACGACTTGTTATCGCTCGTTGACCAGAATCCGGATTTTGCCTCAGACGAAAAATATAAGGCCTTGGCAAAGTTGATCCGTTCAGCTCTCGATTATGAAACACTGCTGATCTCACAGGCCGGCGGAACGGTAGTCAGTAAGCTCATCGAAAAGTTTTTGATCGAAAACTCCAGCGAGTGGGAATTAGAGTCCAACGGAGCGAGTGACTACCCTGATCTCTTTTTCCGTGGCGACGACTACTCTCAGCTTCCTGCGTTCACAAGGGGAAAGGGAAATTCCTACGGCGCGGCAACAAAAGGGAAGGCAAAACGCCCAGTACGAATCCCAGATGGACTGGAAATCAAAACATGCAATCAGACCTTCGCGGTAGATTGTCACCATGCCCACGCTGGTCTGTATCTGGTGCTTATCTATGTCAAAGCCCCGGACAGATTTGTCGTGACCGATATTTTCGTCGGATTCATGCGTCACGAGCTTTATCGCATAACGAATCCTGACTCTCCAACGACAACGCTGAAAGCGTCGTTTAACGGATCGGCATTCGTCTCGGTATTTGGGGATAGTGGCCGCAGCGTTTAGGCTCCTTTCTCCGCGTTGTTGGAAGGACCAATCGGGTCGGGTCTATCTTCTCGTCAAACGCGGTTATCAGTTGGGTCTTCATTTTCCCGGTGCTCCCGACGTGTCGTCCGTGTCCTGAAGTTGTGTCACGACCTGGTGAAGACGCACTTTGTCCGTGACTGACTTGCCGGCGCGAACGTCTTTTTCGCCAAACACGGCCATCTGTACGGAGCCCACTCCCCACTTGCCGGCGCGGTTGAGGGTGTAACGCTGGTGGTCGTAGATGATGAACAGCGTGCCGTCTTCCGCCTGAACACCGTCGGGATACGACGACTCTCGTTCATCCAGTAGCAGCCCGCCTTCCCACGTCGCTCCGTCGTCGTCTGACACGAACGCCGTCATGTGAGAGCGTTTCCCGTCTGGTGAGTTGTTCCGCACCATCAGTAATGCTCCGGATTTCAGCCGACGAATGAAGAAGCGTTTGTTGGCGAACGTTCGGCCCTGCAGATAGAGCGATCCGTCACTCCACGTTCGGCCGCCATCGGTGGAGACACTCTGTGCGATTCCGCCTGTATTTCGCAGCAGCATCCACAGGCTGCCGTCACTACGCTCGACAATCATGTGCTCATCGACTCGTGTGCCGGGAATGCGGACCTGACCGATGCGTTCGAACGACTTGCCCTGATCTGTCGATCCATACACGTTGGAACCACGCTCGTCGCCGAGGTCGTGAGTCAGCATCTCGATCGTGTACGGCTCGAGTTCCTCGGCATCGAATTTGACGTTCGGCACGTTGGTGTTGTCTCGCCACAAGCCCACAGGCAGCAGCCATTCGCCGTTTTTCAGGACCGTCGGTTTGTTCAGCATGACTCCGTTGGCGATCCGTCGCGGCTGCGACCACTCCGGAGTCTCCGAGTCGGCGTCGGTGGTGACCATCGCCCAGACACCCATCCCATCCTGCACACCGGCGCTTTGAGCCCAGAAGAACCACAGTCGCCGCTGCGGATCAATCCACAAACAGGGATCGTAAGTGTGAACGAACCGACGAGGCTGAATGACCAGCTTCTCCGACCACGACTGACCATCATCACCGCTGGTCGCGAGTACGCAGTAGCTGGAAGAACTCTCAACCCCGCGCTGGCTCCTGCCCGCATACCACGCCGCCCACAGACGCCCCTGCGCCGAGCGTTCGATCGCGGGAACGCCTTGCGCTCCGCGCGAACTCTTCACATGATCCGGACCAAAGTCCGTCAGCACGTGCGGCGGCTGCAAGGCCAGGTCGGGCAACGCCGCCGAATTGTCGGCACCCTCGCTGAATTCGCTCGCGACGGCGACGACACAGAAGGTCAGGATGTAAAGTGGTGTCTTCATTGCGTTCTCACGTGGTACACGCCTCGGCAATGCGATCGAGTGCGTTCTGTATGACTGGATGCGGGAATGCGCCAGCAATGCTGGTCCCACACGAGCGCCGTGCTGCCCTGGATTTGCCCCCGATTTTCGGGGCGCATGAAAAAAGGGTTCACGCCGGATTGACGTAAACCCTTTCACTGAAATGCGCAAGAGAGGACTTGAACCTCCACGGGATTTAACTCCCACTAGGCCCTCAACCTAATTCTCTCGATTCGTGATTGCATTGAAGACACGTTGAATTTGCATCTAACTCCTTGAAACAACTATCGTTGCGAGAATACTCGCATTGTATCTGGATTGTACCTGTGGTCGTGTCGTATTGCCAATGGCGCTCACACCGCGCTCACAGCACATCACGATGTATCCAACTCAACACCCCGAGCCCTTGCGGCCGCACGTGTCTTTGCGGTGGAACTCCGAATCTGCATCCGGCATGAGGGCGACAAACGTCTTTGGATTTGCAAGTCGGTATTCTGTACCGCCGTTGTGTACCGAGTGCAAATCAACGAACGATTCAGCAGGGCTCATGACCGCGAGCAACGGAATCACAATCCGCCATGTCGAAGAACGCGACTGCATCAAAAGTCATGTCAAAATCGGGAGTTACGCCATTACAGCAAACACAACCAGCCTGCAAAACTGGACATGATTTACAGAGATTCTCAGCGAATGCAATCTTTTCTGTACCGAATTCTGTACCGGCAAGATTGAACGCCAAGCGCCGAAGGTGTGTTAGAGTTAGATATGTGGGCGTGTACTGCCTCCATTAAATCTACCGTTAGGAAATCAGACTGCACAGAATTCAAAGAATTCGACGTAGCCACTGGCTCGAAGAACTGCAACTTGCATCTTGCATCAACGTGTAGTTCCCCAGATTCCCAGAGGGCGTAACTCGCTCGCCTCGGTCAAGTTTTGGCGTTGGGGTGGAGTGTGGTCTGTTCTCGTGTGATGCGGAACTGGTGGTAGTCGTGCCAGTCGTCGCTGAGGTACGTCGTTCTGGTGGCGAGCGTGGCGACGGCACCGTCGACGG
>JABMPE010000130.1 GCA_013203845.1 Rhodopirellula sp. | reverse complement strand
GCTTTGAGCTTGCCGTCTTTGACCAGTTGCCAGACAACCCGCTCGCAAACTCCGAGCGAATCTCCCGCTTCCCGGTACGTCACTGCCAGCCGCGTCCCGCCTTCAACCGATGCTGCTTGAGCAAGCATTCTGAAATCCCTCCGTGTTCGAAGAACAAATTCAGCAGCTCAACAAGCGGCTGCCAATGCGAGGGAGACTATTCGTACTTTCCACGTGCGAACGTAGATTCTGGATTCGTGGATTGCAGTTTTGTTCTGAAGTGCAGGGAACCGCAGGGGATTGGATTTACAAGAAAATAAACTTTCCACGATCCACGAATTCGATTTCTATTTCGTGGATCGCTTTTTTCGCCGCTGCCGTTCGCTCTCTGCCTTCAAGACTCTCCGGACACGGTCGTCGTCAGGGAGTCCGTCTGGAGTAAATACTCCGGCTGCTTCTGCTGTCTCACGATGTTTCTGCCCATCTTTGTGGATCTCCAGAATTTTCAGATCAAGGTCATTCACTTCAGATGCACGCCCCGGTTTCTTGCGTTTGCGCCCGTTGGGTGGACTCTCCGGCGGCGCTGGTGGCGAGTGATTAGTTTGCTTCCGTTTGAACCACAGAACGCGCAGACGTGGCACAAGAAAACTGTCGAGCCAGTCGTCTGTGATTTCTTCCGGTTCCAGACCAGCCCACTCGCTCAATGCCCGCCAGTCACGATGGCAGAACGGCATGGCGACTCCGGTCCAGTTTTGCAGCCGTTGGGATGCTTGCGTGTACGCATCGATTGAACCATCCAGTTCGATCGGCTCAGCCAGGTCAGGCCAGAGAATGGCGATCAGGTCTCTCTGAATCGATTCGTGCTGCTGTCCGACGACGATGTGTTCGGCACTGAACCCAAGCCCGAGCCTGGTGTACTCCGCCAGCGTAACTCGTTGTTTGATCCCATCTCGCTTCACCGTAAACGCAAGATCATTCGGCTTCAGTTCGCGGAATGCTTCCTTGATGTTCGTTCGAAAATAGAGTCGGAGCTTTTCGTCTTCGGCCAGTCGCTCCCGATCTTCGTCGGTCGCCAGTTCCTCGAAACAGTCGACCTGCTCAATGCGGAATGCAACCATCGAATCCGGGAGTACGTCAGAGCGTTTCTGTTCGACACCTGTCGGCGTCAGTCGAAGATAAGCCCAATGACTCCCCGTTTGAACTCCGACTTCCTTGTCGTGAAGAGCGGCATCAGAAATTGCCTGCATGTTGGTGTTTTCGTGCCAGCCTTGACCGCTGACAACGTACAACTGTCGAAATGATTCTCCGCACGTCATTCCGTGAACGAGAACATCCAGACCGCCTTCAATCAAGCCGTGATCGAACAGCCAGTCCAGCTCTTCACGCGAGTTGAAGTCGATGCTGTCGAGTTTCTTCCACTTGATGGAGAGTTGAGACAGCAGGCATTTCAGCGAGTCCTGATTCATTCCGGGGAAACTCCAAACCAGACCATCGATAAAAGATTCCGTCGAATCGATTGGAACGTGTCGGCTTAGTGCTCGACTTCGCGTTGCAGGAGCTTGATTTCGTCCGGGGTCAAATCAAAGAGCTTGTAGACCCGATCGTTGATCTCCGCTTCGGCGGCAGCCAGTTGCTGAGTCAGCTTGGCGTGCTCGCTCTGCGTTTCGGCAAGGTACGATTCCCACTCGTCAGCCGTCTGAGGCTTCTTGAACGGACTGGCCTTGAGACGGAAACTCTTTTTCAGCTCTGTGCCAAGTTCGTTGAGGGAATGTGCCCACCACTCTTGAGCCTTGTTGTTGAGCTTTCCGAGCGATTCGCCCGCGCCGCCTTGACCGAATGCCTGCTCAAGTCTCCGTTGAACGCGGGTTTCCAGCTCATTGCGTTGAACGCCGATTTCTGAAGATCGCTCAGCGAGGATCGCAATTGCATGCCGTTCTTCGTCGCTCGCAGCGGGAATTGGAACATGCTCCATAAACTGATCGAACAGTCGATACTGCCAACGATCTCCACGAAGCCGTAATGGCTGTGCGGTCTTGCTGATAAAGAACCATGTTGCCCAAGAAGACATGATTCCCAACAGAAAGTAATCCGCCGAAGCGATCATGTAACCAGTGTTGTCGAAGTACCGACCTTCGGTGTCTAAACTGAATCGTGGCTGCTTGCTTATGTCTGGCCAAACGACCTTTGGGAGGTCGAGTTCGTCCCAGTAACCACACGCTCGTAATTCCCACCAAAACCGTCCCTGGTCAGTTCGAGCGATCGCTGCATCCCGAAATTGGGTCAAATGCGAGTGAATTGCGGGGTACGTGCTCTTGAAACACTCTTCCGCCTCATCATCAGTTGGCGCATTTGACCACGGCCACACGTGGTTGCCACTAGATTTGATCGCGAGCAAGAATGCGTCCGTGTCCTCAATGTGCCACGGTCGGATCTGTGACCCCTTGCGGAACGGCCTGATGAGTTCCTGGCTTTTTTCATCACTTGCAATCAACTGATCTCGGGTTGCTGAATCAATTACGAATGCGGAAATCAATCCGGACAGAATTCCTCGCCGAATTTCAGCTTTAGAAAATGAACCGAGCGATGATCCAGCCACTTTTAGTTTGTGCTTGAGTGTCCGAACGTCATCCGTTTCAAGCTCCCACGCATCCGAACCAAGATGGTCGGTTCGCATGGTCGAAGAATCCTTGATGACGTCAGAAAGGTTTTCGGGCGGTGAGCCGGTTGTCAGCCATTTGAAAAGTTTCATCGAACCGCCCGGCGCGTCTTTTCTCAGAATCGCAATCGAAGGACGGATCATCTCCGCATCTTGAAACGGCTGATATTCACCGAAGTCGATCATCGACTCGATGGCGACGCTTTCGGCCAGAAACTTCCGTAGTGGTGCCCCAAAGTTGCCGCGAACCCAGCTTCCCGACGTGATGAATCCGAGTCTGCCATTGTCCCGCAACAGGTTCGATCCGACTTCGAAGAAATAGGTAAAGATGTCCGCGACGCCGTCGAATGTCGCGAACACTTCCTTCCAGTGAGGTTTGAACGGGGCCAGCCATTCCTGCCGGATGTATGGCGGGTTGCCAACGACAACGTCAAAGCCACCCTGTTCGAAGACTTCCGGAAAGGCAGCCTTCCAGTCGAGTGCTCGCGGATGAACTCCGGGGTCCGTCACCACGCTGTTGCCGACTCGGATCGTGTGGTCCAGGCTGGTCAGGACTTTGCCCCGCGCCGCCGTCTTGATCCACAGACTCAGTCGACAGATTTCGATGGCCTCATCGTTCAAGTCCACTCCGTACAGATTGTGTTGCAGAATCTGCCGGTCGGGGTCGAACAGAGACCGCGAACCCCGCAGTTCTTCCAGCCGGTCGTTCGATGACTGATAGACCGTGTGCAACTGGTCGAAGGCTTCAATCAGGAACGCACCGCTACCACAGGCCGGGTCGAGAACCCGCACGGTCTTCAGTTCGTCCTGCCACGCTTCCCAGAACTCGACCAGCGCCTTCGTTTGAGGCTCGTTGAGCTTGTCCAGTTCGTAGACATCGGGACTTTCCAAAGACTTTCGGGCCGTACCTTTTGCCTTTGACTGATGCTTGTTCCGCAGAGTTTCGAAACGGTCCGCCAGAACGCCGCCCAGAGTTTGTTCGACGATATACCGAGTGATGAAAGCCGGTGTGTAGAACGCCCCTTCCTTCTTGCGTCGCGTTTTCTTCTGCTCGCGCGGTTTCGTGACTTCCGGGCTATCGATGTTATTTCGGATGCGCTCCAGATCCGTGATCGACTGTTCGAAGATGTGTCCCAGAATGTCGACGTCGATGAGCTGTCCGTCCGAAGCACTTTCTGCCGAGACCTCGCCGGGAGGGCGGTAGTCGTAATCGGCCAGCTCCTGAAAATAGGCACAGACGCCGTCGGTCAGTTCCAGCTTGTCGAGTACGTCGTCAAACGCGAACAGGCCGCCGTTATAGGCCGGAATCTTCAACCCTTCGTTGCCCGTGTCGATCGCACGAAACAGTCCAAGAAAGTTGTCCCAGATGGGTCTTGGGTGGTATGGGTCTCGATGTTCGTAGGCCCCCTGAATCGTATCCGCTGGTAACAGGCCCCGATCCTCGCAGAAAGACACGAACAGAATCCGGTCAAGCAGCTTCTGCGTTGCACTGAGCAGTTCAAAACGTGAGGCGGTCGGGTTGTCAGCGCAGATCTGATCAAAGGCGTTCTGCCGCATGTCGGCATATCGCCCGTAAAAGTCGCGGGTGAGTTCCTTCCCGACTTTTTCAGACGATGCCAGCAATCCGTACAGATGGCACGGCCCCGACTCCGGTACAACGCGGTCTGCTCCCAGAAGGAACAGGAACCGTTTCAGCAGTGCGTCATCGTCAGCCAGTCGCTCAATGTCGAATCGTTCGAAGGTGTACTGGTTGGATCCCTTGTGATACAGACGCGTTTCCCGCATCGACGTAACGATGATCCAGTCTGCCGGCAGGTTGATGGCGTATCGGTAGCCCTGATCGACTGCCGACATTTTCCGCCCCGCATGCGGTCGATCGAGCGGGTCGAGCGGTCCCTTTCCTTCCAGTGCGACCGTGTATTCATTCCCGGATGGCCGGAAGTTTCCGAGAACCGCGTCGGCAAACTTACCGTCAACCTGGACGTGCTTCTCTCGTGAGAACGTGAACCGCTCTGCATTGTCTGCCGGTCGCTTGTACCCAAGTACGTTGCAGAAGATGTCCGTCAGAAAGTCCGGCAGGAGTTCTTTCTCATTGAACTTGTCAGCCCGGCCAGACTGGAACATCGCCCCCCATTTCTTGAGGTGCGTCCTGATGTCGTCCAGATTCTCAGGCGGCCATTGAAAAGCCGACAGGTGAGGCCGGAGAACATCAGGACGGAACAGCGGCTTCGATTCAACGGGCATGACAGCTCATTTGATTCGGACGGACGGGATTGAACAGCACTGATTCGCATGGAATTGAATCAGGAATCCTACCGACTGTGCAAACGTCCGTCTTCCGTCAGCAACCAGAATCGTCGCGGGTCCTTCCCGGCCATCTTTTCCGGGACCCATTAAGGGAACAGTCGAGCTGAGAGACACTCTTTCTTTCTCGCAAAACTTTGCGAATCGACCTGCCAGAACCGTGTGCGCGCGAAATAAAGTCTGTCCAGCGCCGTGCCTGTTCCATTCTAGGTCATTTGGAATTACGGCTTCGGAAGGACCCAAACGGCTTCACGCCATCCCCTCAAAAGTAAGTCTCTGTGCTAACTCGCCACTTCCGTATGGTCACAGGAGCGAGAAAGCGACAGGGAGGACCCGAGACTTCTGAGGCAGGCGTCAGCCATCGCCAGGCGGTTCCGATCGGGACGGGCGGTACGTCGGCAGGATTAAAAACAAAGTGTGTCATTCGCCGTGACAGTTCCGAATAGGGGTAACGTCATCACGACGAAAAAGGACCCGCTCCAACCCGATCGGCTTCCGACTCTGACACCATCCCACCCCCGACGGCGTCCCGAGCAATCTCCAGCACCATTCCCCGAGTGCCCTCCGGAAGACTCGACCAGACTTCATTCAGCCAGGCCAGTTGCTGATTGCTTGCGCCAACAGCGCCGGTTTTCGCGCCGTTCTGAATTCGGGACGATGCCGCGTTGTCGTAAGTCGTGACACTGTCGACTGATTCCGTCAAACCAATCGAGTCCCTCATCGCCCATCCCGAACGGTCGCATGTTTTCGCATGCGGCCGTTTTTCGTTGCATTTCAGGCTTTTTCGTCGACGTCCATGAATCGGCTTGCGACGTCTGACGACGTGAATCCGACGCTGACTGCACCGGATTCTGCACCGCTTTTTGAGCCGCCTTTGCGAAATGGTCGTCAGTGACCTGTAAATAATGCGGAGTCGCCACCGCTTCTGAGTTTCCCAGCCACGCTACGACGACGTGAAGCGGAAAATCTTCTGCCAGTTCTGTTTCCCGGCTGGATCGCAGATTCTGCCAGAGCCGGGGCCAAGGCGTCAGACCGGCCCTCTTGATGATCTTCTCGAACCGAGTCCGCAGATTTGCGTTAGACCAGCCTGAATCCTCACGGACAGCCAGTGGCCGATTCTGACTGATGACGAATTCCGTTCCCGGTTCTGCTTGATCAAAGACGTCCTGAAGTGGCTCTACCAACTCAGGAAACAACGGGATGCTTCGTGAGTCCTTACCTTCATGGTGTTCCGTCTTCGGGCTTGGAATTCGAATCCTGCGATTGTGCCAATCGATATCGCCCCATGTCAGAGACAGTGCTTCACTTGGGACTCTGAGACCACCGTACCCATGCCGCTGTATCTCGTTCAACCGCACCTCCCATGATTCTTGCCAAGTTAAGTTTTTCAACGTGTCCGCAGAACGTCTGAGTAAATCGCATTGAGACTTTTTCGAGACGAATGGAGCGTCGTTTCCCGTCAGCAGCCATGAATTGAATCGTTCGTCTGCCGGAAGCCTTCTCTGTACTGATACTTGCCATGTTTTGAGTTTCCTTCAGTGTGATGCGACATCTTGCCGGGCCAGGATATCGCCGTGCGGCTCAATGCGCAATATGAGTCGTTGGAACGGCTGGTTGCGAAGCCGTTTATGATTTGAAAATTCCGTGCGGAGAACTGCGTTCCTGAAACAGCATTCATTGAATGTTGAGCTGACGATACTGGCAGTCGCTTTCGAGTCGATGCTGACGCTGTAAACCAGAGACACCAGAGCATCCGATTGTTCTTCTGGGAAGGAATTGAGCCAGCATCCAGCCGTTCTTCCTCCGTTGATAGATACCCTCTGTGAGTATGCAAGCTGGTGATCGCAAGCCTTCAAAGTCTTGAACCTGTCGGCATCCCTGAACCATCCATGCAAGAATGCCGCTGGCTTCTTCTGTCAGCTTCTTGCGTAGATTTCGATCCTGCTTCAATTTTGCTGGTCCCGGACTGTCCTTGTCTTCATCCCAGAACCGTCTTGAAAACTCGATCACAATGATTCGATCCCAGAGAGCGGGATCATCCGAGAACTGTGGCATGTTGTTGGTCTCGAACGCGAATTTATGCGTTAAGGCGAATTGCCAATTGTCTTGACGCATTTTTCGTCCCGTCCAACTCTTGCCTCCTGTCAGTTGCTTGATCGCTCCTTCCGACAAGACAATGGTGCTGGTTGCCTGCGCGAGGGCTACCCGATTGCCAGTGGCATCATCGAAGGCTCCTGCCGTCTCGTCGTCGAGGATCGCCTGGACCGCACCGGCATGCGCTGGAGCCTCGACGGTGCCCTGGCCATGCTCGCCAACCGAACCCCCAGCCTCAGCGACGACTGGAACG